>WYBB01000113.1 GCA_011526585.1 Deltaproteobacteria bacterium
CACTCCGCGAGGTGCTCGCGAATGAGGGTCTCGATCTGCTGTTCCAATCGCTCGATGTCCGTCGTCTTCATGCGGCTGGGTTCGCATCTCGCGGCCGATGCCGCTACCCCGCCCCTGAACGGATACCGTCCGCCGGTCCGCTGATCTCGACGGCCAGACCGTCGACCTTCACGATCTCGCCGGGCTGGATCATGACGCCAACGTGCGCACGAAGGCGGCCGCGAGGTTCGACGCGACCGTCGCACGGTAGACCGCGGTCGAGCGGATGTCGTCGATCGGGCGCGCATCCTTGGCCATCGCCGTCGCCGCCGCCCGCTCGAGCGCGGCGTCGGGGCGCTGCCCCTCGAGCACCCGCATCGTCTCGTGCGCGAGCACCACCGTCGGCGCCACCGCGCCGAGGCCGATGCGCACGTCGCGGATCACCCCGCCCTCGACCCGCGCGATCCCGGCGAAGCACACCTTGGAGATCGCTTGCCAGCTCCGGGTCCCGACCTTCTCGTAGACCTGGCGCCAGTCGCCTTCGCCACGGCGCGGGATCCGGATGCGCGTGAGCAGCTCGCCCGGCTTCGCCACCGTGGTCTTGTAGCCGGTGTGGAAGGTCTCGTAGGGCACCCAGCGCGCGCCGTCGCGCGAGACGAGCTCGACCTCGGCGCGGTAGGCGAGCAAGGCCGGCGGCGAGTCGGCCGCGGGCGAGGCGTTCATGATGTTGCCCCCGAGCGTGCCGCGGTTCTGGATCGCGATGGCGCCCGACTCGATCGCCGCTTGCGCCAGCATCGGGTACTCGGCGGCGATCACCGGGTGCTCGCGCACCTCGCGGTAGGTCGTGTTGGCGCCGCAGACGATCGCGTCGTCGTCGACCTCGACGCCGGCGAGCTCCGGCAAGCCGAGCACCGACACATAGCGCCCGACCGGCAGGCGCCCGGCCTCGAGCACGACCATCAGATCGGTGCCGCCCGCGAACGGGATCGCCCCTCCCTCGACCAGCGCCAGCGCCTCGCCGAGCGAGCCCGGCACCTCGAGCGCGTACGCGGGAACGTTGCCCCTCATGGCGTGCCTCCTTCGCCGACCCAGCGCGCGTTGGCCTTCTTGGCGGCGATCACCTTGCGCGCCGACTCGCGCACGGCATCGAAGATCTTCATGTAGCCCGTGCAGCGGCAGAGGTTGCCGGACAGGCCCTCGCGGATCTGCTCTTCGCTCGGCTCGGGGTGCTTTTCGAGCAGCTCGATGGTCGCGAGGATCATGCCCGGCGTGCAGATCCCGCACTGCGCCCCGCCGTGGCTGACGAACGCGCCCTGCACCGGATGAAGCCCACTGGGGCCCGCGCCCGCCGGGGTGCCGGTGCCGTTGGCGACGGCGATCCCTTCGATCGTCGTGACCTCGCACCCGGCGACCTGGGCCACGGGCACGAGGCAGCTATTGACGAGCTGCCCGTCGATCATCACCGAGCACGCGCCGCACTCGCCCTCACCGCAGCCCTCCTTGGTACCGGTCAGGCGCAGGTCCTCGCGCAGCACGTCGAGGAGGCGTGCCATCGGCCAGGTCGTCACCTCGCGGGCGACCCCGTTCACCTTGAAGTCGAAGCGCTTCACGACCCCTCTCCCGTCCGCGTGGTCAGCCTCGAGAGATCCTCGGGCAGCGCCGGGATCCGATCCACCGCGACGCCGAGCGCCTCCGAGAGCGCGTTGGCGATCGCCGGCGCCGGCCCGTCCATCGGCAGCTCGCCGACGCCCTTGGCGCCCGACGGGCCGTAGGTGAACGGCACCTCGACGAAGTGCACGTCGATCGGCGGCACGTCGGCCGCGGTCGGCATGATGTAGTTGGTCATCTGCCCGTTCATCATGCGCCCCTCCTTCCACACGCACCCTTCGTAGATCGCCCAGCCGATCGCCTGCGCCACGCCGCCCTCGACCTGGCCGGCCGCGAGCAGCGGGTGGATCACCTTGCCGATGTCCTGCACGGCGGTGAAGTGCTCGACCCTGGCCTCGCTGGTCACGGTGTCGACCGCGACCTCGGCGACGTAGGCCGCCCAGCCGTAGCAGGCGTAGGCCGAGCCACGGTAGGTCTTGTCGTCCCAGACGATCCCGGGCGGCGGCGTGTACTGCGCCGAGGCCTCGAGGCGCTCGCCCGGGTGGGCCTCGTACCAGGCGTCGATCGCCGCCTGCAGCGCGTCGGGCGTGTAGGCGCCGGCGGCGAGGTGGGCGTCGGCGCGCAGGCGCTCGAGGATCCCGCCGCACGCGCGCTCGACCAGCTTGCCGACGACCATGGTCGTGCGCGATGCGACGGTCGGGCCGGAGTTGGGCACGTTGGCGGTGTCGGGCTGGCTCACGCGCACGCGCTCGTAGGGCAGGGCGAGCGCGTCGGCGGCGATCTGCGAGAAGATCGTGTTGGTGCCCTGGCCGATCTCGGTCGATGCCGCGAGCACTTCGACGCCGCCGCCGGCGAGGCTCGGCAGCGCGACCACGCCGGCGACCGAGGCGAGGTTGAGCTCGCCCGAGCCGGTGAAGCCCGAGCCGTGGAAGAAGGTCGCCAGGCCGATGCCGCGCTTGACGCGCGCGCCGGGCAGGGCGTTGTCGTGCGCGAAGCGCGCGCGCTTTTCGTGATAGCCCGAGCGCTCGAGCGCGAGGTCGAGCATCGCGCCGAGGTCGATCGGCTCTTCGATGACCTGCGTGGTCGCCGTGGTGTCGCCCGTGCGCAAGAGGTTCTTCCTGCGCAGCTCGACCGGCGTGAGGCCGACCGCGGCGGCGACGTGGTCGAGGTGGCGCTCGATCGCGAAGCAGCTCTGCGGGGCGCCGAAGCCGCGGAAGGCGCCGTGCGGCGGGTGGTTGGTCGCCAGGGCGCGCGCGCGGATGCGCACATTCGGACAGCGGTACGGGCCGGCGGCGTGGATGGTGCCACGCGAGAGCACGACCGCCGAGAGGGTGGCGTAGGCGCCGCCGTCGAGGTCGAAGGCGATGTCCATGGCGACGAGCTCGCCGTCCTTGGTGAGCGCGGTGCGGTGGCGCGTGCGCGAAGGGTGGCGCTTGGTGGTGGCGACCATGTCCTCGGCGCGGTCGTAGACGATCTTGACCGGCCGGCCGGCCGCCTTGAGCGAGAGCAGCGCGGCGTGGCCGGCGATCATCGAGGGGTACTCCTCCTTGCCGCCGAAGCCGCCGCCGGTGACGGTCTGCACGACGCGCACCTGCTTTTCGGGCAGCTTGAAGAGCGGCTTGAGCGCCTTGTGCACGTAGTAGGGGCACTGCAGCGAGCCCCACACCGTGACGGCGTCGGGCGAGGCCATGCCGACCATGCCCTGCGGCTCGATGTAGAGCTGCTCCTGGGCGCCGGTCTCGTAGGTGCCCTCGACGACGACGAGCCCGTCGCGCGCGGCGTTGGCGAAGACTCGATCGACGTCGCCCTTGTCGATGTCGATCTTCTTGAAGACGTTGTCCGCGCCGTAGAGCAGGACCTCTCCGGCGGCCGAGGCGTCGAGGTCGAAGACCGCCGGCAGCGGCTCGATGTCGAGCGTGACGTGCTTGCGCGCCTCGATCGCCTTGTAGCGATCGGCGCACGCCAGGAGCACGACCGCCTCCTCGGGGTGCTTGACGATCTCGTCGGCGAGGAAGGGCTGGTCGCCTTCGATCAGCGTCACGACGTTGTCGCCCGGGATGTCCCTGGCGGTGACGATGGTCACGTCGGACCAGTCGAAGGCCGGGTCGAAGTGGATCCCGCGGATGCGCCCGTGCGCGACCGGGCTCCGCACCGTGACGCCGTGCAGCATCCCCTCGAAGTGCAGGTCGTCGATGTACTGGGCCTGGCCGGTGACCTTCTCGATCCCTTCCTTGCGGGGCGGGTTGTGACCCACGGTCGGCGTCGGCCGGGCGGCGGGGGGCGATTCGACGGATGTGGCCATGTCTGCCTCCTGGCGCGGCCCTGGTGGTTCGGGTTAATCCGAGCGCGGCCGCGGGTCAAGCCGAGCCTCCGCTCGGACCGCCGGCGCGTCTGCCCTTGCGCCACCATGCGCTTCATGGTCCCATCGCGTTGTCGGAGGCGGTCGACTCGCATGGACTTGAACAATCTCGAGCGCGTGCTGGTGCCGATCGATTTCTCGGAGCTCTGCTTCAAGGCGATCGAGACGGCGCTGTCGATCGCTCCGCCCGAGCGCATCCACCTCCTGCACGTGACCCCGGTCGCGAGCGGGCTGGCCTGGGCAG
Organism: Deltaproteobacteria bacterium; assembly: GCA_011526585.1. Lineage (GTDB taxonomy): Bacteria > Myxococcota_A > UBA9042 > PHBI01 > PHBI01 > WYBB01. The sequence goes on from WYBB01000113.1 coordinate 4,191, forward strand.
CAGGCCTGCACGGCGCAGCCGACGACCGCGCGCGCGTCGAGATCGTGCGCATCCGCCTCGAGCGCGAGCTCGACGGCCACCACCTCCAGCACGCCGGCATGCACGTGCACGTGCGGGTGGGATCGCCGTCCCACGAGATCGTCGACTTCGCCAACAACACGAATCCCGACCTGGTGATCATCGGCTCTCACGGGCGCCCGCGCGGCGTCGAGCGCCTCTTGCTCATGGGCTCGGTCGCCTACTCGATCGTGCGCAACACGCACGCGCCGGTGCTCGTCGTGCGCTGAGCGGGCTTGTAACGACGCGCCCGTCCTGCTAGCCGGAGCCATTGGACGGCTTCGGAGTTGGCCCGTGTCGCAGCGTCTGCGGTGTATTCTCTTCGTCTCGCTCTTCGCGCCCGCGCTCGCCGCGGCCTGCGGCGACGAGGGCAACCGCAAGCTCGGCGCCAGGTGCAGCGCCGACGGCGAGTGCGCGCAAGGGATCTGCGGCGGGGGGATCTGCATGGACCCCGACGGCGACGACGACCGCGACGGTCTCGTCAACGCGCACGAGGTCCGCCTCGGCACCAACCCGCGCGCCGCCGACTCCGACAACGACGGCTACGCCGACGGCGACGAGCTCGACGACCAGCAGGCGCTCCTCGACCTCGACGGCGACGGGATCCCCGACGTGCTCGAGAGCGCCACCGCCGACGCCGACGACGACTGCATCCCCGACCAGTTCGACGCCGACGACCACGTGGCCGACGCCGAGCTCGCCGGCCTCGTCGCCATCGTCTGCAAGACCGCCGGCGTCTGCGGCGCCGCGCGCGCGGACCTCGTCGTCGTCTGCGACAGCAGCGCCGGAAAGCGCGTCGCCCGCTGCGACTACGGCGCCGTCGCCGGCTTCGAGCCCGACGAGCTCACCTGCGACGGGCTCGACAACGACTGCGACGGCGCGACCGACGAGCAGGGTCCCGACCTCGACCGCGACGGGCTCGCCGACTGCATCGACGACGACCGCGACGGCGACGAGGTCCTCGATGTCACCGACGTCTGCCCTTCCATCGCCGATCCCGCGCAACGCGACAGCGACGGCGACGGCGACGGCGACGCCTGCGACCCGCCCCAGCCGCCCGTCGTCACCGCGACCGACCCGCGCTCGCCCGCGATCGATCCCACCCCGATCCTCGCCGGCCTCACCGACCCCGACACGACCGTGCACGTGCACCGCGCCCCCACCTGCAGCGGCGACCCGCTGGCCAGCGCGCTGAGCGACGCGGCCGGCGCCTTCGCCATCGAGGTCGACGCCGCGCCCGACGCCGAGACGCGCTTCGTGCTCCGCGCCGAGAACACCGCCGGCCTCCTCTCGGCCTGCATCCCCTCGGCGTTTTCCTTCGTGCACGATCAGACCGCGCCCGCTCCGCCGACCCTCACCACCGTGGCCCCACCTTCGCCCTCCGCCGACGACTCGCCACGCGTCAGCGGCCGCGCAGAGGCGCTCAGCCGTGTCGAGCTGCACGCCGCCCCCGAGTGCGGCGACACCCCGCTCGGCGCCGGCCAGGCGACCGCCGACGGCACCTTCGCCATCGTCGTCACCGTGCCGAGCGACACCCGCACCACGCTGTACGCCGTCGCCGTCGACCTGGCCGGCAACCGCTCGACCTGTGCCGCGCTCGCGACCTACGAGCACTCGGGCGAGCGCCCGCCCCCTCCGACACCGCACCCCATCCCGTTCACCCCGCAGTCCCCCTCGCCCGACCAGCCCAACCCCCTCCTGCGTGGCTGCGCCGACGACGGCGCCACCGTCGATGTCTACGCCCAGGCCGGCTGCCTCGGACCGCTCAAGGCCACGCTGACCGCCGCCGCCCCCGACGAGGGCTGCCCCGACGGCGCCGCCTTCTTCGGGCTCGTCGCCGCGACGCCCAACACCGTCACGACCTTTCACGGCCAGGTGCGCGGCGCGCCCGGGCGCGTCTCCGCGTGCGTGCCGCTCGGCACCTACGAGCACGACGACGTCGCGCCCGCGGCGCCGGTCTTCGTCAGCGTGACCCCGACCTCGCCCTCGTCCTCCTCGCGCCCGATCCTCTTCGGCACGGCCGAGCCGGGGCTCACCGTCACCCTGCACGCCGACGACGCCGCCTGCGCCGAGAGCTCGCTCGTCGGCCACGGCACGAGCGCCGACGACGGCGCCTTCATCGTCGTCGCCACCCTGCCCGAGGACACGGCCACCGGCGTCTTCGCGCGCGCCCGCGACCGTGCCGGCAACGACTCACCGTGCGCTCTCCTGACGACCTACGTGCACGACGGCACGACGCCGCTCGCGCCGAGCCCCCACCCGATCCAACCGTTCACGCCCGCCTCGCCATCGGCCAGCGAGGACACGCCGATCCTCCGCGGCTGCGCGGTCGAGGGGGTCGACGTGCGGGTCTTCACCAGCGCCGACTGCCTCGGCACCCCGGTCGCCACCTTGCGCGCGGTGGTGCCGGAGAACGACTGCGCCACCGGCTTCGCCTTCGTCGGCGACGTCGCCGTCGCCACCCCGTCATCGTCGACGACCTTCCACGGCCAGACGATCAACGGCACCGGCGAGCGCTCGGCCTGCGCCAGTCTGGGCACCTACGTGCTCGATCCCATCGCACCTCCCCCGCCGACCCTGTCCGCGTTCGATCCACCTTCGCCCTCGCTCGTCACCACCCCGGTCGTGCGTGGTCGTGCCGAGCCCGGCGCGCGCGTGACGCTGTTCCACGGCGCGAGCTGCGACAGCGGCGTCGAGGTCGGCACCGCCACCGCCGACCCCGCGGGCGCCTGGGTGATCGTCGGCGCGCTCGAAGGGCTCGACACGACGACCCGCTTCTTTGCCGACGCGCACGACCCCGCGGGCAACCGCTCGACCTGCGCCGCGCTCGGCACCTGGACGCACGACGGCACCGCGCCCGCCCCACCGACGATGCTCGCCGCGCAGCGCCAGGCGGTCGCCAACCCGTCCAGCGCGCCCGCGCCCGAGGTGCGCCTCTGCGCCGAGGCCAACGCCCGCGTCGACGTGTACACGTCCGAGGACTGCACCGGTCCCGGCGCCACCGCCACACCGCTGACCGGCTCGACCGCCTGCGCGGCCATTCCCGGCACGGCCGAGCAGCGCTTCACCCTCGCCGTCGATCGCCCGGTCACCTATCACGCGCGCGCCACCGACGGGGCCGGCAACCGCTCCGATTGCGCCGCGCTCTTCGAGTACGTCTTCGACGCGACCGCGCCCGCCGCGCCGCTCGTGCAACGCGTCGTCGGCGCGAGCTGGATCCTGTCCGACGCGAACAACGTCGCGCGCGTCGATCTGCGCGTCTTCGGCCGCACCGAGCCCGGGGCCCGCGTGCGCTTCAGCGTCGATGGCAGCATCCCCAGCAACGAGACCGTCGCGGACGCGGACGGTCGCTTCGAAGGGATCGTGACCGGTGTCGACGCCCTCACGGCCGGCGACCGGAGCCTCTACGCCCAGGCGCGCGACGCCGCCGGCAACGTCGGTCCGGCGAGCCTGCCGGTCGTCGTCGTCGGCGAGGCCTCGCTCGCCGCCAGCGCGGACGGCGAAGCGCGCGCAGGCCTGCGGACCGCGGTGCACTTCCCCGACGGCACCCTCTTCGTCACCACCACCACCGACGGCGCCGGCGCCTTCCGCCGTCGGATCTTCGCGGGCATGATGATGAGCATCGCCTTCGAGGAGGTCGACGGCCCGGTCACCACGCGCCGCCTCGAGACCTTCATGGATCTCATGCCTGGCGATGCGCTGCCGATCGACGTGACCCCACCATTGCCGAGCACGCCCTCCGACGTCACGACCGATCTGATCGTCAGGATCCCTTCGTGGCCCGCCGGCGCGACCGAGATCTTCGTGCAGAGCGTCTGCGGCCAGAACACGCGCGTCTACGATCTCCAGACCGAGGCGCGCCTGGGCTTCACGTCCGAGTGCGCGGTCGTCGGTCACGCGGTGCCGGTCCTGGCGACCGCCATCGCGCGCGCGCCCAACGCGATCCCCCCGACCGGCGAGGTGCTCGCCTACGCGTTCTCGCCGAGCGTGCCCCTCACCTCGCTGGAGACCCGCGTCGACCTCGCCGCCTGGGTGCCGGCGAGCGCCCCGGGCTCGACGCTCACGACCTCGACCCTCTCGATCCTCAACGACGGGGACGCGCTCGTCACCGGCGTCCTGCTCAGTCAGAACCTGCGCGGCGCGCGCCCCGACGCCTTCGACATCGCGCAGCTCACCGGCGGCGACGGCGCCCTCGGCCTCTCACTCTACCTCGTGCCCGGCGCCTCCCACGAGGCCGAGCTGCCCTTCATCCGCGAGGTCGGTCCGTGGCGCCGCGTGCTGGCGATCTACGACGGCCTGCCCGGCGGCGGCGACAACGGCGTCTTCGCCTTCAGCTACGAGGTCGAGCAGGGCGTCGGCACGCCGCCGGCCAGCTTCGGCACGCGCCGCGTCACCGAAGACCTCCTCCCGACCGTGAGCCCGAACTACCTCACCCCCCAAGGGCCCGACCCCGAGCGGCCGACCTTCGGCTGGTACGCGCCCGCCTCGCTCGGACGCGCCGACATCGGGGCGATCGAGCTCCGCGGTGAGCACGAATGCAGCGGCTATTGCGCGAGCAACTTCGTCGTGTGCTCGAGCGACGCGCAGTGCCCGGCGGGCGACGTGTGTACCAACCAGACCTGCGACGAGCTGCGCTGGCGCATCGCCTGGCAACCGTGGCCCACCGTCTCGCAGGTGCAGCTCCCGGTGACGCCCACCCACGTGTCGGCGCCCGTCGCGAGCTGGTTGCCGTCGGGTCAGCGGCGCTTCGAGCCGCGCACCTTCGCCTGGATCGACCTCGACTTCATCGACGGGTGGCGGCAGGCCGTCGCGCTCGGGCGCGGCGTCTTTCCGTTCGGCGGGGACGGTTTCCTCTCGGGGATCGTGCCCGAGGAGACCACCTTCTGGTTGAGCTTTATCGGCGACAACTGAAAGGATAATGATCTTATGGGCTTGCAAGCAAGCCTGTGCGCCTGCGCCCAACGTTCGTTACAAACGCGGGCAGATGCTGCATAGTCGGGCCACATCCCTCGCGGTCGCGTGAAGCTGGGCTTCCGGCCGTCTGCCAACACGGAGCCAGCATGCACGACAAGACCGCCTCGAGGACGCGCGCCGCGAGCCCGACGTCCGTCACTCCCGATCCCGTGCAGCGCCGCGACTCCGAGCTCAAGCGCTCGCTCCGCGGCGCCTCGTTCGAAGAGGGCGCGGGCATGCTCGCGCCGCCCGCCGAGGCGGCCGTGCAGATGCGCGGGGGCGCCGACAAGGGCGCGAAGGACGTCCAGGCGCGCGCGGCCGAGGGGGTCGCCGGCACGGGCGGGGCGTTGCCGCACCTCGACGCGATCCAGCGGTCGTTCGGTCAGCACGACGTGAGCCAGGTCCAGGCCCACCAGGGCTCGGAAGCGCAGCGCGCAGCGCAGGACATCGGCGCGGAGGCGTACGCCAGCGGCAACCACGTCGCGTTCGGCGGCAGCCCCGACCTGTTCACGGCGGCGCACGAGGCGGCGCACATCGTGCAGCAGCGCGCCGGCGTGCAGCTCGAGGGCGGGGTCGGCGCGGTCGGCGACCGCTACGAGCAGCAGGCCGACGCGGTGGCTCACGCCGTGGTGCGCGGTGAGTCGGCCGAGGGCCTTCTGGGCGCGGGCGGTGGCGCCGCAGCCGGTGGCGCGGTGCAGATGGCCAGGAAGAAGAAGAACACGACGAAGAAGAACACCCGCAACCGTCGCGGCGGCGGCGGAGGCAAGAAGAAGGGCGGTGGCGGCGGCAAGGGCGGCGGGCCCACGAGCGGAGCGAAGAAGCCGCCGAGCACGACCGAGACGCCGAGCGAGACCACGACCGAGACGACGCCGACCGAAAAGACGACCGAGACGACGCCGACCGAGACCACGACCGAGACGACGCCGACCGAAAACACGACCGAGACGACGTCCGAGACGACGACCGACGCGACGCCGACCGAGACCACGACCGACACGACGCCGACCGAGAACACGACCGAGGTCACGGAGACACCGACCGAGACGACGCCGACCGAAGCGCCGACCGAAGAGGCTCCCAAGCCGGTCGTCGACCGAGAGGGCAAGAGCGCTTGGAACGGCGAGGTCAAGCGGCTCATCGACATGATCCCGACCAAGCTCACCGATCACAAGACGGTGCTCGGCAGGGGCAAGTGGCGCGATCGCCTGGAAAAGACGGTCTTCGCGGACGACATCGCGAGCTTCACCGAGGCGGGCTGGGCCAAGGACACGGTCACGCAGGACATCACCACCAACGCCGGCGCGCGCGCGTCGACCTGGATGGATTACGTCTGGAAGACCGTCGCCGACCTCAAGGGCCGCAACGTACCCACCAAGGGTCAGCTCTGGTCCTTCCTCGGCTGGCAGATCAAGGGCCAGGAGTGGGACATGAAGCACGTGGCGGCGGGCCCGACCGGGACGCGGCTGCACATCACCGCGAGCGGCAACTCGATCCCCGCGCCGTCCACCCTCGTGGGCACGGACCCCGAGATCCTCGAGAAGGACCCGGCGCTGATCTACCAGTCGTTCTTCGAGAGCGTCGATGTGGTGTCACGCGTGCACGTCACGCGCGAGTCGCAGCCCAAGAAGCACCTCTTCATCGGTGGCGTCAACGGGCTGGGGATGGCGATCGGAGACAGCGACTGGGGCGGCGACGCCGCGACGATGAAGACGCACCTGGCGAACTTCAAGAGCAACGTCATCGCCAAGCTCACCGAAGCGAAGCTCCTCGGCTGGAAGCTGCCCTGAACCGGCTGTGCGCGCTTGCTCGGTAGGGGCGGGCCTCGTGCCCGCCCGCATGCCGTGGCCTGTAGGGGCGGGCCTCGTGCCCGCCCGCATGGCGTGGCCTCTTTTCGCTCACCCGAAGATCTCGCGCAGGACCTTCTCGATGTCCGCAGCGGCGACCTGGCCCGGCGTGAGGTCGCCCTCGTAGACCGAGGCGACGCTGCCCTCGACCGAGCCACTGACGCCGCTCACCGTGCCGGCCAGCGGCGTCTCGCCGCCGTACTCGCGCTCGAACCCGGACTCGAGCGTCACCTCGAACTTCTTGATCGCGTTGATGAAAGCCGCGCTGGCTTCGGCGATCCCGCCGCTGACCGCGGCGATGTAGGCGCGCAAGGCGCCGAGCAGATCGCCCGCGCTCAGCGCGTTCGCGACCTCCACCGCGCGGTCGACGACGCTCTGGTGGAGCGCCGCCAGCTCGTCACGCGTCAGCCCCATCTCCAGCGAGAACGACACGTCGAAGCTGCCGCCGGAGACCTCGGTCTCGCTGAGCCCGAAGACGGTCGTCGTCACGGTGCCGAGCGCGCGCGTCAGCGAGCCGAACGCGAGCGTGCCCTCGATCTCGGCCTCGATGCCCGAGGCGGGCAGGAGCTTCGCCGCCGAGCCGGCGCCGGCCGCGCCCTTCTCTTTCATCGCGGCGATGAAGCCAGGGATGTCGGGCAGCGCCAGCGGCAGGCTCACCTTCGCCGAGCCTTCCTCGAGGCCCATGCCGAGCGCGGTCAGCGCGCCGCTGACCTGCGCGAAGAGCTTCACGACCGGCGTCGGCACGTAGGGGCTCGTGCCGATCGGCGGGTAGGTGAGCCCGAGCTCGAGGCCGACGGCGTTCTCGATCTCGAGGCCGGTGTCGCCGACCTCGCCGAAGTCGACCGAGAGCAGATAGGAGACCAGATCGGCGACGACCTGCAGGGTGCCCGGCTCGAGCGACTCGAACTCGAGGCCGGCGTAGGCCCCGACGGATCCGGACAGCGTGAGCTGCCCCTCCTTCGACTCGGTCGGGTTGGAGACCGTCGTCGCCAGCCCGGCCTTGAGCCCGACCGCCGCCTTGCCCGAGAGCAGGCCGTCGACGCCGACCTCGCCGCCGGTCTCGACCGACTGCGAGCCTTCGATTTCGACCTCGAGCTGGGTGTTCTTGCCGAGTGAGAGCGCGCTCCGGAAGACCTCGCCGAAGGCGCCCTGCAGGTTGCCGCTCTTCAGCTTGTCCCAGGCGCCGGTCGGCCAGTCGACCGCGCCGAGATCGACGCTCAGGGTGAAGCTGTTCGCGTTGGCGATGTCGGTGCCGACCGGCAGCTTGGCGAGCTTGATCGACGCCTTGCCCGCGACGCCACCTTCGCCCTCGCCCTCGACCGCGAGCTCGACCTCGCCACCGGCGCGCGTGAGCGTCATCTTGATGCTGCCTTCGCCGGCGACGTCGAGGTCGCACGGGATCCCGCCGTCGGTGCCGGCGATGGTGCCCTCGCCGGAGACCCCGAAGGACGCCGCCCAGCCCGTGCCCGACGGCCAGAACTGCTCGAGCAGCCAGTAGAGCCCGTCCTTGACCGACGGCAGCGCAGCCACCACCTGCTCGGTCGACAGGCTCTCGACCGCGCTCTGGAAGGCCACGACGCCCTCGTTCCAGGCGTTCGTCAGGAGCTCGATCGGCGACGCGCTCGCCGCCTCGTCGCTCGTCGCCGCTTCGCGCTGCACCGGGCGTCGCGGCGCACCGGCCGGCGCCAACATCTGGATCTGCTCGGCGAAGCTCATGCCGCGGAGCCCGCCGCGCACCGCCCCGCTCGCGCTGCCGCGCTCTGCCGAAGGCATCGCGCCGGCGCTGGAGGTGGTCGGCGTCGTCGTGCTCATCGTGTCCTGAACCATCGTGTGCTCCCGTGTGTGGCACGGCCCACGTTCGCAAGTGACGTGCCAGCGTCTCGGCCGCCTCCCGAGCCGCGCTCCATCGATCGGGTGTCAACTCCGGGAGACAGCGCCGAGCCCCATCGGGGTGCGCGAGCCCCAGCGTGCCACGCGCGCGCCGACGCGACCGCATGGACGCCCGTCGCTCGCTCCGACATCATGCGCCGCGATGCACAGCCTCACGCTCCAGGCCGCCGCCGACTCGCAGCGCGCTCCCGTGACGGGGTGGACGCGGACCCACTGGGAGGAGGCGTTCAGCGCGCTCGTCGAACCGCTCGTGCACAGCGCGAGCCCCGGCGGGGCGCGCCTGCTGCTCCCCGGACCGATCAGCTCGCACGGCGTCCTCGCGACCGAGCTCGAAGGCTTCACGCGCGCCTTCATGATGAGCGCGCCGTGGCTCGCCACCGGGCGCGCATGCGTCGGGCGCGACGGGCCGATCGATCTCGCGGGGTTCTTCGCGCGCGGCACGCTGGCCGGCACCGATCCGGCGCACCCCGAGCACTGGGGTCCGGTCCGCGACCGCTCACAACACCTGGTCGAGCTCGCGGCGCTCGGCTGGGCGCTCGTCGTCTCGCGCGAGGCGATCTGGGATCGCTTCGACGCGCGCCAGCGCCGCCAGGTCGGCGACTACCTCGCGCGCGCGCACGCGTGCGACTACTTCGACAACAACTGGCGCCTCTTCGCGGCCGTGACGCACGCGGCCTGCAAGCGCCTCGATCTCCCGCACGACCCGGGCGCCGTCGCGCGCCACCTCACCGCGGTCGAGCGCATGTATCTCGGCGACGGCTGGTACGGCGATGGCGACCGCGACCAGGTCGACCACTACAGCGCTTGGGGCTTCAATACGTGGGGGCTCATGTGGGCGTGGCTCGACGGCGACGCGCTGCCGGACCTGCGCGATCGGATCCTTTCGCGCGCGCGCGCGTTCGTCGCGGGGCTACCGTACCTCGTCGCGAGCGACGGCGGCTTCCCGGCGTTCGGGCGCTCGATCTCGTATCGCTTCGCGTTGGTGACACCGATCGTGCTCGGCGCGTTGCTCGGGTCGAGCGACTTGCCGCCAGGTCAGGGGCGCGCTGCGTGCAGCCTCGTGATGCAGCACTTCCTGTCGCGGCCGGTGCTCACCGCGCGCGGGCACCTCGCGGCCGGCTTCATCGAGGGCAAGACCGCGCCCCTCGAGCGCTACTCCGGTGCCGGCTCGCCCTACTGGGCCGGCATGGTGTTCACGGCGTTCCTCATGCCGCCGCAGCACCCCTTCTGGAGCGCGATCGAGGTGCCGCTCCCGGCACAACAGGGGCGGTTCGAGCGGGTGATGCCCGGCCCCGGCCTGATCGCGTTCGGCGAGGGCGCGCACGTGCAGCTCGTCAACCAGCGCGCATGGCACGAGACCGCAGGCATGGGCGGCAAGTATGCCAGGCTCGCCTACTCATCGGTGTTCGGTCCGCTCGCCCGCCTCGGACCCAAGGGCGTCCCGCCCGACAACGCCATCCTGTGCTCGCTGGACGGGCTCGACTTCCGGTGCCGCCGCGCGACGAGCCCGCGTCACCTCGCGCCGGGCTTCTCCTCGTCGCGCTGGGTGATGACGGACGTCGACCCCGACGGCTGGGTGCAGACCAGCGTGATCATCAAGGGCGACGTGATGGTCAACCTGCACTGGGTGCACGCGACGCGTGAGGTCGTGATGCGCGAGGGCGGACACGCGCTCGGCTACGACGGGGCCGCGCCCGAGAGCGTCTCGCTGCGTGTCGAAGGCCGCCCGATCGAGGCGGCGCTCGGTGACGCGCGCGTGTGCTACATCGGCGCGCTGGCGGGGTGGAGCCGCGGCGTGCCGGCCAGGCCGTCGTGGACCGGGGTGGATCCACGCCATCGCGACAACGTCGTGCCGGTGCTCGAGGCGACGGTCCCGAGCGGAGGCGCCGCGCTCGTCGCGCTCGTATGCGCGCGGGTCGAGGCGACCCCGGTCGCGTCCCTCGTCGGGCTCGCGCGCTGTGAGCTCGAGAGCGCCACGGCGCGGCTGACCTTCGCCGACGGCGAGGTCGTGCTCGTGCAGATGGGCGACGCGCGCGAGCTCGACCTGCGCCTAGGCGAGCACGGCGTGCACCTGCGAGGCCGGGTCGTGATGGCGCGCGTCCGCGCCGACGGGGCGTGGCTCGCGCTCGACGAGGATGGAGGGCTCAGGGGTTGTCGCGCGAGCGAGCTCGCGAGCGAAACGCGCGCGCCGTGAGCCTCACTTCTCTCCGCTCTCGAGCCCGAGCACACCCGCCAGCCCCGGACCGCCCCCGGCCAGGCGCCGCACGCTCTCGAGGTGGTGGATCAGGAGCGCGCGGTTGTCGCCGACGTTGAGGTTCTGCAGCTCGAGCGCGCCGATGCGGTCCTCGGGGGTGAACGGTGCGTCCTCGACCCGCTCCATCGAGAGCTTGTCGGGCGCGTAGGCCATGTGCGCCGCCTCGGTCCGGACGATGGTGTAGTCGTCGCCGCGCCGGAGCTCGAGCGTGACGGTGCCGCTGACGCTCGGCGCGATCCAGCGCGTGAGCGCGTCCTTGAGGAGCAGGCACTCGGGGTCGTACCAGCGTCCTTCATAGAGGAGGCGCCCGAGCCGCCGCCCGAGCGAGAAGTACTGATCGAGCGTGTTCTCGTTGTGGATCGCCGAGAGCAGGCGCTCGTAGACGAGGTGCAGGAGCGCCATGCCCGGCGCCTCGTAGATCCCGCGGCTCTTCGCGTCGATGACGCGGTTTTCGATCTGGTCGCTCATGCCGAGGCCATGCCGGCCGCCGATGCGGTTGCAGTCCAGGAAGAGCTCGAGGGCGGAGTCGTAGCGGCGCCCGTTCAGCGCCACGGGTTGTCCCGCCTCGAAGGTGACGGCGACCTCCTCGGGCGCGATCGCGACCTCGGGCTTCCAGAAGGCGACGCCCATGATCGGCTCGACGATCTTCATGCTGACCTCGAGGTGCTCGAGGTCCTTGGCTTCGTGCGTCGCGCCCAGCACGTTGGCGTCGGTCGAGTAGGCCTTGTCGGCGCCCATCCGGTAGGGCATCCCGATCGAGGCGAGGTACTCGCTCATCTCCTTGCGCCCGCCGAAGGCGTCGACGAAGCGTTTGTCGAGCCAGGGCTTGTAGATCTTGAGCTCGGGGTCGACGAGGATGCCGTAGCGGTAGAAGCGCTGGATATCGTTGCCCTTGTGGGTCGAGCCGTCGCCGAAGACGTGCACGCCGTCCTCGCGCATGGCGCGCACGATCGCGGTGGTTGTCACCGCGCGCCCGAGCGGCGTCGTGTTGAAGTACTTCTTGCCGCCCGAGCTCAGATGGAACGCGCCGCACTGGATCGCGACCAGCCCCTCGCGCACCATCGCCTCGCGGCAGTCGACCAGGCGCGCGGCCTTGGCGCCGTGCGTCAGCGCGCTCGGCGGGATCTCGGCCGGGTCCTTCTCGTCGGGCTGAGCCAGATCGGCGGTGTAGGCGTGGACCTCCAGGCCCTGACGCGCGAGCCACGCCACCGCGCAGCGCGTGTCGAGGCCGCCCGAGTAGGCGATGCCGAGCTTGGTACCTTGGGGGGGCAGCGTTCGATAGATGCGACTCATGGCGGCGCGGCTGATAGCACACTCACTCGCACAGCGCACGCAGGCTCTGCTCGATGGCGTCGCGCTGGGTGTGCTGCGCCGTGGCGATCTCCTCGGCGAGCCAGTCGCGGCTCGTCGCGAGCAAGCCCTCCTCGAGCTGGTAGAGTCGCCGCGTCGCCGCGAGCTCGCAGAGCGTCGCGTAGACCCGCGCGATCCCGATCAGGTCCCCGGTCGCCAGCGTGCCGAGCCAGCCCTTCACGCGCGCCGCATCGTAGCGCTCTTCGTCGAGCTCGACGCCCGCTTCGATCACCTTCAGCGCCCGCGCCACCTCGCCGCGCGCCGCGACCGGGCGCATGCCCATCGCCTCGGCGCGCGCGACCGGCAACCGCAGGGTCGCCATGTCGTCGACGATCACATAGGTCGCCACCGGCTCGCCGTCCTCGCCCTCGCCGACCTCGACCGCCTTGACCAGCACCACCCCCAGCGGCGGCAGCGCTGCCCAGCTCCCGGGCGGGATCTTCGCCAGCGTGCGCTCGGGTGTCGGCGCCGCGTCGTCACCGCCTCCTGCGACGTGCCGCTCGGCCTCGACGACGCGCGCCTCCGCGCCCGGATCGGCGAGCCCGATCGCGGCCGCGAAACGCTCGAGCGCTGCCGGCTCGCGCCCTCGCCCCTCGGTCTCGCTCACCACCTCCGTGTCGACCTCGAGCAGCGCCGCGGCGCGCATCGCGTCCCCGCTGAAGATCGGTTCGCCGACGTGCGACTCGAGCGAGAGCACCGGCTCGCCGCGGTCGAAGACCGTGTAGCTCCACGCCCCGCGCGCGACGAAGAACGACAACGCCGGCAGGCCGAGCTCCGCCGAGAGGTGCTGCGCGCTCGAGTCGATGCGCAGGCCCGCGCCGCCTCCCGTCGGCGCCACCGCGCACCACGGGCCCTGCTCGGCCACCCGCCACGGCGAGACCGTGCCCTGGCGCAGGCTCGTCGCCAGCCCCAGCGCCGGCAAGACCGCCTCACAGCGCGTGCCCCGCACCCCGAGCCAGGCGATCGGCGTCGCGTCGTCCTCGCGCGCGCGCGCGTCACCGCTGACCGGCGGCCCGCCGGCGCACCCCAGCGAGGCCGCGAGCACCATCAGCAGGGCGCGCGCCGCCCTCTCAGGGTTCGCACTCAACCCAGGGCATCTCGTCGAGCTCGGCGACCTCCAGGAACTCGCCGCGCTCCGGGTGGTAGCCGAAGCGCGGGTGCTCGACGACGCGCATGCGCGCCATCAGGAGGTCGAAGTAGCGACGCAGGCGCTTCTCCTTCGGCTCCTTCTCGTCGTCCTTCATCTTGAGCTCGAGCTTGGCGAGGTCGACCTCCTTCTTCGCGAGCAGCTCCTCGAGCATCGCCGCGACCTCGCCGCCCTTGGCGAGCAGCTTCTTCTTCCAGCGCTGGCGATCTTCGGCGGTGTACGGTGAAGGCTCGTCCATCGGTCATCCTCCTCGGTCCGGCGCACCATATCCCAGAACACCGGTTGTCTCGACAGGACACGCCACTTCTCGCACAATGCGACCCACCCCAGTCCTCGGCCAGCTCCGAGGTGCGAGTCACCATGCGCCGTCCGTCCGCCACCCCAGCCATGCCGCGCGCGATCGCCGCGCTCGTCGTCGCGTCGATCCTCGGCGCCCCGGCCTGCTCACCCTTCGTCAAGCCGGAGCTGCCCGGCCAGACCCCCTACGCCGTCTCCGAGATCGTCTTCCCCGAGGGCCTCGCGCTCGACCCCGCGCCGCTCATCCAGACCCTCGCCGTCCGCCCCGACGCCTTCCTCATCCCCGGCCAGCCCTTCAACCCGTGGCGCCAGGCCGAAGACCGCCGGCGCATCGCCGCATACTGGAAGAACTTCGGATACTTCGATGTCGTGGTCGACAAGGCCCAGGTCAGCTTCGACGAGGCGGGCCTGGCCGCGCGCGTCGAGTGGACCCTGAGCGAGGGGCCGCGCTACACGATCCGCTCGGTCTCGGTGCAGAACGCCCCGGCAGGTTTTCAGCGCGCGCTCGAAGACAAGATCACCTTCGGCCCCGGCGACCCGGTCGACCTCCAGACCTGGCGCATCCAGCGCCACACCCTCGCCGACGTGCTGCGCGCGGCCGGTCACATGCGCACCGAGGTCTACAGCCGCGCCTTCGTCGACCGCGACGCCAAGAAGGTCGACTGGGTCTTCTTCGTCGACGAGGGGCCCCCGACCCGCGTCGGCTCGATCGAGGTGCACGGCCACCGCAAGATCTCGCCCGACGCGATCCTCGACCGCGCCGGCTACGAGGTCGGCGACCCGCTCGACCTCGAGACCGTGCGCAAACGCGAGCTCGACCTGATGGACACCGGCGCCTTCGCCATCGCGCGCATCTTCACCGAGGTCGGCACCGAGTTCGAGACCGGCGCCGTCCCCTACGAGTCCTGGATCCCGCCCGACACCGGCGGCAACCTCAAGCCCGATCAGGTCTCGCCCGACGGCGCGCTCGTCCCGCGCGAGCTCTCGCCCGACGTGCACGTGCGCGTCGAGGTCGTCGAGGCCTCCTCGACCCAGGGCAAGGTCACGCTCGGCGTCAACATGGATCCCGAGCGCATCGATCCCTTCTTCGGCACGCGCGTGCTCTTCCGCAACGCGCTCGGCCAGCTCAACCACCTCGCCCTGCAGGGCCTCGTCGGCTATGGCATCCGCTGGCGCGGCGAGGTCGACGAGCCGCTCGGCGTCTATGGCTCGGCGCGCCTCGAGTGGCTGCGTCCCGGCACCTTCGGCCGCACCGGCGACATGCGCCTGGCGCTCTCCTTCGACGAGGAGCTCTTCCCCGGCTTCCACTGGCGCACGGCCGCCGCCGGCCTCGGCGTGCGCACGCTCATCGACACCGGCCTCTTCTTCGACATCGAGCCGCGCTTCCGCTGGGACGAGGGCGTCGGCCTGGGCACCATCACCGCCGCCTCGCTCGCCGACGCCGACGCCGCCACCCCCGCCACCACCATCGCCGGCGAAGGCCGCCTCTCGCTCGTCTGGGACACGCGCGACGACGGCGTCGAGGCCCTGCGCGGCCACCTCCTCGCGCTGCGCGCCGCGGTCGCCCCGATCGGCGACCTCACCTGGCTGCGCGGCGAGATCGATCTGCGCCTCTTCCTGCCGTTCAACCAGGACATGGGCCTCGCCTTCCGCACCAGCGCCGGCTGGGTCGCCGGCCTCTCCGGCGACGACGGCGTGCCGATCGGCGCGCGCCTCTTCGGCGGCGGCGCCTGGGGTCACCGCGGCTTCGGCACGCGGCGCCTCTCGCTCTACGCCCAGACCTGCAAGGACGGCGTCGCCGAGGACGGCACCTGCGCGACCGATCCCATCCCCATCGGCGCGACGAGCCTCTTCGAAGGCAGCGTCGAGTTCCGCTGGCTGCCCTATCGCAAGCAGTTCGGCGCCGTCGTCTTCGCCGACATCGGCGCGCTCGGCCACGCCGCGAACCCCTTCGAAGACGCGGTCGAGCTCGCGCTGGGCCTCGGGATCCGCGCGCGCGTCTGGCACCTGCCGGTCGCGCTCGACGTCGCCTATCGCGTCACCGACGACCCCATGTTCGAGGCGATCGACGCCCTCGACCAGGCGCTCGTCTTTCTTCGTATCGGGGAGGCATTCTGATGGCGAGCCCACCCGATCCCAACGCCGGGCGCGACGGCGCCAAACGCTTCCCGACCGAGAAGGGCAAGCCCGGCTCGAGCCTCATCTCCGCCGAAGAGGTCACGACCGCGACGCCCGCCTACAGCGAAGACGTCACCACCACCACGCCGGCGGTCGGCGACGATGTGCTCTCCGCGCCCGCGGCCACGAACGACCCGCTCGGCCCCGGCCGTCTCGACGCCGGCCGCTCCGAGCCGTCCAGCCCGAGCGCGGTGATCGGTCCCATCACCAAGAAGCGCAAGCGCACCTCGCCCTATCAGGAAGCCTCGGGCGAGCTCAGGCTCGACCCCGACGCCGCCGCGCCCGAGGAGCCGAAGAAGAAGTCGCTGCCACGCCGCATCCTCAAGGGTGTCTTGTGGACGATCGCGATCGTGCTGCTGCTGCTCCTGCTCGTCATCGGCTTCTTCCACACCGGCCCGGGCAAGAGCGTCGCCAAGGACATCGCCGAGGGCGCGCTCGGCGGTCGCTACGATGGCAAGGTCACGATCGGCGAGCTCGACTACGCGCTCTTCGGCGACGTCGAGATCAAGGACCTCGTCATCGCCGAGCACAGCGGCAAGAAGGTCGTGCACCTCAAGAGCCTGCTGCTCGACCTCGACTGGGGCAGCCTGCTCTCCAAGCCGCTGACGATCGAGAAGCTCCAGATCGCCGGCCTCGACCTCGACCTCGTCAGCTTCCCCGACGGCACCAACAACTTGAACCGCATGCAGAAGGAGCCGACCAAGCTGCCCGAGGAGATCGTCATCCAGGCGCTCGAGCTCGGCGGCGTCAACGTTCGCATCGAGCAGCCCGACGGTCGCACGCTCGTGGTCTCCGACCTCGCCATGGCCGCCTCGCTCGCGCTCGACAACCCGAACCAGAAGCTCGACCTCACGCTCTCGAACCTCTCGGGCAAGCTCGACAACCCGCAGGTCAGCGCGAGCTTCCAGCTCGCCGCCAGCGCCAGGAAGAGCGGTGCCGATCTCGAAGCGACGCTCACGCCAAAGACGATCAGCGTGATCGCCAAGGCGCTCGACCAGAAGCTCGACCTCGTCATCGAGCCGATCGCCGTCTCGATGAAGGACGGCCTCACCGAGATGAACTTCGGCGGGCTCACCGCCGGCCCGGTCAAGGTCGGCGGCATGCGCACCCTCGGCCGCCTGCCGCCGCCGGGCGCGGTCGGCCTCGGCCCCGGCGAGCACCTCGTCGAGCTCACGGGCGTGCAGATCGACCACCGCGGCGTCAACACGCTCCTGGGGCGTGAGGCCCTGCTCTCCGACGTCGCGCTCGACGCCTCGGTCAAGGGCCCGGCCGAGCGCCTCGCCGTCGACGGCAAGGTGAAGACCGACGGCGGCGTGCTCGCCCTCACCGGCACCATCGATGCGCGCGAGCTGATGAAGCCGATCGTGCACCTCGTGCTCGAGGGCAGCGACCTCGACACCACGAAGATCCTCGCCGGCGAGACGCGCCCCGACCTGCAGACCGCCTTCAAGGCCACGCTCGACCTCACCGGCCTGCCGCCCGATCACACCCTGAAGATCCACGCCGACGTCGCCAAGACCACGTTCGGCGGCCGCAGCATCGACTCGATCGTCATCGACGCCTCGGGCAAGGGCGACGTGCTCATCCTCGAGGACCTCGAGATCACCGCCTTCGGTCAGACCCTCGCGCTCGACGGCGAGCTCGATCGCAAGACCCAGGAGTTCCGCGGGCACCTGGCGATGCACAGCGCGCTCGGCGACACCATCGCCAAGGCGCGCGACGCCGGCGTGCTCATCACCCCCCTGCCGCCGATCGACGGCACGCTCGACGTCGACCTCGCCGTCGCCGGCCGCCTCAAGCCCAAGCCCATCCCGCCGCCGGGCGCCGAGTCGGCGCCAGCCACGCCCTTCGACCCGAAGGCCCTCATCGTCAACGGCCGCATCGATCTCTCGTCGCTGCCGATCGAGACGCTCACGCTCAAGGGGCAGATCGACGGCAAGGACATCGTCGTCAAGGGCCCGCCCGGCACGAACCTGCCCGACAAGAAGGTCGGCCTCGTCGACGTCGATCTCGATCTGCTCGTCGAAGGCGGCAAGCCCGACGGCTTGAAGGGCCGCCTCGACGCGAAGCTCGGCGGGGTCGACACCGGCCAGCAGACGCTCGACAGCGCCGAGGTCCAGGTCGCCTTCGAGGGGCTGCGCCAGGAGATCACCATCAAGGCCGCCGACGAGCGCCAGGCGCTCGCGCTCGACGTCGCGATGAAGAGCCTGCTCGACCTCGAAAAGCGCGAGGTCGACACCACCATCGAGCGCCTCTACGTCAAGCGTGGCCCCGCCGAGACCCGCCTCGAGGAACCTGTCACGCTCGCGCTCGCGCAGTCGCCCGACGGCAAGCAGACCGTGCGCGTGCCGCCGATGAAGCTCGCGCTCGCCGGCGGCACCATCGACGTCGCCGTCAAGGCTCAGCTCTCCAAGGACGAGAACAATCCCGGCGCCAACAAGGTCGACTCGTTCGACCTCAGCCTCGATCTCGACGCGATCGATCTCGGCCGCCTCGCCGGACTGGCGCGCCGATCGACCCGCGGCCTCGCCGGCAAGCTCGACATGAGCGTGCGCGCGCAGGGCACGCGCGAAAACCCGCAGCTCGACTTCTTCGGCGACCTGCGCGGGCGCATGAAGACCGGCGCGCCCTTCACCGCGAAGTTCTCCGGCGCCATGCGCGACAAGGTCCTCGACCTCGAGCTCGGACTGCACGACCGCGGCCAGCGCACGCCGCTCCTGAGCTTCGATCTGATGGCGCCCTTGAACCTGCCGACGACATCGGGCGCGAAGCCCTCGCTCGGCGCCGGCCGCTTCGCCATCAAGGCGAGCATGCCGACGACCGAGCTCTCGCGCCTCGGCGCGCTCATGCCCGACGGCCTGCCCGAAGGCGTCGACCCCGACGCCACCCTCGGCCTCTCGCTCGACCTCGCCGGCACCACCGTCCGCCCGACCGGGAGCTGGTCGCTCGACTTCGAGGGCGATCTCCTGCGCCGCCGCGGCTACACCAAGGCGCCCGCCCGCCAGAAGGTCGCCATCGCCGGCGAGCTCCGACCCGACGGTCGCACGATCGCGCTCGACAACGACTTCGACCTGCACCTCGACGCCACCGCGCCCGCCTTCGTCGCGCACCACACCCACGGCACCTTCGAGCGCTCGCCGCTCCTCCAGAACTTCCTCGACCGCCCCTGGACGCTCGAGGCCGGCCTCGAAAAGCCCATCGAGCTCGAGGTCTTGCACGCGATCGGCCTCGCCCCGCGGCCGATCGCCGGCGCGCTCAGCTCGCAAGCCAGGCTCAACGGTCAGGCCAAGGACGTGCTCGGCACGCTCTCGTTCGGGCTCGCCTCGCTCGAGGTCGGCACCGCCCCGCCCGCCAACGTCGGCGGCGTCATCACGATCGGACAGGACGACATCCGCGTGAGCCAGCGCGTCGACGTCGCCGGCCTCGACGCGCTCGCGGCCGAGATCGTCGTCGGCGTGCCCGGTCGCGGTCTGCGCGGCGTGATGAAGGACCGCCAGCGCCTCATGCGTGCGCCGCTCTCGGGCGAGCTGCGCCTCGTCGAGCACACCATCGCCGGCTGGAAGCAGGCGCTCGCGAAGACCCCGGGTGCTCCGGCCCTTCCCGACTTGCCGGGCCAGCTCGGCGGCGTGCTCACACTCGGCGGCGATCTGACGACCCCGACCGCGAACGGCGCCTTCGCCTGGGACGGCTTCGAGTCGGCCCATGGCGCGCCCGGCCGCGTCGCCTTCGAGATCGAGGCCACCCCCGATACCGTCGGCGGCGGCCTCGCGCTCGGTGGCCAGCGCGAGGTCACGATCCGCGGGCAGATCGCGCGCAAGGAGCTCACCCCGCCCCGGCCCGGCACCGATCCGGCGACCCTCCCACCGCTGCCGATCGCGCTCGCGATGAAGGCCGATCAGGTCGACCTCCTGCGCCTCGTTCCGGCCTTCGCCACCGCCGGCCAGCCATGGAAGCTCCAGGGCAAGCTCGACTGGTCGATGCAGGGCGAGCTCCTGTCGTCGCGCAACCCCGAGGCCCCGGGGCTCTTGCCCGGCAGCCACGTCGTCGGCGATCTGCTGATCTCCGCGCTCGACGTCGCCGTGCCCGACACCGACCGCCACATCCAGGACGGGCGCGTCGCGATCAGCGCCACGCGCGAGGCGCTGGCGATCACCGGCATCGAGCTGCACGAGGCCCGCCACCCCGACCTGCCCGGCTTCGTCGCGCCGCCCGACGAGACGCGCGGCGATCGCTTCGTCAAGATCAGCGGGCGCGTGCCGTGGACCGATCTGAAGATCGACGAGGCCCACCTCGCGATCGAGACCCGCGACTGGCTCGTGCTCGGCCTCGGCTTCGACGGCCCCGAGGGTGAGCTCGACCTCGCGATGCGCGTCGACGCCAGGAACCTGACCCAGCCGGTGAAGGCGATCGACGTCACCGTCGACGACATGATGCTCTATGCGCCCGACCGCTTCATCCGCGCGCACTACCCGCAGTTCCCCGCCTACGACGACCTCGTCTACCTCGACGCGTCCCACCGACCCAGCGGCGTGCTGCCGCCGCCCAAGGGCACGAAGCCCCCGCCCGACCCGCATGCCCCCGCCGCGCCGCCGCCCGATCCCGCAGCCGGCATGGACATCCGCCTGGCGATCCCCGACGGGATCCACGTCGTCTTCGCCGCCGCCTCGCCGCTCGAGGTCAAGCTGAAGGGCCAGATGGACGTGAAGATGCGCGGCCAGGACCTGAACCTCGCCGGCCGCCTCGATCTCACCGACGGCGAGCTCGGCGCGATGGGCCGGCCCTTCAAGCTTCAGCGCGGCGTGGTCACCGCCGACGGCGGCCTCGACACCTTCAAGGCGGAGATCGTCTTCGCGATCCCGCCGCACGAGATCGCGCTCCGCGACATCGCCAGGGGCGCGCACGGGGACGTCGCGACGATCACGCTCATCGCCACCGCCAAGGACGGGCTCAAGACGATCTTCGGCGGCGTCTCCGGCCCCTACCTGCTCGACATGGCGACGCTCCTCAACACCGGGCGCGCGCGCCTGTGGGGCCTGCCCGACGTGCCCGCCTCCGAGACGGTGCGCTTCGGCAACCCCGACCACGGCCTGGTCCTCACCTTCATCCAGACCAACCTCAGGAACCTCGTCTTCATGGACCGCATGAACGGCTGGTCCGAGTCGCGCCACGAGCCGGCCGAGTACGGCCGCCTGCGCTTCTTCGACATGCAGCGCTTCGTCGACGGCAACCGCTGGCACTTCACCGCTCAGCCGGTCCAGCCCGGCCAGAACCGCATGGAGCTCGGCTACGACTGGCTCCTCGCCGAGACGCCGAGCACCGTGCTCGGCTTCGGCCCGCACCTCGGCACCGACCTGCGCGCGGGCGTCGGCCTCTCGCTGGAGTGGGCCTCGGAAGACTGAGCTCGCGGCTGCAACGCGCGGGGCCGGCGTCGCTGCGCTTGGTCGGTCGTGCGGCGACCGTGAGGTCGCCTCCTCCCTCCCGACGCTTGCTCCTTGGCCGCGCGCGTTTCGCTCGCGAACTCGATTATTCTACACGCCTTGAGCTCGCCTCGCTCGTTGTCCTGTACATCCACAGCGCCGCCAGGAGCTTGGCACCTCACGCGACGCTCGCTACCTTGAGGGCCCTATGGTCAGCGCCCCCCTTCTCAGGAACAAGACCTACGCCGACTACCTCGCCTTGCCCGAGGGCACCAAGGCCGAGCTGATCGACGGCGAGATCTTCATGAGCCCAGCCCCCAAGGGCCGCCACGTGCGCATCGCCAGCATGCTCGGCGCGCGCCTGGGCGTCAGCTTCGGTCTGCACCCGGGCTCTACCCCCGACGGACCCGGGGGTTGGTGGATCTTCTTCGAGCCCGAGTGCCACCTGCCGCTCGATCGGCGCGTGCTGCGACCCGACATCGCGGGCTGGCGGCGCGAGCGCATGCCGGAGCCGCCGTCGGACACCCACAAGTTCCTGATCGTGCCCGACTGGATCTGCGAGGTGCTCTCGCCCTCGACCCAGAGCCACGACCTCCTGCGCAAGATGCCGATCTACTTTGCCGCCGGCGTGAGCTGGGCGTGGATCGTCGACCCGCTGGCGCGCCGCATCGAGGTCTACCGCGCCGGCGAGGGCGAGTGGCTCGACGTGACCGCGATCGAGGACGAAGGTCCCGCGCGCCTGCCGCCGTTCGACGCGATCGAGCTCGACACGCTGGCGTGGTTTGCGGGCTGACACCGCATGCGCAGCCACGCTCCGATCCTCTCGCTCACCGTGACGCTCATCGTCACGGCGCTCATGGCCCCGGACACCTACGCCGACGCACCCCGCCCGCGCCAGCGCGACCTCTACCTCGCGAGCCGCGACGAGATCCGCGCCGTGCTGCGCATCATCGACGAGTCGCCCAAGTCCCGCGGCGGCTCCTTCATCGGGATCGTCGGCGGCCTCGCCTTCCTGAACTTCGTCGAGCCGCTCGCGCCGTCCGAGCTCCTGCTCGTCGACCTCAACCCGGCGCAGGTCGAGTACGGTCGCTGCGTCGTCGCGCTCATCGAGCACTCGCCCGATCGGACCGCCTTCGTATCGGCGTTCTTCTCCCGTCCCTTCCGACCCGACGCCAGCGACGAGGCGGCCTTCCTCGCCCAGCCGGGCGACGAGGCGCTCCTCGACGCGAGCGTCGAGCCCATCCAGGACCGCGCGCTGCGCGCGAGCTGCCGCGAGGACCTCGCGCTCATCGCGCGTGCCACCTACGACGCGACGACCAACGCCCTCGTCGTCGAGCGCAACTCCAACGGCAAGTACCTCCAGCTGCGCGGCCCGGAGCGCGGCATGCCCATCGGCTACAACTTCCTCTACTACGGCCGCGGCTGGCTCGCCTCCGACGAGTCCTACGCCCGCACCCGCACGATCCTCGGGCAGGCGCGCGTGCGTTTCCTCGCCTCGGACATCGGCGCGGTGCCCCTCGACGAGGTGCGCGGCCGCCACGTCTTCTTCTGGGGCACCAACCTCGCGACCTGGTACCGCGAAGGCAAGGAGGGCTACCAACGCTTCGTGATCCGCGCCCACGAAGAGCTCGCCGCCCGCAACCAGCACATCCTCTTCGTCTTCACCAGCACCTACCGGCGCCCCGCCTGGACCGAGCTCCTGCCCTTCGAGCAGCTCGGCGCCGGCGTGCACCTCGACGCCTCGGCCAAGGTGCGCAAATACGCCCAGGCCAAGCGCGTGCTCGAGCTGATCCCCGGCAAGGCCTACTTCGGCCGCGAGCTCCGCGCCGCGGACATCGTCGTGCAGAACGCCGCGCAGCCGGTCGACCCGGCGCTCTCGTTCGATGTCGCCGTCCTGCACATCCTCAACAACTCCGGCATGCGCTGGTGGCAGGCCGAGCGCGACGCCGAGTTCCGCGCCCTCTACGAGCTCGTGCTCTCCCGCGCCAGCCAGGTCGTCATCCTCGAGCACAACGCCCGGAGCCCCGACTTCGACGACAAGGAGCGCGCCCGCATGGTCGGGCTCGACGCGCTCCTCGAGCCGCTCTTCCCCCTCCTGGCGAAACGTCGCCTCGCGCTCACCCTCGAGCCCGCCGTCGGCCACCAGGATCAGGCGCGCAACCTGGTCCTTCACGTGAAGCGCCTCTGAGCCGACGCGAGCCTTCCACCGCCGGCGCGACTGCGCATCCTGCGTTCGTCGGTTTACCGCCAGGCACGGCGCGCTCCCTGCTGAAGTCTCAGCCTCGGAGCCCGAACCGATGTCGTCGCGCCTCGTCTCGTCCCTCGCCGTCCTGCTCTGCCTCGCCTCCCCCGCCCACGCGCTCGAGCTCATCGAGGGCGGGCGTATCGGCATCGGCTTCACCACCCCGGGCGTAAGCGCCCAGACCGCGCAGGACCCGATCGTCGACGACGAGATCGTCGCGCTCATCGCCAGCGCCACCGCGACCCTCGATCTCGCGCTCTACGACCTCGATCACCCGCCCTTCGTCGACGCCATCACCGCCGCCGCCGATCGCGGCGTGACCGTGCGCCTCGTCGGCGATCTCGACGAGGCCGATCAGGCGGGCTACGTCGCCCTCGCCGCGGCCGGCGTGCCCATGGTCCTCCGCCCCGGCGGCACCATCATGCACGACAAGTTCGTCGTCGTGGACGGGCGCTGGGTGCTCACCGGCTCGATGAACTTCTCTTCGACCGGCGCGCTCATGAACAACAACAACGTCGTCGTCTTCGACGACGCCCTGGTCGCCGCGCACTACACGACCGAGCTCGAGCAGATGTTCGTCGACGGCGCCTTCGGCCGCGCCAAGTCGCCCTTCGCGCATACCCCGGTGGCGATCGGCCAGACCACCGTCGAGCTCGCCTTCGGCCCCCAGGACGATCCCGAGCTCGCCCTGCGCGACGCCATCGCCAGCGCCGACCACTCGATCCACTTCATGATCTTCTCGTTCACCCGCGCCGACGTCGCCGCCGACCTCATCGCCGCGCGCCAGTCCGGTGTCGAGGTCGTCGGGATCTTCGATCGCTTCGGCGCGACCAGCGCCTACTCCACCGACGAGACGCTCGCCCGCGAGGGCGTCTCGGTCCTCCTCGACGGCAACGAGAACACCTACGGCGCCGCGGGCGGCAAGCTCCACCACAAGGTGATGATCATCGACGCCGGCACCGACTCCGACCCGCTGGTCGTCACCGGCTCGTTCAACTGGTCGGCCGCCGCCAGCAACGACAACGACGAGAACCTCGTGATCCTGCGAGGGGCCGCGGCCATCGCCCCGTTCATGCGCGAGCTCTGCGAGGTCTACGACGCCGCGCTGCCGCACCCGGACAACCTCGGCGCGCTGGCCGACCCCTGCGCCGACGACGCGCCCTGGCAGGACCCGCCGCCGCCCGCGCCCACGCCGACCCCCGTGACCATCACCGCCTCGGGCTCGCTCGCCGCCGGTGAGTGGCACGTCATCGGCGCCTTCGAGGCGGTCGCCGGTACCTTCGACGTGCGCATGACCGGCACCGGCGACGCCGATCTCTACGTCAAGCGCGACGCCGCGCCGACGACCGCCAGCTACGACTGCCGCCCCTACAGCGCGCACAGCCAGGAGACCTGCACCCTGTCCGCGCCCGGCACCTTCCACGTCGCGGTGCGCGGCTATCGCGCGGCGACCTTCGCGCTGACGATCGACTACGTCGCGCTCGTCGACGGCCCGCCCGCGCCGGCGCCGGCCGACGTCCGCATCGTCGAGCTGCTCGCCGACCCGCACGGTACCGACCTCGGCCAGGAGTACCTCGTGCTCGAGAACCTCGGCGGCACCCCCGCCGACCTCGCGGGCTGGACCCTCGCCGACGCGATCACCACCCGCCACACCTTCGCGCCCGGCACCGTGCTCGAGCCCGGACACATCATCGTGCTCTTCGACCGCGGTGACCACGCTGACGTCAGCGACGCCATCGTCAGCTCCAGCGGCATGCTCTCGCTCAACAACACCGGCGACACCGTGACCCTGCGCGACGCCGACGGCGCGACGCGCGACGCCATCACCTACGGCGCGGTCGGCGCGGGCGTGGTGCTCGAGCGCGGTGAGGGCTTCTGATCGAGGAGGGCCGCGACGGGACTTCGTGCGCGACGGAGGAGGCGGTGTGCGGCATCGTGCGTTTGCTCGCTCGGCCCGGCCTCCCTCGCCCTCTTCCACGACACGCCCCTCTTCATCGGCCTCGATGACGGTTTCTACAACCACTCGGGCGGTGAGCTCGCGGTGAACACCTACGTGGAGTACGCGATGAACGGCACCGGGCTCATCGTCCTGACGAACCAGGACCTCGAGGACGACGCGATCGATGCGATGTTCGAGGACATCGAGGCGGCTCTCCGGCGGTTCGGGGGGTGGTGACGACCGCGTCGGCGATCTCCTTCCCCGCCTGGCATGGGAAGATGCCCTACCTGTTCTGAAAAGCGCTTCTCTCGACCGATCGTGTTGGGCATCTTCGGCCGATGTCGCGCGTGTCCCGGTTCGTCCCGATCCTGCTCTCGTCCTTCGCCCTCTCCCTGGTCGCCTGCGGTGACGCCGCAGCGCCTCCGTCCGACGAGGAAGTCGGCGACGCGGACACCGACACGCAGCAGGAGACCGACGGCGACGACACCCCACAGGCCGAGATCCCCGACGGCGCGGAGACCGACACGGGGCCCGGCGAGACCGTCGAGCGCATCGACTGGAGCGTCGAGCGCGGACCGGCGCTCGACACGGTCGAGGTACCACTCGGGCCACGCAGGCTGATCGCGGCGCACGCCGACGGCGTCGTCGCGTTCTCTGATTGCCAGGTCGACGTCGGCTGCGACTTCGCGTGGTTCGACCTCGACGGCGCGATCACCCGGGCGCTCGACGATCGCATGGCGATCTACGGCACCGCGCTCGACCCGGGCGCGCGCTGGCTGCACCTCTTCGCCGCCGAGCAGGTCGAAGCGTGCGGGCCCGGGCCGAGCTTCGCGACGGTCGTCTCGGGCACCCTCGAGCTCATCGCGCTCGATACGGGAGCGCTCGCGTACGGCGAGACGATGCGCTCCAACGTCTTCCTCGACCCCGCGTTCTCCACCACGGGGCGGTGGTTCCACGCGATGACCGTGCCCGACGGGCAGTGCGCCTACGAGTACGAGCGCTGGCGCGCGACGAGCCCGCCGCACGGCCCTCCGGCCTTTTCGGACCCGGACTTCTGGCTCGCCATCGAGCTCGCGGACGGACGCTGGGCAGGCTGGTCCGGGACCCGCTTCGGGGTCGCCGATCCACGGGTCGCCGAGAGCTTCGTCGCGCTCGGCTCCGACATCGACGGCTTCCTGGTCGGCGGCGGGTGGCTCCACGGGCTCGGAGGCTACGGCGATCTCACCGAGGTGATCGCCGCGGTCGGACCCGACGGCACACGCTGGACGCTGACCCTGCCCGACGACGGCGACTACCGTGGGCAAGCCGCGTGGGGCCCGGCGGTGCTCGCGTGCACGAGCCGAGGCGCCGAGCGCGGCGTGCGCGAGTGCGCGGTCTTCGACGTGACCGGCGAGACGCCGCGCCGCGATCTGGTCGTGCACGCGGCGCGCATGCGCTCGGCCACCTTCGTCGGGGACGGCGCGGCGATCGTCTTCGAGTCACTCGCGGCCGAGCTCCCCACACTCGAGCGGCTCGACCTCGCGAGCGGCGCCCACACGCGCCTCGCCACCGGGTCGGGCACGCTCCACCCGCTCGGTCTCGGAGAGGCCGCGCTGTGGCGAGACGAGCACGGCGTGTGGCTGATCGAGCGCGCCGCCTTCGAGCTCCTCGTCGGCGGAGAGATCGCGCAGCTGCTCGTCGCGCCTCCGGCCTTCGGCGCGCCGCCGGGCCTGAGCGGCGTGCGGCAGCGCTCGATCGCGTCGATCGTCAGCCGCGGTCCCGGCGATCACTTCCGCCACGCGATCTTCGATCTGCGCACGCGGCGGCTCGCGTCCACGAGCGAGCGCCTCTACTTCACGCCACACCCCGAACAACCCCTGGCGGCCGACGACTGTGGCGAGCCGTGGGTCATGCGCTCCGCGGGGGGCGTCGGTGATGGCTTCACCCAGGACGCGCGCTGGCTCCATTTCGCGGAGACCACCGAGACGGGAGGCGAGCTCTCGCTCTGGGTCGTGCCGATCGATCTCTCGACCCCACCACGGAGGCTGGCCACGTCCCCGCCAGAGCGCTGTCACGCGCCGCTGGCCAGCCCTGAAGGCGAGCTCATCGGCGTCGCGCTCGACGATGAAGGCGGCGCGACCACGCGCGTGCTCGTCGCGCGTCCTTGACGTCCCACGCCCGTGGGGACGTCAGGTCAGCGCCGCGACGAAGGCCTCGGTCGCGCGCCCCTCGGCGCTCTCGCGCCGGAGGTGCATCGTCGGGTGGAAGACGTGACGGCCGCGTGTGCGCCCGAAGCGCAAGACGACCAGGCGGCCTTTGCGCAGGTCGTCGCCGATCAGGTACTCGGGCATCCAGCCCCAACCCATGCCGGCGAGCAGGGCGACGCGCTTGGCGTGGAAGTCGCCGAGCCTGAACTGGTCCTGCTTGTCGAGCGGGGTCGTGCTCATCGCCAGGCGCTGGTCGGAGCCGCGCACGGTCAAGAAGGTGTGTGCCTCGAGATCGGCGGCGCTCACCCTGGCGAGCTTCGCCAGCGGGTGCTCTTTGTGCGCGACCAGGAGCGAAGGCAGCGGAGGCAGCGGCAGCTCGGGCCCGATCGCGCGGCTCGCCGGCACGACCGTCAGCATGATCTCGGCCGCCTCGGACTCGGCGCGCGCCTCGACCTCGCTCAAGAACTCGGAGAACAGCGTGAGCCGCGTGCCCGGTGAGACGACCGCGACCTTGCGCAGCGCCGTGAGGATCGGCGCCACCGGCAAGAGCCCGTCGAAGACGACGCGCAGGTAGGGCTCGTGCCCCGTCCGCGCGACCTCGCAGAGCGCCGCCAGCTCGCACGTCGCCGCCAGGATCTTCAGGCACTGCTCGTGCACGCGCCGCCCGAGCGGCGTCGGCACCGAGCGATAGCCGCTGCGATCGAAGAGCGGCAGGCCCACCTGCGCCTCGAGCGCCCGCACCTGGTAGATCACCGCCGAGTGCACCTTGTGCAGCGCGAGCGCGGCCTTGGCGTAGCTGCCGTGGCGGATCACCGCGTCGAGCGCGCGCGCCTGGTCGAGCGTGATCTCCATCGCGACGTAGACTGTCTATTCCAGAGACAGTGTTAGTCAAGACATTGTGCTTTCAATCGACCATCGAGGGACGGCACGATCCGCGTCGACGGAGGTCCGCTCATGTTCCCGATCATCCGCGGCCGGGTCGCCCGGCAGGCGCACGTCGACATCCCCGAGGGCACGCACGAGGAGGAGTACGCCCGCGGCGGCTTCTCCGGCCGCTACGCCCACCTCTACCGCGCGCACCCGCCGGTCGCCTGGACGCGCATCGAGGGCCCGCTGCGCCCGCGCGCCTTCGACCTCGCCGCCGCCGCGCCGCGCTCGGGAGACTACCTCGCCGATCGACGCTTCACCCTCGAGAACGACGACGTGCGCGTCGGCTTCGTGCGCGTGACCGAGCCGATGCGCTACTTCTACAAGGACGCCGACGGCGACGAGCTCCTCTTCGTGCACCTCGGCCACGGCGTCGTCGAGACCGACTTCGGCCCGCTCGCCTACCGCCGCGGTGACTACCTGCGGCTGCCGCGCGGCACCGCCTATCGCCTGGTGCCGGCCGACCACACGGCGCTCCTGGTCATCGCCACCCGCGGCGAGCTCGCCGTGCCCGATCGCGGTCCGCTCGGACAGCAGGCGCTCTTCGATCCGGCGATCCTCGAGACGCCGATCCCCGATCCGAGCGGCGTCGGCTCCACGCTGCCCGCCGACCCCGATGGCGAATGGCGGCTCGTCGTCGAGCGCGGCGGCGAGCTCACCCGGATCCACTACCCGTTCTGTCCGCTCGACGTCGTCGGCTACAAGGGCACGCTCGCGCCCGACCGCCTCAACGTCGCCGAGATCCGCCCGGTGATGAGCGAGCGCTACCACCTGCCGCCGTCGGCGCACGCGACCTTCGCCGCCGAGGGCGTGATCGTCTGCACCTTCCTGCCGCGCGCGCTCGAGACCGGCGACGCCAAGGCGCTGAAGGTGCCCTTCTACCACTCGAACATCGACTACGACGAGGTGCTCTTCTACCACGACGGGCAGTTCTTCAGCCGCACCGGGATCGGCGCCGGCATGCTGACCTGGCACCCGCAGGGGATTCACCACGGCCCGCAGCCGGGTGCGGTCGAGCGCGCACGCGACGCCACCCACACCGACGAGACCGCGGTGATGATCGACACCCGCCGGCCGCTCCGCGTCGTGCCCGAGGCCCATGGCGAGCTCGGCAACTACTGGCGGAGCTGGGGCGCTGCCCACACGGCCCCTGGAGACACGCGATGAACCACCACAACCCGCTCGGCCTCGACGGCATCGACTTCATCGAGATCGCGAGCCCCGACCCCGACGGCGTCGCGCGCACGCTGCGCGACTTCGGCTTCTCGCGCCTCATGCGCCACGCCACCATGGCGATCGACCTCTGGCGACAGAACCAGATCCACGTGCTCGTCAACCGCGAGCCCGACACCCACGCCCAACGCTTCATGGCGCTGCACGGCCCGTCGATCCCCGCCATGGGCTGGCGCGTGAAGAACGCCCACGCCGCATGGGCCGAGGCGCTGGGCCGCGGCGCCCGCGCGGCTCCATCCGGCGACTACCTCCGCCAAGGCGAGCGCGTGCCGGCGCTCGTCGGCGTCGGCGAGAGCCTGATCTACCTCGTCGATGACCGCGGGGACTCGCGCTGGCATCGCCTCGGTTTCGAGCCGCTCGCAAACCCAGAGATCGTCGCCGACAAGGGCTTCCTGACGATCGACCACCTCACCAACAACGTCGCGAAGGGCACGATGCGCCCGCTCGTCGACTTCTATCAGCGCGTCTTCGGCTTCACCGAGGTGAGGACCTTCGAGATCAGCGGCAAGAAGACCGGGCTCAGCTCGTTCGCGTTGCGCTCGCCGTGCGGCACCTTCTGCATCCCGATCAACGAGGGCCGCGAGGATGCCTCGCAGATCGAAGAGTACCTGCGCGACTACCGCGGCCCGGGGATCCAGCACGTCGCCTTCGCGACCGAGGACCTGCTCGCCTCGCTCGACGCGATGCGCGGCTCGTCGATCGCCACGCTCGACATCGATCCCGACTACTACGAGACGGTCTTTTCGCGCGTGCCCGGCGTGAGCGAGGACCACGCCAGGATCCGCGCACACCAGGTGCTGGTCGATGGCGACGCGCAAGGTTACCTGCTCCAGATCTTCACGAAGAACCTGCTCGGCCCGATCTTCATCGAGATGATCCAGCGCAAGAACCACCATTCGTTCGGCGAAGGCAACTTCGGCGCGCTCTTCCGCTCGATCGAGCGCGACCAGGAAGAGCGCGGCACGCTCTGACCCGGAACCACGGCCACCCGACATGAAGACCTTCAGCCAAGCCGAGCACGAGACCTGGCGGCGCCTGCACGCGCGCCTCGCCGAGTGCCGCGCGACGATGGCGCACCCGCTCTTCGTGCGCGGCCTCGACCTGCTCGGGATCGACGGCGAGCAGATCCCCGAGCTCGACCACGTCAACGCGCGCCTCGAGGCGCTGACCGGCTGGCGCGGCGTCGAGGTGCGGGGGCTCGAGGACGGCAGGAGCTTTTTCTCGCTGCTCGCCCGGCGTCGCTTCCCGATCGGCAACTTCATCCGCGACGCCAGGGACCTCAGCTACACGCCCGCGCCCGACGTCTTCCACGACCTCTACGGGCACCTGCCGTTCTTCGCCGACGGTGACTACGCCGCGTTCTGCCAGCGCTTCGGCACACTCGCGACGCACCACGCGACGACGCCCGCGCGCCTCGTCCAGTTCGAGCGCCTCTTCTGGTTCGGCGTCGAGTTCCCGCTTGTCGAGACCTCGGCAGGCCGGCGCATCTTCGGCGGCGGGATCCTGTCGTCGTTGTCCGAGTCGGCGTATTCGCTCTCGCCCGAGCCCGAGGTCCTGCCCTTCGACATCGAGCAGATCCGTCGGCAGGACTATCGCATCGACGAGATCCAGCGCCGCCTCTTCGTGCTCGACGAGCCCATATCATTATATAGGTGTCTCGACGCCTTCGTGAGCGCGCTCGCCTGAGGCACACACGCGCACGGTCGCCGCTCAGCCACGAGGCTTGCATCGAGCGGTGTGTCTTTGCACCCTCGCACGCATGAGAGCCGCCCACCTCATCGCAGCGTTCGCGTTCCTGCTCGCCGCCTGTCCCGAGGACGACGTGTCACCTGGCGCCGACGCCGACGTCTCCGACGACGCGGCGGAGGTCACGCCCGACTCGGACATCCCCTCGGACACGACGCCCGACACCGGAGGCGACGGCGGCGCGATCGTGCTCGTCGACGATCCGATCATCGCGAGAACGCCGCTCGGCACCGCGACCTGCTCGGTGGCGCGCGAAGTCACGCGCGTCGACGACGAGTTCGAGGTGCAGTTCCAGTTCGAGTCGATGCTCTCGCTCGGCGACGAGGTCCTCGTCACGCGCAGCGGCAAGACCGTCTCGCTGGCGAAGCTCGCCCGCGACGGCAGCGCCACGGACGAGGTCGTGCTCGACCCCGACGAGTACTCGTCGGGGCAGGCCGCGGCGGCGCTCGCCGGCGGCTCGCTCGCGGTCGTGTGGCAGACGGTCTCCCAGGCCACCAACCAGGGCGGGCTGCGCTTCGCCCGCATCGCCGTCTCGGACCTCGCGATCGAGGTGCCCGGACGCGACCTCCAGCTCGGCTTCGGCGGCTACTACCAGACGCAGTCGGTCCTGGTCGCCGACGGCGCCGGCGGCTTCGCGCTCCTCTACAACGAAGACGGTGACCTGCGCTTCGTGAGGCTCGGCGCAGACGGAGCTCCCGGCACGCCGGTCATCGTGATCGAAGGCCAGCCCGGCTGGTTCGCCTTCGCGCAGAACATGATCCGGACCGCGGCCGGCGAGTACGCCATCACCTGGACCCAGGGCCCCTACGACGCCTCCGAGATCTACTTCGCGCGCCTCGCCGCCGACGGCGCCGTGGTCTCCGGCCCCCACCGCCTCTCTCGCGCGGGCGGCGGCGGCACCAGCGCGAACACCGGCTGGCGCGCCAACGGCGGCGCCCTCATCGAGGTCGGCGACCGCCTCTGGGCGGTCTTCAGCGAGTCGCACTCGACCGGCGAGCCATTCGTCGATCAGAAGACCTCGGTGATCGCGCGCCTGGCCGTCTTCGACCACGACGGTCGCGGCGAGGCCCACGCGCTCCAGGCGCCGGTCGACGACATGACGGTCGAGAACCCGACGCTCGTGCCCTACCGTGACGGCATCGCGCTCGTCTGGAGCTACGGCACGCTGATCTACATCTGCGCCGGCTGCATCGCCGACTACGACATCCACCTCGCGCTGCTCGATCCCACGACGCTCGATCCACTCACCGTTCCCGCCATCGCGGTCAGCGCGAACAACGGCTATCGCAACCCACGCGCCGCCCCGCTGGGCGACGAGCTCCTGGTCACGACCGCCATCGATTTCCACGCGCTCTGGTATCCGGCGACCGGCGTCCTGGCCTGCACACCCTGAGGTGATTCCTCGCGGTGACACGCCCCCGGCGCGTTGTGTCTCCCAGCGGAGACACGCTATCCTGTGGACCGCGTGGCGGACGGGCTCAAACGTCGGCACGCGGGTTGCTCACGCGGATGCCGACCGTCGCGCACCGCGCGCAACACATGCCCGACGGGCGGCCACATCGGTCGCCCATGGTGAGGATTTTTCATGCGCTCCAACCACCCCCTCATCGGTCTCGCGATCAGCTCGGCCGTCCTCATCGCTTGTGGCGACGATCCGAACCCCGCCGACAACGACACCTCCGCCGACACGACGCCGGCCGACACGACGCCGGCCGACACGACGCCGGCCGACACGACGCCGGCCGACACGACGCCGGCCGACACGACGCCGGCCGACACCACACCCGCGGACACGACGCCCGCCGATACGACACCCGCCGACACGTCCCCGGCCGATACGACACCTGCCGACACGGCGCCCGCGGACACCTCGCCCGCCGACAGCTCCGACGTGAGCGCCGGCGACTACCTCGCCCGGTGCGGAAGCTTCTTCGCCGCGCGCATCCTCGAGATGCAGATCGCGCGCGACCCGGACTTCCCGAGCGACTGCGACGCCCCGCTGGTCGATCCCATCGGGCGCCTGCGTCCCGACGGTGATGCGCTCTGCGCCGCCGGCGAGACCCCCAACGCCTGTCGCCAGCGCCACTACGACACGCCGCCCGCGCTCGACGACATGGCGCAGGCCTGCTGGGACGTGAGCGAGCCCGACGGCTGCCTGCGAGGGAGCTGGCTGCCGCGCTGCGCCGACGGCGGCGACGCGTGCGTCGAGGACGAGGTCGTCTGTCAGGACGGCACGCGCCCGCTGGTCTATCGCGAGGCGGCGACCGCCGGCCCGTCCGACGCCTGGCTCTTCCACATGGGCGGCGAGGGCGGCCCCTGCGCGGGTCTCACCTGCTGGCTCAACTACAAGCGCGCGCAGCTCACCGGCGACGTGCCTTTTTCGTTCGCGATGAGCACGCTCCACCCCGACGGACCCGAGAGCGCCGCCCAGGGCGGGCGCGGCAACATGAGCGGGGATCCCGCGCTGCCCTATGCGCGTTTCAACCGCGTGCGCTTCGAGCGCTGCACCGACGGCGCTAGCGCCGCGATCGAAGAGGCGCCGGTCTTCAACGGCGTGCCCGCCGAGCTCGCCGAGCAGTTCCCGGATTTCCCGCTGGCGACCGTGCCGGTCTGGCATCGCGGCCTGGCGACCTGGAAGGCGGCCTTCCGCCACATGACCACCCTCGAAGGTCGAGACCGCGACGGCGATGGCGTGCCCGAGATCCCGTCGCTCGCCGACGCGCGGCTCATCGTGCTGTCGGCCGCCTCCGACGCGTCGAACTGGCTCACCTTCTCCGCCGACGCCTTCGCCGAAGAGCTGCGCGCCATCGCCGGGCCCGACGTCGAGGTGCGCATCATGATCGACGGCCTCTTCGGCCCGAGCCTCGACAACGAGGCGCGTTACCACCCCGAGGCACCCGCGGACTTCGACATGCTCGCCAATCCCTACAGCGACACCGGGCTCTGCCTCCTGCCCGACAACGACGACGGCGTCGACAACGAGGCCTGCTCGGCGGCGGGCTATGGCCCGGGCTCGCGCCTACGCGAGAGCTACGAGATCCGCAACGTGCAGCTCGATGCGTCGTGCGAGGCGTTCCACGGCGTCGGCGCGCCCGAGTGCTACGACCGCAACCACACCCTCTTCCACCACGTCGCGGTGCCGTGGCTCGTGCTCGCCGATCAAGAGGACAACACCGTCTCGGACGGCCCGCCCGCGTATGCGGACGACCCGAGCTACTTCTGGCACGTGCCGGCGACCTATCGCGAGCGCGTCGTGGACCAGGCCTGGGACCTCGTCGACTCCTGGGCCACCGCCGCGCGCGAAGAGGGCGCGGGTGAGGCCGGCGACATGATCCTCATCCTGCCGAAGAAGCGCCGCGAGGGTGAGCCGTGGGGGCGCGCGACCCACGTGCGCTTCCACGACGACACCGAGATGGCGCGCCAGATGACGCTCTGCGACGCCGGCGGCGCGAAGGTCGCGTCGCTCTCGTTCAACCAGATGCTCGGCGGCTGGTTCGGCGACGACCTGCCCCAGACCTTCGCCATCGAGGACGCGCGCCGCCCGCTGCCCGACGGCAGCTTCTGGGTGACCGGCAACGCCTGCAGGGCGCCGGAGTAGTCTCCGCGCTGCGTCTGGCGGGGCCGGCCCCGGCGAACCCCGGCGGTCACGAGTGCCGGGTTCTGACCCGGTCCCGTTGCCTGATCGCCGGCGCGAGGCGAAGCTCCGCGGATGGAGCTCCTCCCTCACTCGATGTCGCTCGACCCTTGGCTCAGCAAGGAGCTGATCTTCGCACGGCTCGAAGTCGCGAGCGTCGAGGACCTGGTGCGCGCCGTCGCCCCGGTGATGGCGTCGTCCACCGGCCTCGACGGGGGCGCGGTCGCGGCCGCGCTCGGGCGCGCGCTGCGCGAGGAGGGCTCCTACCTCGGGCGCCGCGTCACCGTGCCCCACGAGGAGCTGCCCGGCCTCGAGGGCTTCGTGGTCGCGCTGGCGGTCGTGACCGAGCCACTCGCGCTGGCCGCGCCCGACGGCGAGCCCTCGGACGTCTTCTTCTTCATCCTGGCCCCGCCCAACGCCGCCCACCAGCACCTGCGCCTGATCGCGCACCTCGCGCGCCTCGCGCGCTCGCGCGTGCTGCTCGACGGCCTGCGCGCGGCGGCCACGCCCACCGAGATCGAGGCCCTGCTCCAGGCCGCCGAGCAGCGCCACCAGCCGGACGCGCTGCCGCTGACCGCCTTCGGCGGCGTGCAGGTGGTGATCACCATCGCCGGCGAGGCCGCCGTCGACGCGCTGCTGGTGGACCTCGTCGGCATGGGCCTCGGCGGCGCGACCCTCATCGAAGCCCAGAGCCTGCGCGAGGCCGCCCGGCGTGAGGTCCCGCTCTTCGCGGGCTTCCGCGACCTGCTCGGTGACCCCGGCGGCCGGCGCCTCATCCTGCTGGAGACCGACGCCGCCCGCGTCGACGAGGTCGTCGCGACGGTGCGCGCGATCTGCGAGGCCCAACGAGCGCGCTTCGCCCGGGTCAGCGTGACGCCGCTCCAGCTGCGCTGGGACCGCCCTGCGCCGCGCTCGCCGGGGCCGTCACCCGGAGGCCACTGAGCATGCTGCCGGCGGTCGCCATCGCCATCGCGGTGATCGCGGTCGCCGTCCTCTATTGGCGCCCGCTGCGCCGCGTGCACGGGACCCTCGGGATCCGCCACCTGATCGGCACCGGTCACGCCTTCCTGCTGCTCGGCGTGGTGATCGGCCTCGGCTTCGGCCAGTTCGAGGGGCGCCTGGCCGACGACCTCGGGCCGATCACCGGCTTCGTCGCCGCCTGGATCGGGTTCGCCGCCGGCATGCGCTTCAACGGTCGCGTCTTGCGCACGCTGCCGCGGCGCGCCTGGACCACGGCGCTGTGGCCTGCCTTCGGTGCGGCGATCGTCGTCGGCGCCGCCTCGTTCGGCCTGCTGCTCGCCGTCGGGACCCCGCCGCGCGAAGCCCTGGCCGCGTCGCTGGTCTTCGGCGGAGCCGCGGCGGTGAGCGGGCCGACCCTGGCCAGCGTCGCCCGCACGCGCCGCGCCGGGCGCAGCACCGAGGCCCGCAGCTCGC
This sequence comes from Deltaproteobacteria bacterium, assembly GCA_011526585.1. Classification (GTDB taxonomy): domain Bacteria; phylum Myxococcota_A; class UBA9042; order PHBI01; family PHBI01; genus WYBB01. The sequence continues at coordinate 40,919 of WYBB01000113.1, forward strand.
TCCGCATGATCGAGCTCTCGGCGGGGCTCGACGATCTGGTCCTGCTGGCGCTGACGCTCGGCGCCTTCACCCTGGTCCGCGGCGAGCCAGAGCCGCTGGCGCACCTCGGGTTCATGGCGCTGTCCCTCTTCGGCGCGGTCGGGCTGGGGCTCGTCACCTGGCTCTTCCTCGGCGGGCGCGCGACCCAGGACGAGCGCCTGCTGCTCGGCCTCGGCATGCTCGTCTTCACCGCCGGCTTCGCCAACTGGCTGCACCTGTCGCCGGCGACCGTCGCCGCGATCGCCGCGATCGTGCTCGTCAACCTGCCGGGCGAGCGCGGCGCCCTGCTCTTCGGCGCGGTGCGCCGGGTCGAGCGCTCGGCGGTCGTCATCCTCATGATCGTGATCGGGGTCTCGCTGGTCGGCGAGCTGACCTGGGTCTTCGCGCCGCTGCTCGTCGCGATGGTGCCCTTGCGGCTCCTGGCCAAGCTCTGGATCGGCGACCTCGTCGCGCGCCCGATCCCAGGCATCCTCGGCCTCTCCGCCCGCCCGGGCTGGGCTCTCGGGTTGACGCCGCAGGGCACGCTCGGCCTGATGATCGCCGTCACCTTCTACGACGTGTGGCACGACCCGGTCGCGCGCGTCGTGCTGGCCGTGATCGCCACCGCGAGCCTGATCAACGAGATCCTCGGCCCGTGGCTCCTGCTGCGCCACCTGCGCGAGGTCGCGGTGTCTGCAGACCGGGTGCGACGCCAACCGGCGGACGATCACCCGCTTCACGACGCGTCCGCGCCCCAGCCCGGGACCCCGGAGGTGCCGCGATGAGCCGCCTCTACGAGACCTGGCGGCATCGGGTATTGCACCGCATGCTGCCGCTCACGCTGGCGCTCATCGGCATCGCCTTCATGCGCGACCTCACCCTCGGCCAGCCCGGCGTCGTCGAGAGCCCGACCCTGGGCATCGGCCTCCTGCTGATCGGCGCCTTCATCGGCGGCAAGTCGACGGCGGCCATCGGCCTGCCTCGCATCACCGGCTACCTGCTCCTCGGGGTGCTGGTCGGCCCCCACGTCAGCGGCATCGTCAGCAAGGAGATGATGCAGGCCTCCAAGGCGATCGAGGGCCTCGCCGTCGCGCTGATCGCGCTGACCGCGGGCGGCGAGCTGCGCATCCCGTGGATCCGCCGCTACGCGAAGCGCCTCGCGCTGATCACCTTCAGCGAGCTCACCGTGGTGGCGCTCACCGTCGGCTCGGTCGTGTTGCTCGGACGCGAGCTCTTCCCCTTCATGCCCACGGACGACCTCGCAACCTCGGCGGTGATCGCCATGGTCTTCGGCGCGATCGCGGTCGCGAACTCGCCGACGGTGACGATCGCGGTGATCGGCGAGACGCGCGCCGACGGGCCGGTGGCGCAGACCGCGCTCGGGGTCACCATCCTCAAGGACGTCGCGGTGATCGTGCTCTTCGCCATCGCGCTCACGGTGGCGCGCGACGCGCTCGGCTCGGGCGACGAGGTCTCGCTCGGGCTCACCCTCCTGCGCGAGCTCGGCGGCTCGATGCTCGCCGGCGTGGTCTTCGGGATCGGGATCGCGCTCTTCCTGCGCTTCGTCGGGCGGGACGTGCCGGTCTTCGTGTTGGCGGCGTGCTTCGCCATGTGGCAGGTCTCGTCGGCGCTGCACCTCGAGACCCTGCTCGTCGCCCTGACCGCCGGCTTCTGGGTGGAGAACTTCAGCCAGGCCAGCGGTGACGCGCTCATCAAGGGCATCGGCCGGCTGGCGCTGCCGGTCTACGCGCTCTTCTTCGCGGCGGCCGGCACCAAGGTCGACCTCGCCGCGCTCGCGGTCCTGTGGCCGCTCGCCCTCCTCCTGACCGTGGTGCGCGGCGCGAGCGTGTGGGCCGGCACCCGCCTGGGCACCGAGCTCGCCAAGACCGAGCCCGAGGTCAAGCGTTACGTCTGGTTCGGCTTCATCAGCCAGGCCGGCGTCTCGCTGGCTCTGGCGACGATCGTGGCGCGCTCGTTCCCGACCTGGGGCAGCGACCTGCAGGCGTTGATCGTCGCGATGATCGCCCTGCACGAGCTGGTCGGGCCGATCCTCTTCCAGTGGGCGCTCTGGCGCGCCGGCGAGGCCCGCAAGGGGCCGCCCGCCGAGGGGCCCGAGGAGCGGTCGCACTGATCCGCACGGCTTCGCGCCGCCATCCTACCCGCGCCCGGACCTCTTGTGCGCCCTGAGATCGAAGACCAGGGCCGCGATGACGAAGAGCACGAGCGCCGGCAGAGCCCCAGAACATCGGCTCGATCGGCAACATCAGGAGCGCGCCGGCGAAGGCGAAGCGCTGGCTCAACAGCAGCAGGGCGACGAGCACCTGCGTCGCGCCACGCCCGAGAGCGAGGGGCGCCTCTTGCACATGGCGAAGAACGCCAGCGCGGCGCAGCTCGAGACGATCTGCCGCGGGGTCGAGCAGGTGACGAGCCGCACGCGGGAGGGCCAGTCGCGCTGGGTGAAGCTCCGGCGGTGCTCGGATGGGATGGTGCGCCTCGAGGCACGGCTGCTCCCGGACGAGGCCGCGCTCGTCATGAAGGCGATCGACGCGGCCGTCGAGGAGGCGCCCAGTCCCGACGGTCCAGACGGTCCCGACGCTTCCCACGCTTCCGACGCTTCCGCGGAAGCGCTTCCGCCATCCGAGGCGCGGCCCGATGGGGTGGTCCGGGTCGCCGAAGCGTTCCTCGCCGGCCAGCGGCCCGGCGCGCGTCCCGGGGGCGAGCGACATCAGATCATCGTATGCGTGCGGGAGGACCCCCTCGTGCCCGGGAGCGTCTCCGCGGAAGCTTCGAGCGACCGGATGGCACCCCCATCGTCGTCCCGCTCCGAGGCGCGAGGCTCGAGGCGCTGCCTCCGGCGCTCGCGCCGCGGCCGCCGGTGATGCTGCCGCCGAATTACCACTGGGCGATCGGGGCGGCGTTGCCCAGAGCCGTCGTTGCTCGAACCTGACTCAGGGGTCCATTGACCGCGAGCTCATGATGTTGCATCATGATGCAATGCGCACCACGGTCGACCTTCCCGAGCACCTCATCATCGAAGCGAAGCGCATCGCGGCCGCGCGAAAGACCTCGTTGACCCGGATCGTCGAGGACGGTCTGCGGAAGTATCTGGCCGAGGAGCGGTTGAGCGCGCAGTCGCGGCGGTCCCCTCGGGAGTTGCCGATCATCGACGCGGGTCGGCCTCGATCTGGGCTGGATCTCGATGACACGAGCGTGCTCTGGGATCTGTGATGATCCTCTGGGACGTCAATCTCCTGATCTACGCCGCCACGGCACGCAGCCCACACCATGCCCACTGCCGCGAGCTGCTCTCGGACCTTCTCGCAGCTGACGAGCCCTTCGCGCTCTACGATGGGATCCTCGCGGCGGTGGTCCGGATCACCACCAACGCGAAGGCGTTCTCGCCGCCGGCGTCCGTCGAGAGCGCGTTCGCCTTCTGTGACTACCTCCTGCAGCACCCGCGCACGGTGGTGATCGCTCCGGGCCCTCGGCACTGGTCGCTGTTCTCGGATCTGGTCGCGAAGGCCGGGGTCTCCGGCTCGGACACGACGGACGCGTTCCTGGCTGCGCTCGCGATCGAGCACGGTGCCTCCTGGTGGTCTTCCGACTCCGACTTCGGGCGCTTCGAGGCACTGCGCTGGCACAACCCGCTCGCCTGAACGTCCCCGTCCTCCCTGCGAATCGCGGCGCGGCATCCGCGCATCACCCGAGAGAGCCTCCGGACTGCAGCCTGACAGGGCGACCCCGAGCCCGTCGCGGGTCAGCACGGCGCGGGGCAGGCCGGGCCGTCGGCGGGGGCGTCGGAGCAGGTGGGGCCCGCGGGGCCGAGGGTGCAGGTGACGGTGAGGAGGGCGCCGTCGGCGCGGCGCAGGGTGGTCGTGAGGAGGCCGGCGCGGCAGGTGTCTGCTCGAGCTCGACCTTGTAGCTGCGATGACGCGCATCCGTCCTCCGCAGTGGGCACTCGAGAGAGCCGCGCGCCACCGCGAAGCGCTGAATCTCGAGCAGGCTCCCGGTCTGCGGTTGCGCAATGCCCAGCGCGTTGGCCCGTTGCCGCTGCCAGCGCCCGAGCTCGTCGGCAAAGACCCCGAAGACCGCCGTGGCCAGCTCGGCGTCGAAGGCGACGACCCGCGCAAGCTCACCGGGCAGCGTCAGGATCCATGTCGGCGCCGCGGACGAGCGCCTGCGCCGTGAAGCTGGTGGCGCCGCAACCTGTCGACATGCCGAGAGATTCGGCGTCCGGGAGACCTTCTCAGCGGACATGGATGATCCCGCCGTCGCCCTTGTCCTTGTCCGGCTCGGTGCGCGCCCTGACCACCGGACGCGTGCTCGCCTTGTTCGTCGCGGCGGCCGGCCGCCGGCGCTCGAGCGCGATCGTCAGGTCGGCGGTCGCGACGCCGATGGTGCGTGTGACCGGCTGCTGGCCGGACAGCTCGATCGTCAGCGTCGCGTCCGCCGTCGGGCGCCGTGGTCGGCGCTGCCGTGGTCGGCGTCGTGGTCGGCGCTGCCGTGGTCGGCGTCGGGCTAATAGCCGAGCGCCGATCGGTTCAGTAGGGTGCTCGCCGCCGCGCGAAGGTCATGCCGTTGAGGTCGTGCAGCACGCGCACGTCGCCGAGCCCGTCCTCGCGGGTGACGCGCCCGGCCATGAGCAGCCGCGCTCGGCCCACACGAGGCGGCCGCCGTCGACGTCGGCCCATTCCCAATCCGGCAGCGCCAGGTCGCGTTCCGACGCGGCGCTGACCAGGCGGTGCTCCTCGTAGGGCACCCCCTTGCCGGGTCGTCGCGGCCTCGATGTGTAGTGGACCTCCTTGACGAGTGACCACCCACCCTGGAGCGCGCGCTCGAAACGATCGAGGTGGTGGTCGGCGGAGAGGTTCTCGCTGCCGAGCGCGCGCCAGCCATCGCGGACGAGGCGCGAGCCGTACTTGTCTCCGCGGTACCAGGTCTGGTCGACGAGCGACGGCCCACTGGTGATCGGCGCCGCGCCGCGCCCGACGTGATGCGGCGCGCCGGCGACGTGGAAGTGGTCGCGATCGAGGAAGAGCCCGCCACCGCCCCAGGTGTCGCCCTGCGGCCACAGCGCCAGCGCCTTGAGGTAGGGGACGCGCGCGAGCGCGCTGTAGCTGCCGCGCGTCTCCGACTGCCAGCGGCCGTTGAGCGCGAAGTAGATCCAGTGCTTGCCGTCGGGCGCGATGTCCGAGCGGTGCGCATAGATGCGCGCCGCCAGCCACTGCCCGAGCTCGAGCGTGTCGTCTTCGCGGTCCCACCCGAGCACGCACACGCGCCGCGCCGGGCCGACGCGCAGCACCAGCCCGACCTTGGCGTCGCGCGCCAGCAGGACGTGAATGCGGGCCGGGACGCGCTTGCCCGAGGTCGTGGTCGGCATGGCGTCAGAGCTTGCCCGAGCGGGGCGGCCACCGCCAGGGGCTGCAACTACAAGGGGCTGCACGCGAAGTCCACGCAGCGCAGACCACCCCCGCAGTGGGCGTCGATCTCGCAGTCGCGGCAGTAGTTGTTCCAGCAGCGCTCGGAGCTGTCGCCGCAGCGCGGGCACGCCGCCGGGCTGGAGACGCAGAGCGAGCTCGGCGCGTAGTTGTCGCCGTAGCTCGGGTTCTGATTGACCGGATGGAAGCAGCCCGGCTCGCAGCGGCCGAAGAAGCAGACCTCGCCCTCGGGGCAGTCCGCGAACGTCCTGCAACCACCGCCGGCGAGGTCGGCGCAGACCCCGCCGTAGCCGCACACCATGCCTGCCGGGCAGCCGCTATCCGCCGTGCAGCGGTCGCTGCAGAAGCCCTGCACGCAGGTGCGTCCCACGCCACAGCCGGCGTCGTCGCTGCAGCTGATGACCTCGCAGCGTCCCGCGATGCAGCCGGAGCGGAGGCGGGTGTCGTTGCCGTTGTAGGAGTCGCTGCGCGGGCAGTCGCGGTGGCTCCGGCACTCGGGGACGAAGGTCCCCGCCGGCGCGGAGTGGATGTAGAGACGGCTCAGGTGGCCGGCGACGCCCGAGTCGAGCCCGGTCAGGCGGACCCACGAGCGCTGGCCGAGTGGCAGCACGTCGTCGAGCTGGACCACGCCGGCGGGGAAGCTGAAGGAGGACGGTGTGCGCGAGCCGGTGTAGTCGCCGGGCAGGCTGGCGTGGGCCAGAATGTGGATCGGCTCGCCGCCGGCGAAGCGGGATGGCGCGGTCGCCCCGGCGCTGGTGGTGACCCAGGCCGAGGCCCGCGTCGTGTTCGGCGCGCTCGGGTCGCCGTCGAAGACCTCGATCAACAGGTAGTTGTCGATCGTCCACGGGCGCGTGCCGTCGGCGCTGCCGGCGAGGCTGACGGTGCGTTCATCCGAGCGGATGAGGCAGAGCGTCATCTGGGTGAGCACGGTGTAGGAGTCCGGGCTCAGGTCGGCAAAGGTGCCGTTGCGCTGATTGTAGACGGCGGTGTTCTTGTCGGGCACGCCGGTCGAGATCTGGAGCGAGCGCACGTCGCTGAGATCGCTGCACAGGTTGTGCTTGGGATCGATCGAGCCGGTCAGCTGGATGCGCGCGCCGGAGGCCGAGCCGAGGACCGGACAGCCGGTGTCGGTGACGACGCGGGCGTCGAGCGCGAGGAGCCCGGGTCCGGTCGCCGGCAGCGCAGCGTCGAGCTCGAACGAGCCCTGGTAGGGAGCGGGCGGGAGCGCGACCTCGAGGCGGGTGTTGCTGGCGAAGCGCGGGCTCAGCGCGGCGCCGTCGAGGCGGGTGCTGCCGGCCTGGACGTCGAGCCCGGCGAAGGACAGAGCGAGCAGCGCGTCGCTGGAGCCCGCCGGGCGATCGATGGCGATGGCCACGCGGATCTGGTCGCCGGGCAGCAGCGGATCGAAGCCGTTGCGGATCGGATCGCCGGCGTCGGGCAGGGGGGTGGCGTCGATGACGGTCACCCCGGTGGTCGCGCGCTCGTCCTCGCAGGTCGGCTGGGCGACGACCTCGGGCTCGGTCTCGGGGCTGGTCGTGGTGTCGGGGCTGGTCGTGGTGTCGGGGCTGGTCGTGGTGTCGAGTGCGGTCTCGGAGCTGTCGGCGACGTCGAAGAGCGGATCGGACGAGACCCCGTCGCCGAAGACGACGCTGTTGGTGCCATCGACCGCCGCCGGGTCACCGCCACCGCTGGTGCCGGGCTCCGAACAGGCGGCCGCGATGCCGAAGCAGGAGAGCGCGACGGCGCCGAGCAGCGAGCGACGATGGTGAGCGATCATGGTGAGCCCTGAACGTGGCGGTGGAGCGAGAGCGCTTACGCGCCTTTAACCAGCCAGTCAATGGTGGGGCTCGAAGGCTGCGCGCTCCAGCGCGTCGGCGTATCAGAAGCGGACGATGAAGCCGCGCGAAGGATAGTAGTAGGCCGCGTGGGCGACGACGCACACCCCGCGCGGAGCGCATGGGGCCGAGCGCACGATCGCCGACGCATCCACCCATCATGCGGCGCTCTCGACCTGCGTTGCTCCCGTGGCCCGGCGAACGAACGCTCGGGCACGCGCGATGCACCCTGCCACGGCGTTCTGGCCCGCGCGGGGTGCTCCATGTTGCGACGTCTGCTGCCGCTCTTCGTGTCGACCGGGCTCGTCGCGTGCACCGAGCCCGGAGGCGGCTCCGGCCAGAACGACGGCGACACCTCCGTGCCGCCGGACGGCACGGCCGATACCACCACGCTGCCCGACACGTCGCACGACACCACCACCGCGCCCGACACGACGGGCGACGTGCCGGCCGACACCGAGGTCGGTCCACTGCCCGAATGGGGTGACGACGACGCCCTCCTGGCGTGGCTCGGCGCCATCGTCCAGACCTGCCCGCCGATGTCGTACTCGACCGCGCCCGGCCTCTGGGAGATGACGCTCATCACCGACTACGGCTGCACCGTGCGCCACCCGGGCGAGTGGGTGACCGACCTCCAGCCGGGCTACTTCGAGGCGACCTCCGACGCGCGGCGCCAGGTCGGCTACGCCGTCGTCGGGACCTACCTCGCGGGCACCGACTGGGACGAGGTCTCGCTCGGCGACCTCGTCGTGAGCGAGCTCCAGAAGGTCTACCCCGACCTCGCCGTGCTGGCCGCCGACAGCGAGAGCGATCCCTACGGCTTCGGCATGCGCTTCCGCGTGATCGTCATGAAGTTCACCAACGACGGCACGCGCTCGCTCGGGGTCGCCAAGGTCCTGCACGGCGGGTGCTCCTGGGTCCTGAACAACTGCCCGCTGACCGCCAGCATCACCTGGGCACCGGCCGCCGAGCTGCCGCTGTGGGCCTGCCTGCTCGGCCAGATCGAGGCCACCCTGCGCTGCCCGAGCGGCGGCGGCTCGACCTGCGACGAGAACGACTGCGACGCAACCTGCAAGGCCCAGGGCGGCACGGGGGGGACCTGCGTCGGCGACTCGTGCATGTGCCACTGAGCCCGGCGCCGACCGGCGACGTCACACCGCTGTGCCCGGATACGCTCGCCGCTGCATGGCGGAGACGCGTCAGCGACGCGACCCCGCCGATTACCCGACTTGCGCGACGCTGCCGAGGCGAGCATCTTCCGGCTGCACCATCCGACACCCCCGAGCTCGCCGATGCCCCGTTTCCTCGTCTTCTCCTCGCTGCTCCTGGTCGCTTGCGGCCCCGACGCGACCGGCGGCGGCCCCGTCGGCGGCGGTGACGGCCTCCTCGATTCCGCGCCGAGCGACGGCCTCGTCGACACGAGCTCGCCCGACGGGGCCGTTCAGGACGCGATACCGGCGGACACGACGACGACGCCGGAGGCGACGCCGGCGGAGACGTCCGACGCCCAGGACACGGCGCCGGGCGACACGGCGATCGACACGGCCGACACGCGGCCCGACACGGCCGACACGCTGCCCGACGGCACCGAGTTCGGCGCGCTCACCGGCACCGTGTGGGCGCCCGGCAACGCCCCCGGCATGGTGCCGGCGGGCCAGCAGATCCCGGTCCACGGCGCGGTCGTCTACCTGGCGGCCGAGCGCCCGAGCCCGATCCCGCAACAAGCCTACTGTGAGGGGTGCGGTGCCGCCCCGCCGCGCTCGGTCCACACCGACGTGCGCGGCAACTTCGCGCTCACCGATCGCGTCGTCGGCACGTGGTGGCTCGTCATCCAGAAGGGGCAGTTCCGTCTCGAGACCCAGGTCACGGTCGCGGCCAACCAGACCCTCGCGCTCTCCGCCGCCCAGACCACGCTGCCCTCGGTCCACGATCCCGAGAGCGGCCGCTGGATCCCGCGCATCGCGATCGCCACGGGCTCCTTCGATCACCTGGAGGACATCTTCGGCAAGCTCGGCATGGGCGCGGTGGACGCGCTCGGCGGCTACGAGACCGACGGCAACGTCGTCAACGTCGACCTCTGGGAAAACGGGGGCTGGAGCTACGACGGCATGGTCGGCACGCTCGAGCAGCTCGTGCGCGATCCGCAGAAGCTCGCGCGTTATCACATCATCTTCATCCCCTGCTCGGGTGACGACAACATCCTCGCGCTGCGTGATCCGGTCGTGCTCAACAACATCCGCGAGTACGTGCGTCACGGCGGCAACCTCTACGTGACGGACTGGTCGGGCGAGTGGAGCGACAACGTCTTCCCCGCCGCGGTCCAGCTTGGCCCCCTGGTCGACACGCCGGCGGCCGCCTACGACTTCGCCACGAACAGCTGGAACACGTTCCTGTTCTCCAGCGCCGATGGCGACGCCTACGACTCCGAGCACGCCGAGGCGGTGGACCGCGGGCTGCATGACTGGCTCGACGGGCAGGTCGGTCCGACCGCCGAGTCGGAGACGCCGTCGACCTTCGACGCCGACGACTTCTATGTGGAGGGCAACTGGAACACGATCGAAGCGACGCCGAGCTATCAGGTCGCGGTCGGTCCCAACGGTGCGCCGGTGATGGACCAGGCCAGGGTCTACGTAGAGGGCACGGTCGACGACTTCTTCGCAGGTACGACCGTGAAGCCGCTCACCGTAACGTTCGAGCCCGCCGGCTGTGGGCGCGTGCTCTTCTCGACCTATCACACGACCGACTTCGTGCACGTCGGCCTCGCGCCGCAGGAGCGCGTGCTCCTCTACCTCATCATGGAGATCGGCACCTGCCGCTTCACCAAGGGCTGAAGTCCACCCTCCCGCTCAGGGCGCCTCGCGGCGTGACCGACCGCGCGCCCTGAGGTCGAGCACGAGCGCGGCCACGACGAAGAGCAGGAGCGCGGGCAGCGCCCAGAACATCGGCTCGTGCAGCTCGAGGCCGCGCGGCCGGTAGACTCGGCCGCTCAGCGCCACGAGCGCGAGGTAGACCACGAAGATCGCCAGGCCCGCTCGCTCCCAGATCGGCGTGCACACGCGCTCGCCGGCGCTCACGCGCGGGCCCGAGCGCGCGCCTTCCTGATCGGTGCGCGGCGTGGCCTCGAAGACCGGACGCCAGCGCTCGATGTCCCAGAGGATCAAGAAGACCGTGCCGAGCCACATCAGCGTCACGACGGTGGCGGTCGGGTAGACCGCGGTGCTCCAGCAGAAGACGAGGATGGCCGTCACGATCGGCAGCATCACCAGCGCGCCGACGAAGGCGAAGCGCTGGCTCATCAAGAGCAGCGCCACCAGCACCTGCGTCGCTCCGATGAACGGATAGAACGCGCCGGTCGCATGGAAGGCGTGCAGGAACTCGTGGAAGGGACCGACGTTGCCCGGATCGGTGAAGGGCTCGCCCAACACCTTCTTGAGCCCCGCGGGCAGGAGCGCGAAGCCGAGGAAGATCCGGAGGATCGCAGCGAAGACGTGCCACGCGCGCCCCTCGCGCCGGCGCACGACCTGCGCCTCGACCCAGCTCGCAAGGCTCACGCTGCACCGCCTGTCGCGATGGCGCTCGACGGCGATCCGCCCTCGATCCAACTCGGTCCTCGCCACATCGTCTCCCTCCCGTGCCCAGGCCGCCCCCGTCGAGGCACGGCTTCACGTCCATACGTCGCTCGGTCGGCGTCTTCCATCCCTTTCGTACGGCCTCGGAGGCCGGCCCCAAACGCTACTGATCCTCGTGCCTTGTGCGGAATGGCCCGCGTCTGTCATAACGGTCCTGCGCTCCGAAATACGCCGCCGCCCATGACCCGGGGCAAGAAGAGGCCGTCATGCGTTCGAGCTCTCCGTGCGCGCTCCTCCTCGCAGTGCTCATCGGCCTCGCGCCCGGTGCGCGCGCCGATACCACCGTCACCGTCGAAGGCGTCCGCACCCGCGTCGGGGTGATCGACACCCACGTCGACACCGTGACGTACTCCGATCCGGCGCTCGTCGACGTGCCCCGGATCGGGCTCGTCTACGAGATCCAGGGCACCGTCGCGGGCATCGGCTGGGGCGGCCTCAGCCTGCGCCCCGGCGTCGCCAACAAGCACTACGCCTACCGCGTGCCCTTCGTCGCACGCTGGCCGCGTCACGGCGGCGGCAAGACGCTGGTGATGTACCACCACGGCGGCTCCGGGCCGACGATCGCGCAGCTCGCCCTCCTCGAGCGGAACCAGGGCGCGCAACACGTCAACCGCATCGCGGAGCGCATCGGCGACGATTCTGCGGGCCTCGCGACGCTCGTGCTCAAGGGCACCTACATCGCCACCAACCGCCGCGGCCTGCTCGGCGACGGGCGCTTCGGCGCGACGTATCTCACCTCGGAGGTGCCACCGCTGACCGCTGCCGAGGCGGCGACGCTGGCGGTGCCGCACCCCGACATCCAGGCGGGGCTGCCGGTCCCGGTGGGGATCTCCCTCGACACCGCGACCGCGCGCGACGTCGCTCGCGCCCTGCAAATCGTCGTCGCCGACGTGTCGAAGCGCCGCTTTCGCGAGCGGATCTTCCTCGGCACCTCGGCGGGCGCGATCGTCGGATCCGGCATGGCCTTCGGCTGCAACGTCATCAGCGGGGCCTGCATGCGCACGGGCGGCAACCACGTGGTGCCCTACGATCGGAGCACGCCGCGCCTCTTCGACGGCTTCCTGCTGACCGGGTTCCCCTACTCGCTGGTCGCGGCCGGCACGCCCGAGCCCTGGATCGCCGACCCCGAGCAGCCGCTGTCGGCGCCGGTCTTCTTCCTGCAGGGTCGCGCCGACGAGCGCTACCAGCACCCGATCCGCATGGCCCACGATCTCATCCGGCGCGGCGTCGAGCTCGACGGCTCGGTGTGGATCTACGAGTACGCCAACCAGCCGCACGTGACGCGCGACACCGGCCGCAACGTGCCGCCGATCGCGCGCCACGCCGAGCCCGGTGGACCCTACATGGCCGCGGCGCTGCGCAACATGCGCGAGCTGATCGCCGGGGACTCGACCCCGCCGCCGAGCCGCATCGCCGGTCGCATCCTCGACGGCGGCCTGGTCTTCGACGTCGAAAACGGTCCGACCCGGGAGATGCCGGTGCGCGAGGACGCCCTGCACGACGCGGTGACGTCGAGCCCGATGCTCGTGGTGCGGCGCGTCGATGAGGGGCCCTTCGACAGCGGCGCCACGGCGCGCTGGCTCGAAGTGACGGCCGCCTTGCCCCACGTGGCGGAGCCGATCGTCGGGCCGTCGATCGCGTGTCGCATCGGCTACTACGACACGCAGTTCTTCGGCTCGCTCTTCACGCCCGACGCCGCGCTCCTCGAGGAGCAGGGATCGTTTTCAGGCTATCGCCAGTGCGTGCGCGACGTCGTCTCCGAGCTCAGCGCGGAGGACCTGTACGACCCCCGCGTGGAGCGGCCCGACGACACCGCCGAGCTGTACCGTTCGCTGTTCTCCGAGCCCTGATTCGGAACCCTCCCGCACCTTGCACGCCTACCCCGCGTCTGGCATCCTGTCGCCGTTCGCAAAGTGGTCGGCGATTCGCAGCGCGCAAACGAGCTCGAGCGCAGACGGCGATCTCGCCGCGTGCTCGGAGCCGAAGCCATGTCGCAATCGTCGGTCTTGAACTCCCGCCCCGCGCCCGCGCGCATGCCTGCGAGCCCGGCCGCCGCGAAAGCCCCGGAGGCGGCGGTCATGCGCAAGGCGCTGCGCGGCGCCTCCTACGCGGACGGGGCAGCGATGCTCTCGCCGGTCCAGGCGCTGTCGGGCGGCGGCTCGGAGCTGCCGCACCGCGCGGCGATCGAGTCTTCGTATGGCGTCGACCTCGGCGCCGTGCAGGCCTACACCGGACCGGATGCCAAGGCGGCGTGCGACGCGCTCGGGGCCGAGGCGTTCGCGAGCGGCAACCGCGTCGCGTTCGCGGACCCCTCGCCGTCGCTCGAGCTCGCGGCGCACGAGGCCGCCCACACCGTGCAGCAGTCGGCGGGCGTGCGCTTGTCGAGCCGCGTGTCGCGCCCGGGCGACGCGCTCGAGGTGCAGGCCGACCAGGCGGCGGCGCGCGCGGCCTCGGGGCAGAGCGCGGCCGATCTCTTGCCGGAGACCCCCACCGTCGCGGGCGCCCCGGCCAGCGACGCGCCGGTGCAGTGCTATCACTCGCGCCAGGGTGGCGACGGCGAATATCGCGTCTCCGACGACGACAGCCTGGCGGTGCGCCAGGACTCGATCTACGGCAGCCACAGCGCGTTCGCGCAGCCGGGGCAGATCGACGCGTCGTCCAAGGCGCTCGAGGCGGCGACCTCGGTCATGCGCCTCGAGGCCGGCAAGAGCACGATGAAGCTCGACAAGGTGTGGCAGCTCGCCGAGTACGACGAGGAGGGCAACTGCCTCTACTTCGATCTGCTCCTGCCCGAGCGGCAGGCCGTCGCGCGTGTCGCCAAGGGCGGTCATGCGCGCTGGATGGTGACCAACGAGGAGATGGCCGACTGGGACACGCCCGACAAGGCGCCCGGCTTCGGCACCTCGACCGTCACGCTCACCGAGGTCGTGCCGGTCAACACCAAGAGCCAGATCGGCGACCCGACCTCGGGCTACACCGAGGAGGAGACGCGCGGCGACGACACCATGCTGTGGCCCGACTGCGGGCGCGCCGCGGTGACGGTCAGCGGCGGCGACGGCGGCACCGGCCAGGGTCGCGGCGCGATGCGGGCCCACACCAAGGACGGCGAGGGCAACGATCAGTACGCCACCGCGAACGACCCGGCGATCCAGAAGAGCGAGATCATGCTCAACAAGTATCGCAAGGAGCTCGAGTCGAACCCGGTCGCGTGGAACCGCGTCAGGTCGACGTTCCACGAGTGGAAGCAGTGGGACCAGGCCGCGACGAAGGCGTGGGCGACCAGCGGCACCAAGGAGGGCAAGGTCGTCTACGAGAACGCGCGCAAGCAGGCGACGTGGGCCGGCCAGCGCTACCACGACGCGGTGCGCGCGATCTACGACGCGCTCGACCCGAGCGACCAGGACCTCGTCGACAAGGAGCTCGGCATCAACAAGTACGCCGACCCGAAGATCGGCGAGGCCTATCACACGAGCACGCACGGCGGGCGCCACCCCGAGCTGGAAGAGGGCAAGGGCACCTGGAACTTCCACTGGGGCGGCGTGGTCATGAAGGGCGGCGGCGACAACGTCACGATGGAGGGCTACGCCAACGGCACCCAGGTGCAGAACAGCGAGTGGTTCTTCCAGATGTACGGCGTCGGCAAGGACAAGGAGAAGCAGTCCTTCCACGAGCAGCACAAGGACGTGCACAAGCAGCACGGCACCAAGCCGATGACGATGGCGATGGCGCCCAAGCGTGAAGCCGACAAGGCCCAGAACAAGTGAAGCGGGCGGCGCGCGCCTGGCCGGTCGCGGCGATCGCCTGCGCGCTGGTGGCGTGCCCGGCGCCGGCCCCGCGCCAGGGTCCGCCCGAACCCGAGACGTCCGCGCCGCGGGAGGTCGCGGCGGATGAAGCAGGCCCAGGAGACGCGATGAGCACCCCGAAAGGTCCTCCCCCGAAGCTGCCGCCCAAGGGCGGGCCTCCGGCCAGGCTGGCGCCCGGTCAGGGCGAGGTCGATCCCGCGTGGCGTGAGCGCATGCTCGCCGCGCTCGACGATGGCGACGCGGGCGACGCGGGCGACGCGAGCGCACCGCCCGTCGCGCAGGCGCCGCGCGTGATCACCGAGGGGCGCGCGGTGGCGCTGCCGGAGTCGGTGCCCGATCAGGGCGCGCTGCCGGTGGTCGGCGAGCTCGCCGGGATCGAGGCGCACGACGGCGCGCGCGTGCGCGTGCGCGGCCGCTACGTGAGCGTGGACGTGCGCAGGGCCGCGCTGCCGCCGCCGGTCCACCGTGGGCATGCCGCCATCGAGCTCGCCGACGGGCGGCGGGTGTATCTGTTCCCGACCTGGCGTGACGAGAGCCGGCGACCGCTCGACGAGGCGACGCGGCTCGAGGGTCGCGCGGTGGTCGCCGTCGGCACGATCTGGCGCCGCGCGCCCGAGGACCCCGAAGGCGGC
The DNA here is from genome assembly GCA_011526585.1 of Deltaproteobacteria bacterium. Lineage (GTDB taxonomy): Bacteria > Myxococcota_A > UBA9042 > PHBI01 > PHBI01 > WYBB01. Next base: position 56,274 of record WYBB01000113.1, read on the forward strand.
GCGAGCCTCATCGATCCGTGTCTCGACCCGGTCGAGGCGATCGCGCCTGACTGATAAGATCCTGTGATCACCTGGGTTTGACTGCGGAGCCCTCAGCGACGACCTGGTCGAAAGCGACGCGATCGAAGTCGGGGTCTACCGAGACGCCGTGGGCGGCGAGCACCATGCCGAAGTAGTCGATGTGCTCGCGCAGCCAGCGTTGCGTGAGGTCGTAGCACTCGCGGGCCTGCTGATAGACGCTGTCGAAGGAGAGCGTCGAGCGCATCGGTCGCGGCGGCGGCTGGAACACCCAGGCGTGCGCTTCGGGGTGCGCGTCCATCCAGCTCGCGATCTCGTCGACGTTGCTCTGGTTGACCTGGAGCTGCAGCGAGAGGTTGACGACGGTGGGGGCGCTGACGTGGGTGACGCCGCCGGGCACGGTGGCGAAGCTCGCGTTGTTGAAGACGAAGAGCACGTCGGCGGCGTCGAGGTCGCGCACACCGATGCGATAGCCGCCGGTCCCGCCGTCGACGCCGAGCACGGTGCGCTCGCCGATGCGGATGCAGCGCGGGGGGAAGACGCCGGGGATGGCCGCCGAGGCGGCGACCGCCTCGGCGATCGGCAGGTCGATCTCGCCCGGGCCGTTGCCGGCGACGACCCGCTCGTTGGCGAGGACGTCGTAGAAGATGATGCTCAGGCGGTGCCGCAGGTCCGAGAAGCGCGTGACGCCGCGGCGCGCGAGGTTGTCGCGGATGTTGTCGGCGATGCCGTCGGCGGACAACACGCCCGAAGGCAGCACGCCGAGCTCGTCGGCGCGGGGGGCGGCGAGGCCGAGGCGGCCGAGCGCGGCACGCAGCATGCGGCCGACGGTCGGGCGCAGCTCGCCGACGTTGGCCCGATAGAGATCCCGCGGGGTCCACGGTCGGTAGTCACCGACACGCTCGCCGCTGAAGATCGCCTTGAGGATGTCGTGCGGCGAGTGACCGACGGCGATGAGCGACGCGACCACCGAGCCGGCCGAGACCCCGGAGTAGGAGGCGATCGCGTTGATCGGCCGCGAGCCCATGAAGAGGTCGAGCGCGGCGCAGAAGCCGACCATGCCGCCGGCGCCGCCGAAGCCGCCCGAGCTCAACGCCAGCGACACCCCGGGCAGGGGCGGTGGCACGGCCTGTGCGGTCATCGCGTCGCGCCGGCCGACGTGGACGGTGCCCAGGGCACCTCGACGATCATCGCGGTTCCGACGCCACCGTCTCCGTCGGCGACCCGGATCTGCCCGCCGAGCGCCGCGACCAGCCGCGCCGCGCCGGCCAGCCCGAGGCCGAAGCCGCGCCGCACGCCCTGGTTCTTGAGGTCGACCTGGCGGTAGAGCTCGAAGACCGCGGCGCGCAGGTGCTCGGGGATCCCGGGGCCGCGATCGACGACGGCGATCTCCAGGCGCGGACCGAGATCGCGCAGGCGGACGCCGAGCCACCCGGGTGCGTGCTTGGACGCGTTGCCGACGAGGTTCATCAGCACCTGCACGAAGCGGAAGCGATCGATCAGGATGGTGCGCGACAGCGTCGCGGCCTCGGCGACGATGTCGACGTTCTGCGCGGCGAGGCGGCGCCGCAGCCCGTCGAAGTCGCCGACCTCGACGTCATCGAGGTCGGGTCCCTGAACGCCGCCGAAGGCCTGGGTGAGCGCCTCGAAGAGCACGTCGCGCAAGCTGACCTCGGTGAGTCGGGCGCTGCCGCCTTCGGTGCGCGCCACCTCGAGGATCTCGTCGATGAGCCCGCGCATGAAGATCGCGCTGCGGCGCGAGCGCTTGAGCGCGCGCTCCTGCTTGGCGGTGAGCGGGCCCATGCGGTCGCGCTGCTCGAGGAGCTGGGTGATGCCGGCTTCGCAGATCGCCAGCGGCGAGCGCAGGTCGTGCACGAGCAGGTGGCGCAGCTCGCGCTCGAGCTGTTCCTGTTCGCGCCGGGCGAGCAGGTCGACGAAGTAGCCGACGGTGGCGAGGTCGGCGCGGTGCAGGAGGTCGGCGGCGGCGGTGAAGGACTGGCGGTAGATCTCGGTCAGCGCGGCCGGGTCGCGCTCTCTCACGATCTCGACGAACTCGGCCGGGACCTCGACGACCTCGAGGTCGGTGCAGGCGCGTACCGTGGCGGAGTGGGGACGGCCCCGCAAGACGCCGATGCCGCCGAAGACGGTGACGGGCCGCAGCCGATTGATCACCATCTCGTGACCGTGTGCGCGCTTGACGACCTCGGCCTCGCCCGCGCGCAGCACGTAGAGCGCGCGCGCGGGTTCGTCCTGCTCGAAGACGTTGTCGCCCGCGCGCACATGCTCGACGGACATGAGGGACACGACCGCGGCACGGACGTCGGGAGCGAGGTCCTTGAGGAGCGGGATGGTCGAGGTGTCGATGGGATCGCTCATGCCCACGACGTGCGATCGCTCAGTCGCGCCCGTCGCGCAGGTCCTCCATGACGTCCTCGAGGGACAGATCCTTGAGGAGGTCGTCCTGCGAGAAGTCCGGTCCGAACCACTTGCGGAAGTCGAGCGCACCGAAGAGCCAGGACCACAGCGGCTTCTTCGGCTCGGCCAGCACCTGGCCGACGTAGTGGTCGAGGCGCGAGAGCTCCTCCTTCGGGAGGAACAGGCGCGCGCGCCCCTGCACCGAGGTCTTGAGCGCCTCCACGTTGAGCGCGTGCGCGGTCAGCATGATCGCCGGTGTGTTGGCGCCGTGCGCCGCGAGCAGGTCGTGGCCGCGCACACCCATGATGTCGAGGATCACCAGGTCGTAGCGATTGGCGGCGAGCTTGGCGTCGGCCTCCTCGTAGTTGTGAGCCATCTCGACCGTGCACCCTTCGAGCACGTCTTGGACCATCTCACACACGTCAGGCTCGTCATCGACGACCAGGACCTTCTTTCCGGCGAGCTTGCCTGCCATCTTCTTCCTCCCGAAGGGGTTGCGCGTGCATCACAGCATGAGTCGAACGGCGGAAGGGTATGTCAGGCCGCCGTCGCCCGCAACCCGTCCCGGATCGCAAAGGATCGCAAACGGTCGCAAACGATCACAAGCCATCGCGATGGATTCACGGTGACTCCAGGCGCAGCCGTCGATGTCCCGGACCGTCGTCGAGGAACCCCTGGCGCCAGAGCGGATCGTCGATGCGGGCTGCCAGCGCCTCGACCCGGGCGAGCCCGGCGGCGCGCACCTCGTCCGAGCGGACCGGCTCGCCGACCGCGTCCAACGCCTCGGCCAGGGCGAGGAAGACCTCGACGTCGTCGTCGGTCGCGCCACCCGCGTCGCGCGCCGCCAGGGCGTCCTCGGCGGCACGCACCGCGCGCGCCCCATGTCCGGCGGCGAGCCAGGCCTGTGACGCGCGCGCGAGCGCCAGGACCTGGAGCGCATGCTCGCCGAGCGTCGCGGCGAGCGCGGCCGCCGCTTCGCCGTCCGAGGCGCGTGCATGGGGGTCGTCATGCGCGTGCTCGACACACAGGCGATGTACGCGCGCGAGCAGCCCCAGCCGCTCGTCGCCCAGTGATTCGGACAGGCGCGAGGCCTCGTCGAGCGCGTGGTGTGCCTCGTCGGCGCGGCCGAGCAGCGCCAGCGCCCAACCGAGCAACGCCCACGCGCGCGCCTCCAGGCGCAGGTGAGCCGCGCTACGGCAATCGTGGATGGCGACCTGCAGCTCGTCGGCCGCCTCGGCGATCAATCCGAAGCGCAGGTGCACCTCGGCCAGTCCGACGGCGGCGCTCGCGGCGCGCGCGACGTCGCCCGCCTGGGCATAGGCCGTGACCGCGTCGTAGGCCGCGAGCCGCCGCTCGCCCAGATCGCCCTTGGCGGCCGCCAGCTCACCGCGCCAGGCGGCGACCTGAGCCCGGACGGCGGGCGCCGAGGTCGCGGCCAGGGCCTGCGCCTCCAGCAGGAGCTGCTCCGCCTCGGCGAGCTCTCCCGCGTGCGCCAGCACCTCGACCTGCCGCCCGAGCGCCAACGCCAGCGCCACGTCGTCACCGGCGGCGCGCGCCTGGGTCTCGGCTCGTCTGGCGAGCTCGAGCGCGCGCGCGTGATCGCCTTGCTCGATGTACCAAGCCGCCAGATCTCCCATGACGCGGGCGCGCTCGTCGACGCTGGCCGCGCTCGCGAGCGCGTCCTCCAGCGCGTCGCGCTGTTCGTCGCGGCGCCCGACCAGCCCCAGGGCCTCGGCGCGCGCGCAGTGGAGCGCACAGAGGTCCTCCGGAGCGGCGCCGAGATCGAGCGCGCGCTCGGCGCAGCGCAAGACGGTGGCAGCATCGCCGGCGCGAGCCGCGCTCAGCGCACCGAGCGCGTAATGCCGCGCCGCTTCTTCGGGCATTGCGCCCGCCTCGAAGTGGCGGGCGATCTCCTCGTGCGCCAGCTCGCCCGCGTGGTCCTCGCGCGCGAGGTGCTGCGCCACGCGCCGGTGCAGGGCGCGGCGCTGCTCGGGCGCGAGCATGCCCTGAGCCACCTCCTCCATCACCTGGCCCTGGAATCGGAACATCCGGCCCCGCATCGGGTCGGTTCGGCCGTGGCTCGTCAGGATCCCGCGCGTCGTCAGCGTCGCGAGCCGCGGCATCGCGTCGGCGTGACCGAGGGCCTCGAGCTCGTCGGCGTAGAACGCCCGCTCGAGGATCGCCGCCGACTTGCACAGGGACTTGTCCTCGGCGTCGAGCTGGTCGAAGCGCGACTGCACCGCCGCCCGCACCGACAGCGGCAACGGCAGGTCGCCCATGCTCGCGACCGCGTCGCGCTGCTCGTCGAGCGCGCGCGCGATCTGTTCGACGAAGAGCGGATTGCCCGCGGTCTGTTGGGTGAGCTGGCGCACCATCGGTTCGGGCAGACGATGGCCGATGGTCTGCTGGACCAGGCGCGCGACCTCGCCCGGCGCGAGCCCGTCGAGCTGCTGCGGCGCCGCTCCGAAAAGCTCGCCGTGGTTGGCGGTGAGCTGGCGCCCGGTCAACATGAGGAAGAGGGGCTTGTGCGTGTTGCGCAGGCGGATCTCCGAGAGCAGGTCGAGCGAGAGCGCGTCCGCCCACTGCAGCTCTTCGATGATCACGACCAACGCGCGACGCGTGAGCACGCTGCCGAGATGGTCGAGCACGGCGGCGCGTATGCTCTGGTGGACCTCCGACGACGCACGCCGCATCGTCGTGTGTGGGGTCGCGTCGCGCGCGTCGACGCCCAGGAGGCGGCAGAGCGCGTCACGACAGGCGTCGGCGTCGATGATCGGGGTCGCCGTCGCGCGCACGAGATCGCCGATGGTCGCCCGCCGCTCGTCGGGCGTCAGCTCGCCGAAGGAGCGTCCGCCGGAGACGAAGGGGCGCAGGCGCTCCCTGACGAGGTTCTTGATCAGCGCCAGCGGCGCGGCGCGCTGGTGCCACTCCGCGCGGACGCTGGTGACGTCGCAAGCCTCGGCCATCACCCGGGCCAGCTGCTCCGCATGCTGACACAGCCGTGTCTTGCCGATGCCGGGTGGGCCGTGGAGGATCACGGTCGCGGCGCGCCCCTGTCGCATCACGCGCTCGAGTCCCTGGCGAATGGACTCGAGCTCGCGCTCGCGCCCGACCACCTCGCTGATGCCCATGAGCCGCGGCGTCGAGATGAACCGCGTCGGCAGCCGGCGCGCCCGCACCTCGCTGATCCCGTCGCCGTGGGGCCTGAGCGACAAGCCGTCGGCGATGTCGCGCGCGCTGGCGTCGTCGATGGCGAGCCCCTGCAGGCCCGCGGCGCAGCCGCGCTCGACCGCGTCGATGAGGGCGCCGGCGATGCGGCTCCCGACCAGCGTGGCCTGACCCGAGCTCACCGCCATGAACTCGGCGCTGGCGCGGGCGTCGAGCGCGGCGCGCACGGCGCGTGACACCTCGTCGCCGACCCAGGCGTCGCGGCCGAAGATCCCCAGCGCGCGCGCTCCCCGCAGGATGTGGAGCACGCCGCCTTGCGCCTCGACCAGCCGCCGCAGCTCGGGTGCGTCGCTGACGCCGGTCGCCAGCAGCACCGCCAGCACGCGCGCCTCGGCGCGCTCGGCCACGTCGCCGTCACCTGTGCTGGCACCGCGGACGGGGGACGCCATGACCTCGGCCAGCGCGGCGTCCAGCTCCGCCACGCTCTGCCAGCGGTCCTCGCGCGCCTTGGCCAGCGCGCGCTCGACGATCGCCACCAGCGCCGGCGGCACGTGCGGAGCCAGCACCGCGAGCGGGATGGGCTCCTCCTTGCGGATCGCCACCAGCGTCGCGAACATCGTGTCGCGCCCGAACGCGAGCCGAGCGCACAACATCTCATAGAGGATGGCGCCGAGCGCCCAGACGTCGGTGCGCGCGTCGAGGTCGCGCAGCGCCCGCGCCTGCTCGGGTGAGAGGTAGGCCGGCGTGCCCATGATCGTCGCCGCTTGCGTGACGCGCGTGTGGCGCGCGGTCGCCAGCGCGACTCCGAAGTCGAGGATCTTGAGGTCACCCTCGCGCGTCAGGAAGAGATTGGCGGGCTTCAGGTCGCGGTGGATCACGCCGTTGGCGTGGGCGGCCGCGAGCCCGGCGCACGCCTGGCGCAACAGGCGCACGGCCTCGGCGGGTTGGAGCGGCCCGCTCTCGAGGCGCTTCTCGAGGCTCTGCCCTTCGAGGAGCTCGAACACGATGTAGGGGCGATCGGCCTCGACACCCGCGTCGAGCACGCGCACGACGTTGGGGTGCTCGACGTGGATCTGCGCCTCGCGTCGGAAACGCTCGCGCAGCTCGGGATCGTCGAGGTGGGCGTGCAGGAGCTTGACGGCCACGCGCCGGCCGCCGCCATCCACCGCGCGGTATACGACGCCGCTTGCGCCGCTGCCGATCTCGCTCTCGAAACGGAACGGGCCGACCCCGGTCGCGATGGACTTGTCCTCCCTCAATTCCCCCCTCGCTTCCACCGGCGCGCGGCGGGCGCGCGCGCCTCATCCGTCGAGCTCGCCGGCCCCTCTCACGGTCGAGCGCGCGATGGGGCGCGCCGATGGTACCACCAGCCGCACCTCCGTCCAGCCCGATGTGTGGCAGGTCGAGACGTCCGCGCAGTGCGTGCACGCCGAGACGCGGCCCGGACAGATGTCCGCGTCGGTCGGAATGAAGCGGCAGCGCTCGCTCTCGAGGGAGAGGTCCCAGCCGTTGCGCTCGGCGACGGCGCGGATGCGCAGGAGATCGAGGCCCTTGCCGCCGGCGTCGAACTCGAACGGGCGCCGCGACGAGTAGCGCTCGGTCGCCTGGGTGTGGAAGAAGCCTTCGAAGACGTGCGGCAGGTTCTCGGTCGTGATCCCGATCCCGAAGTCACGGATCACGATGGCGACCGCGCCGTCGACGTCGGGCTCGCTCCTGACCTCGATGCGACCCTCGTCGGGGGTGTTCTCGATCGCGTTGCGGAGGAAGCCGGCGATGGCGCCCCGCAGCGCCTCGGGCGCGACCAGCACCGGCACGTCGGCCGCGAGCTCGCTCAGCAGCTCGATCTCGCGGTCGGCGGCCGCGGCCAGGGCCTCGTCGATCACGCCGCGCAAGAGCGTGCCGCTGTCGATGCGCGTGGGGCGATCGGAGTCGCTCGCCTCGCCGTGGCGCGCCTCGTAGATGTCGAGCATGTGTTGCTGGATGTCGATGAGGCGCTGGATGTTGCGCTCGGCGCGCGTCACCGAGCGCAGCACGCGCTCGTCGTCGCCGAGGCGCTTGGCCAGCATCTTGAGCGCGCCGGAGACGATGGCGATCGGCGTCTTGAGCTCGTGGCTGACGTGGTTGAGGATGCGCTCGCGGGCGCGCGCGACCGACAGCGTCTCTTCGTAGAGCTTCTGGTTGCGCTGGTAGGCGAAGGCGTTGTCGATGGCCAACGCGGCCTGCGCGGTCAGCGGTCGCACCAGCTCGACGTGGCGTGCGCCGAAGATCTCGGTGAGCGATCGATTCTCGACGTAGACCAGGCCGAAGTCGTGGGCGTTGGTGCGCAGCGGCAAGCACAGCACCGAGCGCAGGTTCAGGAGCAGCACGCTCGCCTTGTTGGCGAAGCGGTCGTCGTTGCCGGCGTCGTTGACGATGACCGGCTCGCCCGTCCTGCGGGCCTCGGCGACGACCGACTGGCTCAGCTCGGCGTCGGCGGCGAGCACGTCCTCGCGCGCCATGTTGCGGGCGACCTTCACGTGCAGCGGGGCATCGCGCAACGATGGCCCGCGGCGCGGCTGGGGCTCGTCGTAGAGCATGAGGAAGCCGCGCTCGCCGTTGAGGAACTCGATGAGCGCGTCCATGATCCGCTCGAGCAGCGGATCGAGCTCCAGCATGCTGCTGATGGCGCGCCCCACCTCGAGCAGGAGCTCGAGCTCCTTGTTGCGCGCGCCGGTCGCGAGCACCTCGCTGGCGACGCGCGAGGCGCCCTGCTCGGCCTTGAGCTCGAGACGCCGCGCCAACGCCAGCGCGCCGGCCTCGGTCGCGCGCTGGGCGGCGCGCGCGCGCCAAGCGCTCGCGCCGGGATCCCCGAGCCGGCCGCGCACCTGGGCGACGGCGGTGAGCGCGCGCGCCTGCTCGAGCACGCTCGTGGGCTCGTCGTGACTCGCCAGCTCCTCCAGGTCGGCCAGCGCGCGCTGGCTCGTGTGCAGCCCGAAGAGCGCGTCCAGCTCCGCCGCGATGCGCCGCGCGCGCAGATCGAAGTCGCCGGCGTCCGGCCCCACGTCCGCCGGACGAGCGCGCGCCGCGCCCTCCCCCCGGGCACCGGCGCCGGGCACGCCGCCCGCCATGCCCTGCGTCGCGCGGCGAAGGCGCTCGACCAGGCGCCTCCCCTCCAGGAGGTGGGTGGCCGCCTGAGCGCCGCCGAGGTCGGGCAGCGCCGCGGCGATGGCCAGGCACGCCTCCGCCTCGACCAGGGCCGGCAGCACGCGCTCGAGGGTGGGCGCCGGCGGCAGCCCGCGCTGGGCGCGCTGCGCCAGGGCACGCGCGCGCGAAGGCTGACCCTGCAGGATCAGCACCCAGGCCGAGACGGCGTCGACGTGGTCGCGCTGACGCAGGTCGTCGCTCTCGTCGGCGAGCTTCTCGGCGCGCTGCATGGCGGCCAGCGCACGCTCGAGCTCGCCGACGATCGCCAGCGCGAGCGCTTCGATCACCGCCGCGTCGGCGCGCGAGGCGCGCTCGTCCCGCGCCGCGAGCTGTTCCTCCAGCCCAGGGAGCAGCGGCAGGGTCTCACCCGGCATGCCGCGCAGGATCGCGCTCCACGCCTGGACGACCCGCGCCCTGGCGGCGGTCCGCGGATCCGCCCCGCTCGCCTCCGCGGTGGTGAGCGCCAGCGCCGCGGCGTCGCCGGCCGCGCCGAGGCGCCCGAGGTGCAGGAAGGTCCACGCTTCCCAGACGAGGCCGTCGGCGCGCGCCGGACCGGCGAGCAGGTCGACCTGCGCCGCCAGCACATCGAGCCAGGCGGCGCCGACGTCGCCGCGCCCGGACTCGGTGAGCGCCAGGCAGGTGAGCGCGAGCAGGCGGGGCATCGCCGCGGGCTGGTCGCCGAGCTCGTCCGCGCGCGCGACGGCGGCCCGAAAGGCCAGCTCGGCCCCGGCGGCGTCGCCGAGCTCTTGTCTGGCGCGACCGATCTCGGTGAGGAGCGCGACCTGTTGGTCGCGATGAAGGCCGGCGTCGCGCTCGCCTTCGGCGGACGCGCCGGACCACGCCAGGTCGCTGGCGGACAGCGGCTCCGGCGGGGTGGTTGCGCGCTTTCGCACATCGGCCCAGAGCTCCTGGGCCGCCTGGCCGGTGAGGTTCGTCAGCTCCTGCTCGCAGGCGGCGACGGCGCCGCGCAGGGCAGAGATGCGTTGTCGCGGAGAGGACTCGTGCATCGTAGCGTGGTGAGCTAAGCCTAATGCAGGTGAGGGGTCAACGGGTTCGGCGGTATTCCACCGGACCACGTGCTCGCCCCTGTACAGGCAACGAGGAGGCCATGCCACCACAACCCGACCCGAGCGCGATCGCGCCGACGCAGCCGCCCTGGGAAGCCGTCCTGGCGGGACGGGCGCGCGTGCTCGCGGTCGATGACGAACCGGACTTCCTCGAGGTCATCGAAGACTACCTCATGGATCTCGACGTCGACCTGCGAACCGCGCCCGATCCCGAAGCGGCCCTACAGCGCCTCGGCGAGAGCCCCGCCGACGTCTTGTTGATCGACCTGCAGATGCCCAAGGGGGGCGGCCGGCGTCTGCTGACCGAGGTGGCGCGCCTCCATCCCGACGCCGCCTGCATCGTGATCACCGCCTGGGGCAGCGAGCCGGTGGCGGTCGAGATGTTGAAGGAGCTCGGCGCCGTCGACTACCTGAGCAAGACCGGGCTCGATGACGAGGTCCTGACGCGCGCCATCGACGGGGCGCGCCTCGCGCGGCGCGCCGGCCAGGCGACCGCGCACCGCGAGCTGGCGATCGCGGGGGTCGAGCGGGGCGGCGCGCTGACGCTCTACCCGCTCGGCTACCTGACGGCGCAGCCCGAGCTCAGGCGGCTCGCGCGCCTCGCGCAGGCGGTCGACGCGGCGCGCGCACGCGGCCTCATGCAGGTCGAGGTCGACCTCCGCTACCTCGAGGCCTGTCAGGCCGTCGCGCTCGGCTACCTGCTCGAGGCCGCGCGGCGTCTGGAGGCGGCCGGCGGCGCGCTGACGGTGTCGGCGACGGCGGCGCCCCGCGCGGTCGTGCGCGTGCTCACCGGGCTCGCGCGGAGCCCCGAGCGGCCGACCGGGCTGACGGTGCGTGCACAGCGGTAGCCGCGAACCGTCGGTCACCGGGGCTCGGCGCGGGGCACGCCGCGCGTCAGGGAGCGCCGAGCGGCATCTGGGCGAGCCACGCCTCGAGCTCCTGCGCGACCGGCGACGGGTCGGGCTTCGCGAGGATCGGCTTCAACATCTCGCGTGCGCGCGCCACCAGCTCTCTCGCGCGCGCGACGGCGCCGGCGAGCGCCGCCTCGTATGCGTAGAGGCCGAGCCCGCGCACGACCTCGAGGCGCGTCTGCTCGGTGCCGACCGCGCCGGCGATGTGCTCGAAGAGCGCGATCGACTTGTCCTTGGCGGTGAGGCCGCCGTCGATGTCGCCGCCCTGCAGCCTCACGCGGCCGATGCGCGACCAGGCGTTGGCGACGTCGCGCAGCCACACGACGTTGTCGGGGTCGGCCTCGGCGAGGCGGCGGCTGATCGCGTAGGCCTCGTCGAAGAGCGCCGCCGCGCGCGTGCGATCGCCGGTCCGGAGCGCCATGTCGCCGACCTTGTTGAGGCTCAACGCGAGGTCGCGCTGGGCCATCGCGCTGAACGGGTCGGCCGCGGCGAAGCGACGGTCGACCTCGAGCGCGGCCTCGAACGCGCGGCGCGCGCCCGCATGATCGCCGAGCGCGCTCATCACGTCGCCGAGCTCGGAGTGCGCGAGCGCGACGTCGCGCTGGGCGCGCGGGCTGTCGGGGTCGGCCGTGGCGAGGCGCCGGGCGATCGCGAGCGACTTCTCGCGCTCGGCCCTGGCGGCGGCGAAGTCCTCCTTGCGGAAGTACACCGCGCTGATGCGCGAGTGCAGGACCGAGAGATCGCGCTGCCAGATCGGCTCGGCGATCTCGCGGCCGAGGCGCTCGGTGATCGCGAGCGCAGCTTTGAACGCGTCGAGGGCGGTGTCGGGGTGGTCGAGCTCGAGCAAGAGGTCGCCGACCTTGAGCTCGATTACCGCGAGGTCGCGCTGCGCCGTGAGGTCTTCGGGGCTCGCGCGTGCGAGCGCGTCGAAGGTGGCGAGCGCGGCCTTGAAGCTCTCGAGCGCGCCGCCCGGGTCGCCGCGCATCTGCAGCGCGCGCGCGAGCGACATCCGGGTCAGGCCGAGGCTGCGCGCGACGAGCGTGTCGTCGGGGCGTTCGCGGGCGAGGCGCTCGAGGATCGCCAGCGACTCGCGCAGCGCCTTCTCGGACGCGGCGGAGTCGCCCTCTTCGGTGAAGACCTCGGCGAGGTTGCGCAGGACCGTCGCGCGCCGCGCCGCGTCGCCCGCGTCCTCGAGCGTGCTGGCGTGTCCGGCGGCGCGCCGGTCGAGGTACTCGCTCGCCTTCTCGGCGACCCCGCGCAGCACGCGCACCTGCTGGATCTCGGCGAGACGTGATCGAAGCTCGCCGAGCATGTAGTCGATGAGCTCGTCGGCCTCGCGCCTGTGATCGTTCGCGGCGCGCGTCTGCGTTTCGGCGATCGCGCGCTGGGCTTCGGCCGCGGCGCGCTGGGCCTCGGCGTCCGCGCGCAGGACCTCGGCCTGGTCGGCCTGCCGCGAGAACGTGAAGCCGGCCCACGCCCCGCCGAGCGCGAGTGCGACGAGGAGCGCCACGAGCCCGCCGCGCACGCGGCGCGCCTTCTTCGCCTGCGCGCTCACGCCCTCGCGGAACGCGCGCTGCGCGGGCGAAAGCGTCACGTCGCCGAGGTGCGACGCCCAGCGCATGAAGTCGCGCAGCGCCGCCTCGGGCCACAGCTTCGCCGGGTCGCGCGCGCTCGCCTCCCAGTCGCGTGCGTCGCGCTCGAAGCGCCGCAAGAACGCCTCGAGCTCGGCGCTGCCCTCGAGCGCCTCGCGCATGAGCGACCAGCCGCCGATGAGCGTCGTGTGCACCGGCGTCAGCGCCTCGCGCGCGGACTCGTCGCGCAACGAGGTCAGTAGCCGGAAGTCGGTGAGATCGCGCAGGAGCGCCTGCGCACGCGCGCGCGACGCGGCCGGCACGCGCGCGAGCATGTCCTCGATCGGCACCACCAGCGGCGTGCCCTCGGCGCTCACGAGCACCGGCAGGAGGCGCTTGACGAGCACGCGGTCGCCCGCCGACCAGCTCGCCGCGCGCAGCTTGTGATCGGCGTACTGGCCGAGCACGTCGCCGATCCGCAGCGCCTCGCCGTCGGCCGCGAGCAGGCGCCGCTCGAGCACCGTCGCGCCGTCTCCGGCCTGGGCCCGCTTCTCCCACACCCAGCTCGCCGCGAGCTGCAAGACCGGCAGCGGCGACGCCTGCCCCTGCACCGCGTCGACCATCTCCTCGGGGAAGCCCTCCTGCCATGACACGCCGAGGCGCCGCACCGGCCGCGTCAGCGCCTGGATCATCGCGGCGCGCGGCGGCGGCCCGAGGAACTCCGCGTCGCGCAGCGCCGGCTCGAGACCGACCGCAGGCCGCTCGGTCGAGCGACCGCCCTCGGCGGCGTGCGACAGACGCGGCAGGCGCCCGAGGTACTCGTCGCGCACGGCCATCACGAGCAGCACGGCGCGCCCCGTGTCGTCGCGCAGGCCGTCGATCGCCTGGCCGAAGACGTCGACCTCGGCGGGCGACACCTCCTGCGTGACGAGCTCTTCGAGCGCGTCGATCAGCACGAGCACGCGCTTCTTCGTCGCGCGTGCGTGCGCGCGAAGGCGCTCGCCGACGAGACCCGGCTGGCGGCGCACGTCATCGGCGGTCGCGTCGAGCCCGGCCGCCGTCATGAGCCCCGCGAGGCGCGCGACCGGGTCGCGCCCCGGCATCATGCGCAAGACCTCGAGCGGGCGCAGGACCTTCAGCTCGGGGATCAGGCCGGCCTGGATCACCGAGGTCTTGCCCGCGCCCGACGGGCCCGCGACGACGAGGCGACCGCGCTGCTCGAGCGCGAGCACGAGGCGCGCGACGACGTCCTCGCGCCCGAAGAACCAGGCCGCGTCCTTCTCCTCGAACGCGAGCAGGTAGCGGAACGGCTGCTCCGTCTCGGCCTGGCCCTCGCGCCCCGACGGCGTCGCGCGCGGCGCCTGCGCGCGCAGATCGGCAAGCGCCGCCGCGATGTCGGCCGCGCTCTGGTAGCGATCGGCCTGCCGCTTCGCGAGCATCTTGAAGATGATCGGCGTCAGGTGCGCGATCCACGGCATGTCGCCCGCCGAGCGCGGCGCGATCGGCGCCGGTTCGTCGTGCGCAATGCGCCGCTCGAGCTCGGCCAGCGTGAGGTGCTCGCCCCATGGCGAACGCCCCGACACGAGCTCGTACGCCATCACCCCGAGCGCCCACAGGTCCGAGTGCACGTCGGGCTCGCCGCCGCGCGTCACCTCCGGCGACAGGTACAGGGGCGTGCCCTCGATCCATCCTTCGGGCGCCTTCGGTCCGCGCACCTCGGTCCAGTCCGACGCCGCGATCGCGAGGCCGAAGTCGATGATCTTCACGCGCCCGTCGTGCGTGAGGAGCGCGTTGGCGGGCTTCAGGTCGCGGTGCACGAGGCGCCGCGCGTGCAGCGTCATCACGCCGTGCACGAGCTGCTCGAAGATGTGCAGCGCCGCCTCCGGCGTCGGGCGGTCCTTCACCACGCGATCGAGCGGCGTGCCGTCGACGAGCTCGAGCACGAGGAAGGGCCACGCCGTCGTGCCGCCTTCGCTCGCGTGCTCACCGACGTCGTACACCGTGACGACGTTCGGGCTCTCGGCGCGGGCGAGCGCGCGCGCCTCGTCGTGGAAGCGGCGGCGGCGCTCCTCGATGCGCGTGATCGCCGCGCGCAGCTCGTCGGCGTCGGTCGGTGCGCGCGCCTCGCCGCGCATGACCTTGATCGCGACCTTCCTCCCGAGCTGCTGGTCGCGCCCCTCGAACACCGCGCCGAAGCCCCCCTCGCCGAGCATGCGCTCGATGCGCCAGCGCTCCGCGATCACCGCGCCCGCCTTCGGCAGCTGCGGCAGCGCGCGCAGGTAGTCGGCCAGCGCGCCGGCCGACGCCTCGCCGAGCGCGCCCGCGCGCACCGCGACCGTGGCGAGCGCCGGCGCGTCGTCGGGCATACGATCGATCGTGTCGAGCAGCGCCGCGTCGCCGGGGTCCTTCGTCGTCACGGCGCGCCGGTCGGTCTGCGGCGGCTCACGGCTCCTCATGGTCGTGCTGCCGGGTCTCGACGCGGCTCGCCTCGAGCACACCGCCGGCGCCGGGCGAGACGATCAGATCGACGACCTGCGCCGCGCGTCGCCCGACGGTCTGCGGTGTTCGCTCCCAGCTCAACTCGGACGAGGCCCTGACGAAGAGCACGCCGACCGCCTCGCTCACCTCGAGCACGGTCTCGCAGCGGCCCCCCGTGGGATCGTCGGCGATGAGCGCGATCGCCTGCTCGCGCCCCGATGCGCGGATCCGCAGCTCGGCGCAGTCGAGCGCGAGCTCGACACCCTGGACGGTCTTTGCGAGCGGCAGGCCCTCGCCCGCGAGCCTCGTCATGGGGAGATCACCGTCGCTCGGCCACAGCGCGATGCTCGCATCGTCGGTGACGATCGCGAGGCGCTCCTCGTCGCTCGTTCCCTCCTCACCGCCCGTGAACTCGCCCGTGTCCACGTGCTCCCGGTGCGTGTGCGAGCGCACGAGCATCCCGTCGGGGCCGGCCAGCCACCAGCTACGATGCGTCATGCGCGCTCGCAGCGTCCCGCCGCCCTGACCGGAGTCGAGCTCGCCGGTGACCTCGAGGGCGCGCGGCTGGAGCCCGGCGGGTCCGAAGGAGAGGGTGAGCCGCGTCGTACGCTCGTTCCACCCGACGTGCGTGCCGGGCTCGTAGACGCCACGCTCCTCGCCTTCGATCACCACCCCGACGAGCTGTCCCATCGGCCCCGCGATGCGGGTGGCCCGGAGCGTCCTGCGGTCGTCCTCGGGCGTCACCTCCGGGAAGTCGGGGCCGCCGAGCGGGGCGTCGGGCGCGCCCCAGAGGGAGGGGTCGGCGGCCACGATCTCGCGCGCCTGGGCGGACTCCTCGAGCACGAGGCCGCTCGGCGCGAGCGTCGCGTCGAGGCCGACCAGCGCCGGGTCGAGCACGTCGAGGGAGAGCGACAAGGGGTCACGCAGGCTGCCGCCGGCGGCGATCCAGATGGCGTCATCCTGCGGTCGTGGCGGCGCGGCGATCGCGAGCGGCACCCAGCACGCGCCGCGGCGTTCGAAGAAGAGGGGCTCGTCGGCGTGCACGAACAGCGCCGGCGCGCCCGCGGACGAGCCGGCGATCCACGCCACCCCGCGCGCTGGCGGTGCCCCGCACGCAGCGTCGGCGGGCGCGGCCGGCAGGGGTGCGACCGCGAGCTCGCGGCCGTCGACCCGGAAGGCGAGCCACGCCGCGCCGTCGCGCTCGCGGCGCAGCGCGGTGACGGCGCCCGCCGCATCGACGAGGCCGCTGCCGACGAGCGACACGTCGGTCCCGGAGGTCGGCACCCGAGACGGCGCGACCTCACCCGGGCGTGGGCTCGTGCCGCAAGCCGAGCACGCAACGAGCCACGCGATGGCCCGCACCGCGCGACGGCATCCGCTCTCGGGTGCGAGCCGATGGGGGCCGCTCGGCGCGGGCGGGGCGGCCACGTGCTCGGGCCCGACGACGGGACGGTGTGCGACCATCGGCCTCCCGTTACACCACAAGCGACCGTGGAGCGGAAGGGAGCGCGAGGAACCTCGGCCTGATCGCCATGAAGGCGCTCGACGCGCCGCGCGGGGGCGCGTGCGCAATAGCGCCTCGAGCGGCGGGTCACGCCTTGCGCACGAACTCCGACTTGAGCGCGATGGCCCCGATGCCCTCGACGCGGCAGTCGATGTTGTGGTCGCCCTCGACGAGGCGGATGTTCTTGATCTTGGTGCCGGCCTTGAGCCCAGAAGCCGAGCCCTTCACCTTGAGATCCTTGATCATCGTGACCGAGTCGCCGTCGGCCAGCACGTTGCCGACGGCGTCCTTGACGACGAGGCCCGCGGCCGCGGGCTCGGGCTCGGGGGACGACGCGGCCGACCACTCGTGTGCGCATTCGGGGCACACCAGGAGGCCGTTCGGGTCCTCGTAGGTGAAGGTGGAACCGCAGACGGGACAGCTGGGGAGCGTGCTCATGGCACCTCCCCCTAGCAGGTCGATGCGCGGCCGTCGACACGCTCGCGAGCCGAGCGGCTCACGGCGGCCGATAGTCGTGCTGCCGGGTCTCGACGCGGCTCGCCTCGAGGAGCACGAGCCGATGCGGCGTATCACCGTCGCCGCGGGTCACACGACCGCATGGCCGCGAACTCGTCATGTCGCGCGTAGTAGGTCTGGGTGAAGCTGAGGCCCCGGCAGAGCACCGCCCGGCGCACGAGCGCGCGCGCGTCTTCGGCCAGGAGTCCGACCGCGTCGCGATAGGCCGCGGTCGCTGCGATGAAGTCTCGCCGATAGGCGTCGGCGTCGGGGAACGACACCACGTCCAGGGCCGCGCCCAGCATAGGATGGAACAGCGGCGGCAACGGCACGTCGGTGTTGAAGGTCGTGAAGCGCGCCTCGCCAAGCTCGATGTAGGGCGGCCGCGGCACGGCCCGACCGTCGACGTCGACCGCGCTCGTGTTGCCGCTCGCGTCGCGCAGCGGGACCCCCGAGACGTCGGCGAAGAGGCGCGTGCTCGGCGGAGGCGCGCGCCCCTCCGTGACCCAGCGGTGGCCCTGCCAGAAGCGCGCGCGCAGCTCCGAACGGTACTCGGCGGGCGTGGTGAGATGACCGGCGTCGAACGGATCCTCGAGCACGTCGAGGATGTGCGGCGTGCCAGGCACTACATAGTAACGATAGCGCCTGCGGGCGGTGCCGTCGTCGCGCATGCCGCGCGCGGTGGCGGCGTCGTCGTCCGACTCGGAGTTGACGACGATGACGCGCCCCGAGAAGCGCCCCGCGGCGAGCGCCGGCTGCGGGTCCATCGCGCTCGTCGTGATCGGGAGGGCGAGATCGAACACGCCCTCGGCGCCGCCGTCGTCGATGACCGCCAGCACCGCCTCGGACGACTGCGACGTACCGACGAGGTAACGCCGCGCCGCGCCGTAGCCGATCAGCGCGAGCGCGTGCGGGTCCCGGTGCAGCGCGTCGGCGAAAGCGACCAGGATGCGCGGGTCGGACACGGGCGCACAGGCGCCGTCGGCACAGGGCGTAGCGCCGCGCACGTGGACTCCCGGCGCGGCCGGGTCGAGCAGGCTGTTGCCGAAGGTGCTCCACCCGACCGCGGCGTGCACGAAGTGTCGCCCGAGGATGAGATCTTTGCCCAACAGCCAGCCGTCGGCGCCGGAGAAGAAGTGCGGCGCCTCGACCACGGTGGCGCCGTTGGCGCTCCAGCGCTCGTCGGGGGCGATGATGCGGTAGGGCACGAGCGATTCGCACGCGCGGAGTGTCGCGCACGATGCGCGTCGCGCGCCGGGCATGCAGAAGAACCCGCGGTGCTCGACATAGGCGATGCCTCCGAACGTGCCCGCGGGCTCGGAGGCTGTCGGCGAACAGAGATCCGCGCGCGCGCTCCCGATGTCGAGGAGCATCATCATCGGCAGCGATCCGGCGATCGACATCAACAAGGTTCCCATGGCGCTGACCTCCCGGTCGACGTTGCGTCTCGCCCCCGACGATTCCAGGCGGCGCTTGCTCCCGCTATCCACCGGCTGCATGAACGTCGTCCGATCGTTGCATGCCGGGCGCCGACGGTGAGACCCTCGGCATAGTCCCGTGAGATTCGAGTACCGGACGAGCGACATCGACGACTTCAGCGTCACCGTTGCGCGCGTGATGCAGAACACCGACAACACCGACCATTGCCGGGTCACGCCGCACGCCGGGCGCTACGACGCCTGCCTGCGCCACGATCAGCTCGGCGCCGTCGGCATGATCACGTTGGATTACGGCAACTCGGTCGAGATCGCCGTCGATCCGACCGTCGACTACTTCGTCCTCCAGGTGCCGCTCGCCGGTGGTTTCCGTGTGCGCGGTCGGGGGCCCGAGGTCGAGGCCGGCACCGACACCGCGTATCTCGTCGACCCGGCCGAGCCGATCTGGATGGCGTGGGACCGGCGCTGTCAGATGCTCGCCGTGCCGGTCGAGCGTCGCCTCATGATCGAGCGCGGCCTCACGTTGCGCGGTCCGGGCGCGACGCGCGGCGTGCCCGCCACCTTGCCGCTCGGGAGCGGGCGCGGGCGGAGCTTCCGGCGTTGGATGGAGTTCATGCGCGCCGAGGCGGGCGAGCCGCAGAGCCTCGTCGCGACGGTCGCGGCGCGCCAGGCGGAGCAGCTCTTCCACGCGCTCTTGTTCGCGGCGATCGACGAGGTCTGCCCGGTCGCGGCCGGCGGACCCACGCCGCGCTTCGTCGAGCGCGCAGAGGAGTACATGGACGCGCGCCTCGAGGACGACATCGGGGTGGCCGACGTCGTCGCCGCCTCGGGTGTCGCGCTGCGCACGCTCTACCTGGCGTTCGGGCGCCGACACGGCATGGCACCGATGGCCTGGCTGAGGCAGCGCCGCCTCGAGCGCGCGCGCGCTGATCTCGTCGCGGGCGATCCGTCCGTCACCTCGGTCACCGAGGTCGCGCTGCGCTGGCGCTTCTGGCACCTCGGCCGCTTCGCCGCGGCGTACCGGCAACGGTTCGGCGAGTCGCCCTCCGAGACGTTGCACCGCGGGCGCCGCTGAGAGGCAGGCGCCCCCGAAGCCCTGTCCTGACCGGGTTCACAACGGTGGCGGAGTCGGCACGAAGCACCGGTAGGTCACGTGGATCTCGATGAGCTCGGTGGTGCCGGCGTGGGTCTCGGTGACCTCGCGACCGCCCTCGTGTTCGCCGGCCTCGTCCTCGGTCGTGAAGCCGTCGTAGGTGTTCTCGGTGACGACGTAGTCCTCTTCGTCGACGACCACCTCCTCGATGCGCACGACCTCGAAGTTGTCGGGCCCGCAGTGACCGGTCATGAGGCGCCGCGCCTCCTTCATGGCCTCGGTCTCGTCGCCGGTCAGCGCCAGCACGCCGCCGTAGCGGCTCTGCGAGAGCGGGTCCGCATAGCCGCAGGCCGAACCGAACATCACGGCGAGCACGATGAGCATCACGGGGCGCATGGTCTGATCTCCCTCCGGGTGTCGTCGGTCGAGGCCGTCGGCCCCGCCTCCCTGGCGGGTCCCGGCCTCGTCACGCCCACCCCGACGGCGCCCACGCCGACGGCATTCAGCGGGAATCTCTTTTCACCACCATGACTTGCGCGTCATGATCGTAAGCCGCATGTAAAGACGCAGGGTGCGCTTTGCTTACAATCGCGCCACCACCCCACAGCGCCGTCCGCGCGCGCGACGAACCACGATCTTGCGTCGCGCAACGCCCCGGGGCCGCGGCATCGAGAAACGCCGCCGCCTCCAGGGTCCCATCAAGAATCCAGACAGGCGCCGCGACCTCCGGTATGGTCGCAACCAGCGCCGCTGGAATTCCAAGTGACAGGCGGCGGGCTGGCACAGGGCCGCCCGCTTCGAGTGGGCAAGCTAGGAGGAACCGATGAAGATGACGTTCGGACGACTGGGAACGGCAACATGCGCGGTGATCGCGGTGACAGCGATGCTCGGCTCGAACCCGGCGCGTGCTGGGGAAGGCAATGACGGCCTGCCGTCGCTCAAGCCCTACGTCGGGGCGTTCGCCGGCCTGCACCTGGTCGCCGGCAAATGGGACCTCGGCCGTGACGCTGACAGTGGTGTTTCGCCCGGGAGCGGCGTCGCCTACGGTGTGCGCGGTGGACTCCAGGTGACTCACTGGTTCGGCTTCGAGGGGGAGATCGGCTTCGTCCCGGTCAGCCTCGACGACGATCAAGACCGCGACGGGCTGGCGATGACGTGGAGCCTCAACACCTTGTGGTCGCCGCTCGACTTCAAGCTTTCGCCGTATGTGCTGCTCGGCGTGGGCATGTACCAGGCGACCGGTGACGATCTCGGCCTCGACGCGGACTGGGATTTCCACTGGGGCCTGGGATTGCGCACCATGCTCGTCGACTGGGTCTCCTTCCGCATCGAGGGCCGCCACATCGTCACCGACAGCTCGGACTCGGGCCTGGCGAGCAACTTCGCGTGGACGCTGGGGGTCGAGTTCTTCTTCTGATGCCGGCACGAGCGCGATGATGGCATGGGGCTTCGTCGGGCACGGGATGCTGCGAGTCAGCGCCCGGGCCCGCGAACCCGAGCCTCCCCCGTTGATGCCGCGAAGCGGCACGTAAGCCTCGCACGCGAGGCCCGCGAGAGTGACAGCGTCGCGGTCGAGAGTGCCGGCGCCGCGCTGCCTGAGCAGTTACGCGCCGGCTCGAACACTTGCCGTGCACGTGAACGTGGTCGTGCACGTGAACGTGTCGCAACCGTCGACACGGGCCAGGGCGTGCGACCGCGCACGGCGGTGTGCGAGCGCGCGCGCCCCCGCCAGACGCGCCCACGACCCTCGCCCTCGGCGCATGCTGCGTTTCTTGCACGGTCTCGGCACGCACCCTCTGGACACGGGAGGCCCGCGATGACGAGGATCTGGCTCCAGCACTACCCGCCAGGCGTCCCGGCCGACATCGACCCGCGCGCGTTCGCGTCGCTGCCCGAGATGATCGAGCGGCTCGCCGTCGAGTTCACCGACCGGCCGGCGTGCCACAACCTCGGCCACACGCTGACCTACGCCGAGCTCGAGCGCCTGTCGCGTCACTTCGCCTCGTTCCTCCAACGCCTGCCCGGCCTGGCCCGCGGCGACCGCGTCGCCATCATGGCGCCGAACCTCCTGCAATACCCGGTGGCGCTGTTCGGCATCCTGCGCGCCGGCCTGGTCGTCGTGAATGTCAACCCGCTCTACACGGCGCGCGAGCTCGCGCATCAGCTCGGCGACGCGGGGGCCAAGGCGATCGTGGTCGTGGAGAACTACGCCAGCGTCGTCGAGGAGGTGGTCGGGACGACACCGCTCGAGCACGTGAT
The DNA here is from genome assembly GCA_011526585.1 of Deltaproteobacteria bacterium. Classification (GTDB taxonomy): domain Bacteria; phylum Myxococcota_A; class UBA9042; order PHBI01; family PHBI01; genus WYBB01. The sequence goes on from WYBB01000113.1 coordinate 77,872, forward strand.
CACGACACAGGTCGGCGACCTGCTGCCGGCGCCGAGGCGCTGGCTCGTGAACCTCGTCGTCAAGCGCGTGAAGAAGATGGTGCCGCACTGGCGGATCCCCGGCGCCGTCAGCTTCCGCGACGCGCTCGCGCGCGGCGCCGCGCAGCCGTTGTCGCCCGTGCCCGTGGCACCGGAGGACCTCGCGTTCCTGCAGTACACCGGCGGCACGACCGGGGTCTCGAAGGGCGCGATGCTGACGCACGAAAACGTCATCGCCAACATCGAGCAGACCGGCACGTGGATCGCGGCCGGCCTCGAGCGGGGGCGCGAGATCGCCATCGCGCCGCTGCCGATGTACCACATCTTCTGCCTCACCTCGACGCTGTCATTCATGCGGCAGGGCAGCCTCATCGTGCTCATCACCAACCCGCGCGACCTGCCCGCCGTCGTCGCGGAGCTCGGGCGGTGGAAGTTCAGCCTGATGACCGGCGTCAACACGCTGTTCAACGGGCTCCTGCGCACGCCGGGCTTCGACCGGCTCGACTTCTCCGCGCTGAAGATCGTGGTCGGCGGCGGCGCGGCGGTGCAGGAGGCGGTCGCCGCGCGCTGGCTCGAGGTGACCGGGCGCCACATCCTGGAGGCCTACGGCCTCACCGAGGCCTCCCCGGGCGTCTCGGCCAATCGGGCGGGCGACGCGTGGGACGGCAGCGTCGGCTTCCCACTCCCCTCGACCGACGTGTCGATCCGCGGCGACGCCTTCGAGGAGCGGCCGGTCCGCGCCGACGCCGGCGATCTCGCGGAGGCCAGCGGCGAGATCTGCGTGCGCGGCCCGCAGGTGATGCGGGGCTACTGGAACAACCCGGCGGAGACCGCGAGCACCATCGAGCACGGCTGGCTGCGCACGGGCGACGTCGGCTTCATGGACGCGACCGGCCGCGTGACGATCACCGACCGCAAGAAGGACCTCATCCTGGTCTCCGGCTTCAACGTGTACCCGAGCGAGGTCGAAGCGGTGATCGCGTCGCACCCGGGCGTGCTCGAGTGCGGCGTCGTCGGCGTGCCCGACGAGCGTTCGGGTGAGGCCGTGAAGGCGGTCGTCGTCGCGGGCGACCCGTCGCTCACGCCCGACGACGTGATCGCGCACTGCCGGACGCACCTCACCGCCTACAAGGTGCCGCGCCGGGTCGAGCTCCGCGACGCGCTGCCGAAGACGCCCGTCGGCAAGGTCCTGCGGCGCGCGCTGCGCGACCCGCCGACCTCCGGGTGAGCCCCCGGCTCGGCCTGCCAGCCCTGCTGCGCCTGTACACAGGCCGGTGCGGGCGCAGCGCGGTCGCGCCTCATCCTCGGCCAGGCGGCAGGTAACGTTGGGTCAGCATCATGCGCGCCTTCTTGGTGGTGTTCGTCGCGGCGGCATGGATGACGCGCATGTCCATGAGGTACACGTCGCCGGCGCGCCCCGACATCTCGACGACCTGGAGCGTCACGCCGCCCACGGAAAACGGCGCGAGGAGCGTCGTGCGCCGCTCTTGTCCTTCCGCGGAGAAGAGGGCGGCCGCGACCGGATCGGCGCGCAGCGCGTGGTGGACCCCGGAGCGCGCCCCGACCTTCGTGTGATGCAGCGCGTGCGAGCCCGCGACGGCGACGGTTCCCCCGCCGCGGGGTGCGACGTCGTCGATGAGCGCGAAGACCTGAATCCCGGAGATCCCGTCGGTCGCCGGCGACGCGAGGTCGACGTGCCAGCCCTGGTGGGGCACCGACCATGCGCCGCCCTGCGGCGGGGTCAGCAGCACCTGGGGATGGGGCAGGGCGGGCCTGAGCACACGTCCCGCGAGCTCACCGAGACACGCCAGGAGGGCCGGCTCGAACACGGACTCGAGCTCGACATGATGACCGAACCGACGTGGCACTCTCGCGACATGCCACTTGCCACTCACGAGCGCGCCGAGCCGCGTCAGTTCGGAGACGATGGCCTCCTTCGCGGCCAGGACCCGATGCCTTGGAATCAGGCGCTCGAGATGGAGGAGGCCCCGGTCGAAGAACGCCTCCCGGTCCTCATCGCCGAGCTCCATCACCAGTCGAAGAAGCGCATGTGCACGTGGTTTCTGTGCGGCGGCCAGCCGAGCGCGGCGGCGTTGGTCGCGTCGATGTAGCGCGGCGCGCTCTGGCTCAGCGCGCGAAACGGTGCGAGCGTGACGACGTCGTGCTGCACGAAGTGGCTCGGCCCGTCCCAGTCGAGGGCGAACCAGGCGAGCGTCTCGAGCAGCGTCGCGGCTGGCACGTGCAGCGGGGCGGCGAGGTCCTCGCGGCGGCCGCTGGCGTCTTCGTAATACCAGCAGTCCCAGCCGCCCGATTCGGTGCACTCCGCGACCCAGAGGTAGGGTGAGGCGATGGCGAGGCCGCCGCGTGGATCGGGCGGGAAGGTGAGGAGGTAGATGTCGACGTCGAGGCCGGTCTCGTGCGAGGCGTGGTCGTCGATGTCGCCGCCGGTCGCGAGCGAGACGTCGCCGATCCCGAGCGGCACGCCGATCTTGACGAGGTAGTCGATCGCCATGTCGGCGAGGTAGTCGATCGTCTCGAGGCGTCCCCACTGGCGGTGGAAGCGCTGGCCGCCCGAGGCCTTGAGCGTGACGTACTCGATGCCGGGCGCGACGGCGGCGTCGAGCGGCGCCCACTCGTCACCGTCGATCACGCCGAAGTGGCGGCCGCGCTCGGGGTCCGCGGGGTAGGGGTGGTCGTCGGCGCCGTCGGCGTAGAGCCAGGCGCTCGTGCCGCTGCGGTAGACCATGACGCGGCTCGTGAAGAGCGGGCCGCCGACGAGCACGCCGCGCGCCGAGGTGGCGCCGTAGAGCGCCGCGGCGGTCCAGTCGACGACGTCGAGGCGCGCGCCGCTCAGGCGGAAGGCGCGGCCGGCCGAGGCCTCGGCGGGCAGGCCGTAGGTCGCCGGAAGCCCGGCGGGCGGGGCGCACAGGCGCTCCCAGATCCGGTCACGGCCGTCGGGACCCATCGCCAGGAGCGTGTCGGCGAGGCCGCGGAACAGATGTGCCGGGACCGGGGGGAAGCTCGTGCCGCAGCGCGCCTCGGCGAGCGAGAGGTAGGGCTCGGCCGGCTCGGGTGCGGCGGGGTCGAGGCCGAGCACGTCCTCGCCATCCGCGCTGAGGCGGAGGCCGTACGACCAGTCGCCCGGCACGCAGACCTCGTCGACGGCGGTGCCGTTGTAGCGGTCGTGCAATTCGCAGTGCAGGCCGTCGCGGCAGCCGGTGCGCGGGAAGCGCTCGAAGTCGCACTTGGCGACGCAGAGCGCGGGCGAGAGCTCGGGCGGCAGGCTCGTCTGCATGCCGCGCTGGTAGACGACGGCGTCGATGCAGAAGGTGACGGGCGCGCCGGCCTGGTCCTCGCAGAACTGGGTGCAGGCGATGGCGCAGCTGCCGCCGCCGACCTCGGGCACGCACACGCTGCCGTCCGGGGCGCAGTCGAGATCGTCTTCGCACTGGCCGCCGGTGAAGCCGGCGCCGATCGTCTCTTCGAGGATGCAGTCGGCGCGGCAGCCGTCGCCGGAGCGGGTGTTGCCGTCGTCGCAGGTCTCGCCGCGCGCGGGCTCGAGGAGGCCGTCGCCGCAGATCGGATCGGGCGTGACGTCCGGCCCGGTGTCGCCCTGGGTCGTATCGGTGGGGGTGGTGTCGGCCGGGCTCGTGTCGGTCGGGCTGGTGTCGGCCGGAGTGGTGTCCGTCGGCGCGGTGGTGTCGGCCGGGGCGGTGTCCGTCGGCGCGGTGGTGTCGGGCGAGGGCGTGGTGTCGGGCGACGGGGTGATGTCGGGCGACGGCGTGGTGTCGGGTGTGGCGTCGGCGCTGGCGTCGAAGGCGTCGCGCGGGCGCTGGAGGAAGTTCCCGACGGTCGAGGGATCGTCGTCGCAGGCGACGAGCGGGGCGGCGAGGGTCGTGGCGATCAGCACGGTGAGCGAGCGCATGGCCGGAGAGGATAGCGCGCGCGACTGGCCGCGTCGAACGGCTGTTGACGCCGGCGCGTGCGGCGGGTGAGCATCGCCGCGTGTGGATCGCGATCATCGGCGGTGTGGCGGCGGGTCTCCTGGTCGCGATGGTGCTCGTCATGCGATCCGAGCGCGGCTACCGGATGCTGTTCTCCGACACGCACCTCAAGGCGCTGGCCGAGACGCTGGAGGCGGCGCGCGAGGCGGCGATGAGTGGCGCCTACGGGCGGGCGCCGACGACCTTCGAAGGGGTCGAGGCGCGCTGGGAGGTGATGCCCGGGCACGTGGCGATGACGCTCTCGACCCAGCGCATGCTGGCTCCGGCGGCGGCGCGCTTCCTCCTGGCGTTCGCGATCGAGTGCGCGCACCGGGTGCGGCCGATCGCGGCGCTGCAGATCGATCGTCGGCGCTTCGCCCTGGTCTGGGACGCGCACGGGTTCGATCCGCGGCGCGAGCTCATCGACGTCGACGATCGCGCGCTCGCGGAGATGCGCGCGCGCGCGGCGGATGCCATGAGTCAATTGTCTTTGAGCAACGGACACTTGAGCGCCTATCGCTGAATGGTACTGGACTTGTGTTCAGTGTCGATCGTAGGGTCCGCCGCACATGAACGACATGGCTTCCGGCAAGGCCGATCCGCTCGCCCCGTTGGGGCCGGCGGCGGCGGCGTGGTTCTCGCGGGCGTTCGGCGCGCCCACGCCCGTTCAGGCCCGCGGCTGGCAGGCGATCGCGCGCGGCGACGACGCGCTCCTCATCGCGCCGACCGGCTCGGGCAAGACGCTGGCCGCGTTCCTCGTCGCGATCGACCGCCTCGCCCGCGCGCCGGCCCCCGATCCAGCTACGCCTTTCGCGGGGCGGGCGCCCGAGGCCGAGGGGTGGCGGGCGCTCTACGTGTCGCCGCTCAAGGCGCTGGTCTACGACGTCGAGAAGAACCTCGGCGCGCCGCTGTCGGGGATCGAGGTGGTCGCGGGTCAGTTGGGGCTGCCGTTTTCGTCGCTGACGATCGACGTGCGCACCGGCGACACCACCTCGAAGGAGCGGCGCCGTCAGATCGATCGGCCCGGCGACATCCTGGTGACGACGCCGGAGTCGCTCTACCTCTTGCTGACGTCGACGGCGCGGCGTCACCTCGCGACGGTGCGCACGCTGATCATCGACGAGATCCACGCGCTGGCGCCGACCAAGCGCGGCGCGCACCTGATGCTCTCGGTCGAGCGGCTGGCGGCGCTGTGCGAGACGCCGCCGCAGCGCATCGGGCTCTCGGCGACGGTGCGCCCGATCGAGGAGGTCGCTCGCTTTCTCTCGGGCGAGCGAGCGTGCACGATCGTCGACACCGCGGCGCCGCCGCGCCTCGATCTCGAGGTGCTCGTCCCGGTCGAGGACATGCGGCGGCCGCACCTCAGGGGTGAGGCGGATGCGGGCGATGGGGGCGCGGTGTCGGGGCCGCTGCTCATGCCGACCCCGGAGGAGCGCACCAGCCTCTGGCCGGCGATCGAGCCGCGCCTGCTCGAGCTGGTGCTCGCGCATCGCTCGACCATCGTCTTCGTGAACTCGCGTGGCCTGGCCGAGCGATTGGCCCAGCGCCTGAACGAGCTGGCGGCGGAGATCGGCGCGTTCGGGGACGACGACGGCGCGGGCCCGGCGCGGCTCGTGCGTGCGCATCACGGCTCGGTCGCGCACGCCGAGCGTCGCCACATCGAGGAGCTGCTCAAGCAGGGCCAGCTCCGGGGGATCGTCGCGACGAGCTCGCTCGAGCTCGGCATCGACATGGGCGCCGTCGACCTGGTGATCCAGGTCGAGTCCCCCGACTCGTCAGCGCGCGGGCTCCAGCGTGTGGGGCGGGCCGGCCACCAGGTCGGCGGCACGTCGATCGGGCGGATCTTTCCCAAGCACAGAAACGACCTCCTCGAGGCGGCGGTCGTCTCGCGCATGATGCTCGACGGCCGTATCGAGGCGCTGTCGATCCCGAAGAACCCGCTCGACGTGCTGGCTCAGCAGATCGTGGCGATCTGCGCGATGGAGGCGCGGACCCGCGCGGAGATCGCGGCGCTGGTGCGGCGCACCTGGAACTTTCGCGAGCTGTCGGACGACGTGCTCGACAGCGTGCTCGAGATGTTGGTCGGACGCTTCCCGTCGACCGATGTCGCGGATCTGCGACCACGCCTCAACTGGGATCGACAGACCGATCGGCTGGAGGCGCGCAAAGGCGCGCGGCTCCTGGCGACGGTCAACGGCGGCACCATCCCCGACCGCGGCCTGTACGGGGTCTTCAAGCTGGGCGAGGGCGACAAGCCGACGCGCGTCGGTGAGCTCGACGAGGAGATGGTGCACGAGGCGCGGGTCGGCGAGACCTTCGTGCTCGGCGCATCGAGCTGGCGGATCCAGGAGATCACGCGCGACCGGGTGATCGTGACGCCGGCGCCGGGCGAGGCGGGCAAGATGCCGTTCTGGCGCGGCGACGGGCCGGGCCGGCCGATCGAGACGGGCCGCGCGCTCGGGGCGTTCGTGGCGCAGATCGCCGCCATGGGCGAGGACGAGGCCGATCGCTTCCTGATCGAGGGCTACCCGCTCGATCGGCGCGCGCGCAAGAACCTGATCGCGCACATCGCCGAGCAGCGAGAGGCGACGGGGATCGTACCCTCGGACAGGACGATCGTGGTCGAGCGCTTCAAGGACGAGGTCGGCGACTACCGGGTGTGCATCCTGACGCCGTTCGGCGGGCGCGTGCACGCGCCCTGGGCGCTGGCGCTGGAGGAGGTGATCGGCCAGCGCAGCGGGCTCGAGGTGCAGGCGCTATGGACCGATGACGGGATCGCGCTGCGCTTCTCGGATGCCGAGGCCGGGCCGAGCGGGGCGACGTGGCAGGCGCTGTGGATCGAGCCCGACGAGATCGAGGACCGCATCGTCGAGCGGCTCGGCACCTCGGCGATGTTCTCCGGAGTCTTCCGCGAGAACGCGGCGCGGGCCTTGCTCCTGCCGCGCCGCTCGCCGGAGGGGCGGGCGCCGCTCTGGCAGCAGCGCCTGCGCGCGCAGAGCCTGCTCGGCGCCGTAAGGCAGCACGCGAGCTTCCCGATCGTGCTGGAGACGTATCGCAGCTGCCTGAAGGACCTCTTCGACGTGCCGGCACTCCAGGAGGTGCTGGCGGCGATCATGCGGCGCGAGATCCGCGTTCACGAGGTCGAGACGCGGGTCGCGTCGCCGTTTTCGCGGTCGTTGGCGTTCTCCTATGTCGCCTCGTACATGTACGAGTACGACAACCCCGTCGCCGAGCGGCGGGCGATGGCGCTCACGTTGGATCGGGAGCTCTTGCGCGATCTGCTCGGCGACAGCGAGCTGCGCACGCTGCTCTCGGCCGAGGTGCTGGCCGAGGTCGAGGACGAGCTGCAGTGCCGCGTCGCGCCCTACCTGGCGAGCGACGTGGACCGGCTGCACGACGTCCTGCGCAGGCTCGGGGCGCTGGACGACGAGGCGCTGGCCGAGCGGGTGGAAGGGGACGCGGCGGCCTTGATCGGTGCGCTCGAGCGGGCGCGCCGCGCGGTGAGGATGCGCATCGCGGGGCGGCCGCGGTGGGTGGCGGTCGAGGACGTCGCGCTCTATCGCGATGCGCTCGGGGCGGCGGCGCCGAGCGGCGTGCCGCAGGTCTTCCTCGTGCGCTACGAAGGCGCACTGGACGCGCTCCTCATGCGCTACGCGCGGAGCCATGGGCCCTTCGTCGCGGCCGAGGTCGCGGGCGCGCTGGGGCTGCCCGAGGGCGTGGTCGAGGCGGCGCTCGGGGCGCTGACGCGGGAGGGCAAGCTCGAGCGTGGGGCGTATCGGCCGGGCGGGACGTCGGCCGAGTGGTGCGAGCCGGAGATCCTGCGACGGATCCGGCGGCGCATGCTGGCGCACCTGAAGAACGAAGTCGCGGCGGTGGATGGGCCGACCTACGCGCGCTTCCTCCTGGGGTGGCATGGCATCGGCGATGCACGGCAGGCCGGCGGGCGGGTGCGGCTCATCGAGGTGATCGCGCAGCTCGAGGGGTATCCGATCGCGCTCTCCGAGCTCGAGACCCAGGTCCTGCCGGCACGCGTCAGGGGTTATCAACCGCGCCTCCTCGACGAGGTGATCCAGACCGGCGAGGTGGTGTGGGTGGGCGCGGGCGCGCTCGGGGCGAAGGACGGGAGGATCTGCCTCTACCGCCGGGAGGCGGCGGCGATCGGGCCGCCGCGCGCGCAGGAGGACCGCGGCGTCCTGCATCGTGCGCTGCTCGAGCACTTCGCGACGCGTGGCGCGACCTTCTTCTCGGAGGCGCTGGCGCGGCCCGAGCTCGGGCACGCGACGGTGCCGGAGGTGGCGCAGGCGATGTGGGACCTCGTCTGGTCGGGGCACGTGAGCAACGACTCGCTGGCGCCGCTGCGCGGCTTCGGCGATCGCAAGCTCGGGCCGCGGGCGCTCTCGGCAGGCGGCCGCTGGAGCCTGGTCGCCAGGGCGATCGAGGGGGTCGACGCGACGCGCGGCCAGCTCGCGCGGGCGATGACGCTGTTCGAGCGCTGGGGGGTGGTGACGCGCGCGGTCGTCGAGCAGGAGCTGCGGGTCGAAGGAGGATTCGCTGGCCTTTACGAGACCTTGCGGGCTATGGAGGAGGTCGGGCGGGTGCGACGCGGGCACTTCGTCGAGGGGCTCGGCGGGGTGCAGCTGGCGCTGCCGGGGGTGGTCGATCGCCTGCGGGCGGCGCGCGCACCGCGCGAAGGCATGGTCGTCCTGGCCGCGGACGATCCGGCCAACCCGTGGGGCGCGATGCTGCCGTGGCCCGAGGGAGCGGCCGGCGCGCGTGGGGTGGCGCGGCGCGCGGGCGCGGTGGTCGTCCTGGGCGACGGGGCGCCGTGCTTGTGGGTGGCGCCGGGGGGCAAGCGCGTGATGACGCTCGGCGCGGCACGCGAGGACGAGCGGCTGGCGGTCGAGGCGCTGGTCGCGTGGGCGGCGCGCGGGACCGAGGGGGTCACGCTGGTCATCGAGGTCGACGGGCAGCCGGTGCGGGGTTCGCGCTGGGAGCCGCTCCTGCGCGAGGCGGGCTTCGGCGGGGACTACCGCGGCATGGTGCTGTCGCGAAAGCCGAGGGCGGCCGCAGCGAAAGCGGACATGGACTTCGCGGGCGCGCTCGCGGCGATCGATCGGGCGGCGGGTGGGGCGCCGCGCGCGAGCGTGTTCCCGATCGGCCCTTGGAGCACCGAGGCCGAGCGCGACGAGCGCGCGGTGCACGACGAGGCGCGGCCACGCTTCACCTTCCGGCGCGCGCGCGGTGTGGCGCGAAGACGATCGTGAGGGACTCGTGGGTCGGCGTCGGTCCGACTCAGAGATCGATCGTGCCGCCGACGGCGAGCTCGAGCAGCAGCGGATAGTCGAGCTGCCCGCCGACGACGTGCGTGTAGAACGGGATGCGCGCGGTGAGGCCGAGCCAGGGGCTGTCGGGTGGGCTCCAGATGGCGGCGAGCGCGCCGAGCAGATCGGTGCGCCCGCGGTTGCCGTCGTCGGTCGGCACGACGCCGTCCCAGCGCTCGGCGGCCTCGTACTGCACGTCGACGCCGACGACGAAGCGGAATTCGCCGACGCCGAAGGCGCCGGACAGGCCGGTGGCGTAGCGGTTGCCGGCCTGGTAGCCGCGCGGGTTCTCGTAGAGGATGAGGCGCGTCTCGGCCCAGAGCGCGAGCGCGAAGTCGCCGAAGTCGTGGGCGGCCGAGAGCGCGATCACCGGGTCGAAGGTGCCGGTGCCGAACTGGAAGTGCTGGTGCGCGAGGCCCTTTTCGCCGAGCTCGAAGGGATCGGGCGTGGTCTCGCCGAGCGGCAGCCGCAGGCCCAGGCGCGCTTCGAGTGTCCAGGCGCCGAGCGCCCAGCCGCCGTGCAGCTCGAGCATCGGGTCGCCGATCCCTACGAGGGTCTCGTCGCGGTGGTGGATCCCGTCGGCCGCGATCGGCACCTCCTGGCCGGCGAGGTCGACATAGCGGATCGAGGTGTCGAAGAGGCGCAGCGGGAGCTCGAGGCCGAGGGCGAGCCCGAGCTCACGGTTGGCGACGAGGCCGAGCTCGGCGCGGAGCTGGGCCTCGAGGATGAAGCTCGACTGCAGGTGCTCGACCTCGAGCGGCGCGCCGGACTCGGGCTCCTGCTCGTCGGCGTGATGGGACGCGTCGAGCGGACCGCCGAGGAGCCCGAAGCGCAGCATGAGCTGCCCGGGAGCGGTGACCTTCTGGCGCTCGGCCCCCCCGACCGGGAGGGTGGGGTTGCTTCAACCAGCGCACGCGCCCGCGAACGCGGTGCGGAGATCGGCAAGCCAGATTGTCGTTGCGGCGAGGATGAGGGTCAGGGCCTTCATGGGCTCGAATCAAGCCGTGACCGGCCGCGCGGTCAAGCGTTTTCGGTCGGCACGATCCGCTCGAGCGCGGCCGCCGCACCGAGCGGCAGCGAGATCGTGCCCGTCGGTCCGTGCGACTCGCGCACGTTGATGCGGATGAGGGCGGCGTCGAGCGCGCGCGCCGCGCGCTCCGAGAAGTTGCGCACGGTCGGGATGCGCGTGCCGGCGCCGAGCTCGACGATGGCGACGCGCGCGCCGCTGACGCGATCGAGCCAGGCGTCGAGGCGCGCCTCCTGCGAGTCGCTGCGATCGGAGAGCCAGCCGCCGTCGCCGAACATCAGGATGTTGGGCCGCGCCAGGCCGCCGCACTCGCGGCAGTAGGGCCAGGGCTCGCGGGCACGCATCGTCTCGAGGTCGATCGTGACCTCGTCGGTGCACGGCCAGATCGAATCGCCGCGCCCGCAGCCGAAGACGCATTGCGCGAAGTGGATCGAGCCGTGGGCCTCGCAGACACGCTCATCGGCGAAGCCGGCCCGCTGGAACTGACCGTCGACGTTGGAGGTGAAGACGAAGGCGCCGTGTCGGAGTCGCGACGCGAGCGCGCGCAAGCGCTCGAACCCCGCGTGCGGCACGGTGCGCCGGTAGAGCTCGAGGCGATGGCCGTAGAAGCCCCAGGCGAGCGCCGGGTCGTCGGCGAACCAGCGCGGGTTGGCGAGGCTCTCGAACGGCAGTCCCAGGCGCGCAAACGGCGGGTAGGCCTTCCAGAAGCCCTCGTTGCCGCGGAAGTCGGGCAGCCCCGAGTCGACGCCCATGCCGGCGCCGGCGGTGATGAGGAGGGCCTCGCACTGGCTCAGCGCCGCGCGCGCTGCGTCCAACGCGGTCGGGTCGATCGTGGCAGGGTCGTGCATGCCGCGATCCTATCACATCGCGCGCGTGCCGATGGCGCTCGGCGTGTCGGTCCGCTATCCTCGCGGACCCATGGCGCTCCGACCTCCGTCACGCATCTTGCTCACGCTCGGCGCGCTCGTGCACGTGGCGTGCGGAGACGACCCGCTCGTCGCCGGGATCGACGCCGTCGACGGGGGCGACCTGCCCTCGCTCGGCGAGACGGCCGACGACGCCGAGGTCACCGCTTTGGGAGACACGGCGAGCGACGGGCAGGTGGCGCCGGCCGACGCGAACGACACGACCCCCGTGGAGGCGAGCGACGCCAACGAGCCGGCCGACACCACGACGGTCGCGCCCGACACCGGCGTCGCCGATTCGGGCGTCGTCGCCGACACGAGCGACGCGCTCGACACCCTCGGCCCCCCCGATATCCTCGATACTCTCGACACCAGCGACGCGCTCGACACCAGCGCTCAGCCCGACACGTCCGACACGTCCGACACGACCGAGACCGCGCCCGAGGACCTGCCGCCCGCCGATCAGGGCGAGCTCAGCGCGCCACCCTATCTCATGTGGGTCACGCCGACGGAGGTCAGCGTGCGCTGGGAGACGAAGACCCCGCTGGTCGGCCGCGTCGATTTCGGGCCCGACGACGCGCTCGGCGAGACGATCGTCGAGCCCGCCGCGACGACCACCCACGAGCTCCGCCTGACCGGGCTCACGCCCGATCGGGAGCACAGCTACCGCGTCGTCTACGGCGGCGGCGCCTTGCCGATTCGACGCTTCCACACCGCGCCGCCCGAAGACAGCCGCGAGCCCTTCCGCTTCATCGTCTGGGGCGACAACCAGGACGGCCCGGAGACCTTCACCGATCTGATGCCGGTCATGGCCGACGTCGAGCCGCGCTTCGCCATCTCGGTCGGCGACTGCGTGCAGAACGGCACGCGCGCCGAGTATCGCAGCCAGCTCTTCGGGCCGATGGCGGGCTTCGCCGATCAGGTCCCCTACCTCGTCGCCGCCGGCAACCACGAGCGTTATGGCGACCCGAGCGCCAGCCTCTTCGAGGAGTACTTCTCCCAGCCCGGCGACGAGCACTGCTTCGGCTGGCGCTATGGCGGGCTCTTCGTGCTCTTCATCGACTCCGAGCTCGAGCTCGATGGCACCTGGAACCAGCGCGCCTGTATCGAGCGCGAGCTCGGCTCCGAGGCGGCGCGCACGGCGGCGATCCGCGCGGCCGCGTTCCACAAGCCGCCACGCATCGAGTGGTGGTTCGGCGGCTACCTCGCCTTCCCCGACTCGATGGAGGCGCCCTGGGTGCGCGAAGAGCTCGAGCCGCTGCTCGAGTCGCTCGACGTCGACGTCGTCTTCAACGGGCACAATCACCTCTACGCGCACACGCCCGAGACCCCCGGCGGCATCACCTGGGTCACGACCGGCGGCGGCGGCGGGCGCATCGACAACCGCGGGCTGCTCGACATCTGGCGCGTCGGGCGCTGGCCGGAGATCGAGACGACCATCCACGAGTTCCACTTCCTGGTGGCGACGCTCGACGGCGACGAGCTCCTGATCGAGGCGATCGACCTCGACGGCCTGGTCATGCACAGCTTCGTCGTGTTCGGCGACTGAACGGTCGCGACGGGCGCGTCGACCTGGCGCTCAACCGTTCAACGACTGGCCCGTGCGCGCCTCGATGCGCGCGCGCGCCTGGGCGCCGAGCTTGGCCTCGGCCGCGGCGTGGCGTGCCTCCTCCAGGCGGCCCAGGCCGACGAGCGCCGCGACGCGCACCTCGTCGATGGCGGGGGTGGCATTGGCGCGCTTCGCCCAGTCGAGCGCCTCCGACCAGTCCTCCAGCTCGGCGCTGGTGACGGCGAGCAGCTCGAAGGCGCGCTGCACCTGATCGGCGGCGACGTTGCGCTCGTCGCGCGCCTGGTAGGCGAGGCGCCGCGCCTCCTGCGGGTCGCCGGCGGACAACGCCTTGATCGCGTCGGCGAGCAGTTGATCGACGAGCTCGCTGCGCGCGCGCACGGCGATGGGTGAGCCCTGCCCGAGGTAGCGCACGTTCTGGAAGGCGAGCGCGACGGTGAGGATTCCGAGGAGGATGCTCTGGATCGTGACGGCGTAGACGAGCCCCACCGCGCAGATGGCGATGGCGACGACGTGCACGATGCGCTCGGCCTTGGGCACGGGCTTGACGATGCGCAGGAGGCCGAGGCGGAAGAGCTGGCCCCCGTCGAGCGGGAAGAGCGGCAGGAGGTTCACCAGGCTCCAGTAGAAGTTGATGAACCACAGGCTGTCGATGAGGAAGTAGAGGAAGGGGCTCTGATGGATCGGTCCGGCGAAGGCGCCGCGCACGATGGCGACCACCGCGGCGAGCGCGAGCCCGGCGAGCGGCCCGGCGATGATGATCAGCGCATCGTCGCGGTCGCGCGCGGCGCGCTCGTGCGCGCAGAGCCCTCCCCAGCCGTGCAGGTAGACCTGGGGCGAGAGGCGGAAGCGGCGCGCCACCAGCGCGTGGCCGAACTCGTGCACCAGGAACGAGACGACGACGGCGATGAGCCAGCCGCCGATGGCCGGCAGGCCGCCGGCGCGCAGCGAGTAGGCGTAATAGCCGATGAGGAGGAGGAAGCCGAGGGTGGCGCGTACCGGGATCCCGGCGATCGTGAAGAGGTGAAACGCATCCATCGCCGTCGGCATTGGCACGAGCGATCCACGATGGCAAGGCCGCGGCCCGCAGGTGTTAACTTGTGCGATGTGCCGATGAGGTAATTTTCACGACGCGCGAGGCGGTGCTAGAGTCGTGCTCGTGTCGCGCACGTCGCATCGTCCCCCCCACCGTGCGCCCTGGGAGTGAAGTGTCAGAAGGGATCGTCAAGCCGCGATCCGCAGGACCGGAGTCACCGTCGAAGGAGATCGACGATCTCCCGAGGCGCTCCCTGTCGGCGCGGGCGTGCCAGCGTCCCACCGTCGCCGCGATGAGCTCCGAGCTCACGGCGCTGCTCGGGGCGATGCCGGACATCACCACCGTCGTCGACGCCGACGGGCGGATCATCGCCTTGCACAGCGGCGACAGCCGCCACGATCTCGCGCCCGCCGAGCTCGTCGGCCGCCACCTGAGCGAGCTCCTGCCGGACGAGGCGTGGCGCGCGACGCAGCCGGTCCTCGAGCGGGCGTTGGCCACCGGCCGCCCCCAGGAGCTCCGCCACGCCTTCGAGCGGCACGGCCGCACCCTCTATCTCACCTCGCGCGCGCAGGTCTTCGGCGACCCGCCGCGCGTGCTCTGGCACACGCGCGACGTCACCGACGAGCGCGCGCTCCAGGACCGGCTCCTGCAGATCCAACGCTTCGAGGGCACGGCGCTCTTCGCCAGCACCATCGCCCACGACTTCTCGAACCTGCTGACGGGGATCCTCGGCAACGCCGAGTTCGCCAGCGCCGAGATCCCGGTCGGCAGCGCCGCCGCCGACGCGCTGAGCGACGTGATCAGCGCCGCGCGCCGCGCCGCCGAGCTCTGCCATCAGCTCCTCGGCCTGAGCGGCAAGCGGCGTTTCTCGCTGAGCTTCGTGAACCTCTCCCAGCTCTGCGAGGAGATGTTGGTGATCCTGCGCACGTCGGTCGACCGTCGCATCGACGTCGTGCGCGAGCTCGCCGAGCCCGAGGCCATGCCCATCCTGATCGGCGACGACATCCAACTGCGCCAGATCATCTTGAACCTGCTCTCACACGCGTCCGACGCCATCGGCGCCACCGACGGCACCATCATCGCGCGCACCGGCGCCGTCGCCGCGCACGACGAGCGCGACGCCGGCTGGGCCTACCTCGAGATCGAGCACGACGGCGCGCGCCTCGACGAGCGCGTGCGCCAGCGCCTGCTGGAGCCCTTCCACCCGGCACCCTTCGGCGCCGGCGAGCTCGGGCTCGCCGCGACTTTCGCGATCGTGCGCGCGCACGGCGGCGCGGTCGTGATCGACGACGGACGGCGCGGCGGGACGCGCGTGCGTGTGTCCTTTCCGCTCGAGCGCGAGCCCGACGCGCAACCGACGGATCGCAGCGCCGACGAAGGCGCGCCGGTGGCGACCCTCGGACGCGGCGGCCTCGTCCTGGTCGTCAGCGCCGACGTCGAGCTCCTCGGTGCGTGCCGGCGCGCGCTCGAGCTCGCGGGCCATCGCATGCAGCGCATCAACAGCGTCGCCGAAGCGCTCATCGCCGTGCGCGCCATCGCGGGGCTCATGCGCGGCGTCGTCATCGATGGTGCGCTCGGTGCGGAGGTCACGCGCCTCCTCACGCTCATCGACGAGGTCGCACCCGCGGTATCGCGGGTCGTCGTGCGCGACGCGATGCCCGGACCTGCACTCGAACCCGACGCGCTCGCTGCCTTGATCGCACGACTCTGATAAGACCAGTCCATGGAGGGGCCGTGGATCGTCATCGTCGCGCTGGTCGTCGCCGCGGGCCTGTGGGTCGCCGCGCGCGCACGCCGCGTCTCGCCCGAGAGCGTCCTCGAGGCGCTCGGGTTCAGGGCGAGCGACGGCGTCTACCGCGGCGCGTGGCGTGGGCGCGACGTGACGCTCACGCCCGACGGCGCGGCGCTCACCGCGACCGTCGCCCTCGATCCATCACCGCTCGCACATGAGACCCTGGTACGCGCCCTGGGTCGGGGCGAGCTCATGGGCGCGCTGCACGAGCACGCCGCCTCCGCCGGCGAGCGTGCGCTCAACGCACGCCTCGCCGCGGGGTGGCGCGTGGCCACGCTGCGGGCGTGGCTCGATCGTCTCGCGGCGTTGGCCGACCGACTCGAGGCCCTGCCCCGCGCCGAGGGCATGGTACGCTGGTTCCTCGAGACCAGCGACGGCGGGGCCCGCGTCGACGCGCTCGCCCGTCTGCTCGCCGCCTACCCCGATGCGCCGGAGACGCTCGACGCCTGCAAGCAGGAGCGCGACCACCCCTACGACGCCCGCACCGCCGACCTGGCCCGCGAGCACCTGCGACGGCGCGGCGATCGGTAACCGCCGCGTCCCGCTCCGCCCAAGGCCGGAGGCGCAGGTTACCGGCCGGCCCATTCGCGGTTGACGCGATCCGCCTGCTCTGGAACTTCTCATCCAGGTCGGTTCCGAGCACGAGGCATCGTGGTCGCAGCACAGGATCATGCCAAGACGCAGGGCACGCCCGAGGCGGCGAGCCCCTCGCGACAGGCCGGGCAGGCCCCCGAGGACAAGGCGGGCATCAAGCGCGAGCTCAACGGCAAGTCGTTCGCCGAGCAGGAGGCGTTGCTCGCGCCGGAGGAGAACCGGCCGGTGCTCGCGGGTGCGTCCGGCGCGCAAGCGGGACAGACCCCGGTGGCGGCGGGGGCGGGCGCGACGCAGGCGCGCGCGGCGGACACCGTGGTGCTCTCGAACAACCCGAGGTGGGCGACCGCCGCCTTCCTGATCTGGTTTCGCCAGCAGGTGCAGGCCAAGGTCGAGGGTTGGGGCCTGCCGTTCAGCGGCGCCGAGATCGCGCTCGCGCAAGACGGCGGCACGCAGGTCGTCACGATGAAGTGGAACGACGCCTGGGGCAGCCGCCCCACCACACCGGTCTTCGGCGAGAAGCTCAACCCGCTCGACGCCAGGGTCGCCGTCACCGGCGTGCACCGCTTGCGCGGCTGGGGCGCCGTCGAGGGCGGCAAGCAGGGCAAGATCGACGCGCTCCTCGGCGGCGAGACCAACCTCGTGTCCGAGGCGGCGCGCAACGATCTGCGCCGCAAGTTCGCCGGGCTCGACGCCCGCCCCGAGAGCGAGCAGGCCGGGACCCTCGAGGGCCTCCTCGGCGCGCGCGAGGCCAAGCCCGGCCTCGCCAGCGAAGCGGTCGAGACCACGCCCACGACCTTCACGCTCAGCGCCCCGAGCGAGCAGTCCAACTACGAGTTCCGCGGCGCCAAGGGGGACGCGCTCGTCTACCGTGCGGCCTTCAGCGACGGCACCTCGCTCACGATCGTCGCGCCCAAGGCGCCCGATCCGGGCATGCACTACCACAGCGTGCAGGAGGCCGCCGAGGCCGCGTCCTACCTCCCGCGCCAGAGTCGTGCGACGATCCACACCGTGCTGCTCAATGCCCGCAAGAACCCCGACGACGCGCACTGGGCGGTTCAGTACAACACGCCGGACTTCCACTCGTACATGACCGCCGGCGCCGCCGGGATCGTGACGGTCTATCCCAACGACAAGCCGCTGCCCGACGCCGGCGGCATGCGCGGCTCGATGATCCACGAGACCGGCCACGCCTGGAGCTACCAGAAGTGGGGCAACGACAAGACCAAGGGCGGCTGGGCGCGCTGGAAGGCCGCCATGGACGCGGACGGCATCGCCGTGTCGCAGTACGCGATGAACGACATCGCCGAGGACGTCGCCGAGACCGTGCAGGTCTACGGCTCGACCCAGGGCACGCCGAAGTACGGCGAGTACAAGTCCATGATCCCCGCGCGCCTCGCGATCCTCGAGCAGGAGCTCGGGTGAGCGCCGGACGAGCCGGGCACGCGCCATGGGAGAACCATCGATGAACGCGAGTCTTTCCCCGAGCGGCGAGCCGCATCCCGGCGAGATCGTCAACCACGACGCGATCGACGGTCGCACCTGGACGAGCCCGGCGAGCGAGGTGCCGCAGACGATCGGCTGGGTGCGGATCGGCGAGACCTGGGAAGCGGTCGTGCGCATCGAGATCAGCGGCACGCCCGAGCTGCGGCGCATCTCCAAGCTCGGGCGCGACGGCGCGCTGCTCGAGTCGACGGTGCAGGCGCCGCCCCCGTCGCCGCGCACGAGCGCGCCGAGCCCGGTCCCGACCCCGACGCCGACCCCGTCGCCGCCCGAGGAGTGAACGGCCGCGCCGTCGCCCGGCGCCGGCCGCCTCAATCGATGCGATGACGGATGACGCGGTTGCCGCGCGTGCTCGCGACGAGCCAGCGCGCGCCGCCGTCGTCCTCGGTCAGCGCGAGGTGGCCCCAGCCCTCGACGGGCAGACACCAGGCGTCGAAGGACTCGAAGCGCAGGCCGTCGTCGCTGACCTTGATGACACCGCTCAGCTCGCTGGCGAAGAGGCGGCCGCTCGGCTCGTCGTGCACGAGCGAGAACACCGTCAGGGTGTCGAGCCCCTGGTTGGACGCACCCCAGGTCTCGCCGCCGTCCTGCGAGAGCCACACCCCCTTGCCCGAGACCAGGGCGTAGAGGCGCAAGACGCCTTTGGAGAGATCGGCGAAGAGCGCGGCGACCTGATCGCCCGACAGGGCGTTGTCGGGGCGGCGCCAGGTCGCGCCGTCGTCGTCGGAGATCGCGACGCCGGCGCCGAGGAGCCCGAGGTAGAGGCGGCCGGGACGGGTGGGATCGGCGAGGATCGCGCGCGCGTCGATGTAGGTGCCGGCCGCGGTGGGAAACGGGCTCAAGCCGGTGTTGCTCGGGGTCCAGGCGACCGTCGGATCGGTCGGCCGGGCCGAGCGCATGAGCCCCGCGACCTGGCTCGTGACGAGGAGCTCGCCGGTCGACGCGAGGATCATGGCGTCGGTGGCGTTGTAGAGGCCGGGTACGAGGGTGAAGGTCTCGGCGCGCGCGTCGCCGATGAAGACGTCGTTGGCGCCGCCAGCGACGAGCAGATCGTCGAGTGGCGCGACGAGCCAGGCGAAGTCGCGCGGGAAGGTGTCGACGCGCTGCCACGGGGTCGCGGCGGTGCGCGTCCACAGGCCGTTGCCCCAGGTCGTGAGCCAGCTGCGGCCGGCGTGGTGGGCGAGCCCGTTCATCGAGAGGCCGGCGATGGCGGGGATCGGGGTCCAGGTGAAGGCGCCGTCGGTGCTGCGGAAGAGGCCGGCGTGCGAGGCGAGCAAGAGCGTGTCGGGATCGCTCGGGTGGGGCACGAGGCGCGGGGCGAAGCGGCCGATCTCGACGTCGATCCCGGTCATGTGCGGGCCGCTGAGCGCGCCGCCGTCGACGCGGAAGATGCCGCGCTGGTAGGCGCTGACGTAGAGGCGCTCGCAGGTGTCGGCGGGGAACTGCACGTCGAGCACGTCGAAGCCTTCGAGCGCGGCGATGCGCTCCCAGGTGAGGCCGCGGTCGTGCGAGATCAGGGCGCCGCGGCGCACGGCGGCGACGACGCGCTCGGGGTCGCGCGGGCAGAAGGCGAGCCCGTAGCCCCAGACCGCATCGGTCGTGGCGGTCGTCCAGCTGAGGCCGCTGTCGGTGGTGCGCAGGACGAGGCCTCCGCCGCCCGGGCCGTAGTTGTCGTTCTGGAGGATCCCGGTGGCGAGCACGAGGTCGGGGTCGTCGGGCGGGGCGGCCAGCGCGTAGACGAGCATGCGCGGCACGCCGACGTTGACGGCGCGGAAGGACTGGCCGCCGTCGTCCGAGCGCATGATCCCGGCGCCCTCGGTGCCGGCGAAGACGCGCTGCGGCAGCGCCGGGTGGAGCAGGATCGTGTGCAGGAGGAGGCCGCCCAGCGCGTGCTGGGTGAAGGTACGGCCGCTGTCCTCGGAGCGGTAGAGGCCGGTGCTGGTGGCGGCGAGCACGACCTTCGGATCGTCGGGCGGGAAGGCGAGGCGGCGCACGGTGACGCCTTCGCCCCAGAGCGTGAACGCGGCGCCGTCGTCGACCGAGCGGGCGAGCGCGCCGCCGGAGGCCGCGAGGGCGACGCCGGGCAGGCGCGGGTCGAAGGCGGCGTAGTCGACGCGACCGCCGGCGAGGCCGTCGGACCAGTCGTGCCAGGGGCAGGGCTCCGGGGGCCGTAGGTCGGGCCCGCTGTCCGCGTGGTCGGAGGGATCGGCTGTGTCGAGTGCGTCGAGGATGCCGGAGGGCGTCGCGTCGGATGGATCGGGGTCGTCGAGCGCGTCGAGCTCGTGCGGCGTGTCGTCGATCCCGGTGTCCGCCGCGGGGGCGCCGGCGCGCTCGTCACCGCAGCCGGTGGGCGCGAGCGCGAGCGCGAACAGGAGCGAGAGGAGGCGCAGGCGATGCACGCACCGAGCGTAGCGCAGGCGCGCGGCTCGGATCAGGTTCGAGGCACAAAAGGGTCGCAGCTCAATCCGCGAGGTGGTGGGCGTCGAGCTCGAAGATGCGCGGGCCGCTGCGATAGTCGCTGTAGCGGAGCCAGGTCGGCGCGATGGCGAAGTGGCAGATCCCGGGCCAGCCCAGGCGCTGGTTACCGTCGGGGAAACGCTGCAGGTAGAGCGCGACGAGGGACTCGTGCTCGGGCGTGTCGGGCGCGAGCTTGCGCGCGAGGCCCTCGAGCTGGATCGTGCGGAAGTCGTCCCAGCCGATCGTGACGGCCACGCGCGGATTATTGATGAGATTTAAATACTTGCGGGTCGACTCCAGCGTGTCGAAGACGAGCTGGCGGCCGGGCGCGACCGCGACGCCGATGACGGCGGCCTGCGGCTGACCGTCGGGCGCGGCGGTCGCGAGCGTCACGTGGCGCCAGGCGCCGAGGAAGGCATCGATCTCGGCGACGACGTCGGGGGCGAGCAGCATGCATGACCTCACTCGTTGGAGGGTGCCTTGCCGGCGAGCGCGGCGAGGCGCTTTCGGACCTGGTCGATGAGACGGGTCGGGCGTTGGGCCTCGGGCAGGGCCTCGCCTTCGCGGATCGCGGCCTCGAGGCTCGCGCGCGCGGCGGGCAGATCGCCGCGCTTCTCGTGGATGGTGGCCTCGCTCATGCGCACGCGCAGGCGCCGCGGACCGTAGACGAGGGAGAGCGCGCGCTCGATGGCGACCTTGGCCTCGTCGAGGCGGCCGAGCTCCATGAGCACGTGGGCCCTGCGCGCGGGCGGGTTGTAGTCGTTCGGGAAGTCGCGCTCGGACTGCGCGAGCGCGGTCAGCGCGTCGGGGCCGCGGCCGACGGCGAGGTAGGCGAGCATGCGGTGGCTGTCGTAGACGGCGCGCGCCTCGGGGGTCGGGGCGGCGAGCGCGGTGGCGTCGAGGAAGGCGGCCCAGGCGAGGCTGGCGGCCTGCTTGGAGGGCTCGTCGCCGAGCGCGCCGTAGCCGTCGACCACCGTCATCCAGAGGCCGCTGCGATCGTCGGCGAGCAGGTCGGCGTCGGCGGCCATCGCCTTGGCGAGCGGCACCAGACGGTCGAGGCCGTCCTTGCGCGCGGGGTCCTCGGGGGGCAGCGCGGCGGCGCAGGTGATGCCGCCGATGACGAGATCAGGGCGGCCGACGGCGGTGGGGGCGGCGTCGACGGCTTCGGCGAGGGCGAGCGCGAGGCATTCGGCGTGGCGCGACTGGCGCTGCAGGATGAAGGACAGCGCGTTGGCGGTGCGGGTGCGGCGGGGCCAGTCGGGCGGGGCGGCGTCGAGCGCGGCGCGGTAGGCGGCGATGGCATCGTCGGTGCGGCCCTCGGAGGCGGCGGCCTCGGCGGCGAGCAGGTGGCGGGTGGCGGGCGCGGCGGGTGCGCCGGAGTGGGCGACGAGCGCGTCGGTGAGGAGCTCGGCGAGCTGGGCGGCGGTGAGGGTGCCGACCCAGCGCAGGAGCGGCGTGCCGTCGGGGCGCAGGATCCAGAGCGTCGGGTAGGCGGGCTGCGGGTAGCGCGCGAGGAAGTCGGCGGCGATCTCGCGCTCGACGTCGAGCGATAGCCAGACGAAGTGGTCGGAGAAGCGCGCGAGCTGCATGTCGGTGAGCACGTCGCTCTTGAGCGCGAGGCAGGAGTGGCACCAGGTCGCCCAGGTGTCGACGAAGAGGAGCTTGCCGGTCTCCTGGGACGCGGAGAACGCACGCGCCGGGTCGTCCTCGATGAAGATCGGCGGGTGCGGCGCGGCCGGTGCGGGGGCGCGCTGGGTGGAGGCGCAGGCGCCGAGCGCGAGCGCGGCGGCGAGGAGGACGAGACAAGCGAGGGTGCGGCGCGACATGGCGCGCGACTCTATCAGAGAGTATCGATCTGCGCGAAGCGCACGCCGGCGCGTTGCGGCCCCAGCGCCCCCGCGCCCCGCGCTGAGCGAGCAAGTGACGAAGCACCCGCGCGTCGCAGCCGCGAACTCAAGGGTTGTCGATCAATTGAGTTCGCCAGCGAGACCCGCGCGGGCTAGGCGCGAGCGAAGGAAGCGACGAGGCGACCTCGAGGTCCCGGGAGCTGGCGCCCCCGCGCCCCGCGCTGACCGAGCGAAGCAACGACGCCCCCGCGGGTCGTAGCGGCGAACTCAGCGAAAGACTGTCAGAAAATCGAGCGAGGCGGGATGGCCGCAAGGAGGGAGGGAAGGAAGCGCGGAGGCGTACTCGAGTACGCCGCACAAGCGCCCGACCGACCGACGCCGCGGACGCCCGCCGCAGCCGATTTTTCGACAGTCTTTCAGTCGATGCGGCGCAGCTTCATCTGCACGTCGCCCGACTGATGCAGCGTGAACTGGCGCACACACGCCTTGAGGTAGCGGTCGTAGTCGGCGAAGACCTGGTCGCCCCACTTCGCGCGGATCTCCTTTTCGTGGAGCGTGAAGCGACGCAGCCACTCGGCGGTGGTGCGACGGTAGTCGTCGCGCATCATGTGCAGCTCGATGAGCTCCCAGCGCGGGGAGATCGCCGCGACGAGCTCTTCGATCCGGGGGTTGAGGCCGCCCGGGAAGATCACGTCGGCGGTGAACTGCAGGTCGCGCAGCTGCTCGCGGTCGCGCGGGATGCGGTTGCGCAGGATGGCCTGGAAGCCGAAACAGTCGCCCGGCTTCACCCAGGTCGCGAGCTTGTTGAAGTAGCTGCGGTAGATCTCGACCGCCAGGCCCTCCTTCTGCTGCGCGGGCGAGCACAGGTGGTCGATCATCTCGATCGAGATGAGCGCGTCGTACTTCTGCTCGGGCTCATAGGTCGCGTAGTCCTGCAGCAGGAACGTCGCGTTCGGGATCCGGCGCTCCTTGCAGTAGGCGAGCTGCTCGGTCGAGAGCGTGATGCCGACCACCTCCTTGGCGCCGAGGCGTGACACGACGTCGAGCGCCGAGCCCCAGCCGCAGCCGATGTCGAGCACGCGCTTGTCGGGCGTGATCTCGGCGAACTGGTAGAGGCGCTTGATCTTGTTCTCCTGCGCCTCCTCGAGCGAGATGTCGTCGCGGCCATGGTAGACCGCCGAGGTGTAGTGGAGGTTCTCGTCCAACCACAGCTTGAAGAAGTCGTTCGAGACGCTGTAGCTCTGGTCGATCTCGGCCTGGGTCGAAGTCATGGTGTCCTCGTGGTCCTCGTCGGGGCTGGGCGCGGGTGTCGGGCGCCCGGTGGGGCGGCGCGGAATCAAGCCCATTTCCGAAGGCGAAGCAACGTTCAAGCGCCATCTCAAGGCAGAACGCCCGCTCGGTTGGCGTCCTGAGAGCAACCCGCTGCACGCCCGTCACGGCGCGGCGCGCGACCAGCGGCCGAGCAGCCCCTCCCACGCCGCCTTGCGCGTGCCGTCCGCGCGCGTGAGGCCCCACTGTCCCTCCATCAGCGCCAGCACGTCGGCGGTGCAGGCGATGGGGCCGAGCAGCCGCGTGTCGCACGCGACCTCGCTGCCGTCGATCGGGCTCGGGGCCGAGTCCCACGTCGGATAGGTGAAGCTCGCGCGATCCCGCGTCTTGAACCACAGGAACCCGGCCAACGCCGGGTCGGTCGCACCGGAGGCGGCCGCGACGTCGAAGAGGCGGCGCGCGAACGCGGCTTGCGCATCTTCGTCGCCATCGAAGGTCGACCACCCGACCTCGCCCAACAAGACGCGCGGGCGCCTGCCGACGACCGCGGCGAAGTCGTCGGCGGCGGCGAGGGCGCGCGCGATTGCGGCGTCCGCGGCCGCGACGGGATCGACGCGCACGATGCGCCGGCTCGCCGGATCCATGTGGTGCACGATGCCGTCTTCGGTCTCGAACCAGGGCGCGCCCCAGCTCCCCGGGTAGGTGTCGGCGACCAGCAGCGCATCGGGGAACGGCGCGCCGTCGAGGGCCGCGAGAAGCTCCGTCATGAACGTGCGGACCGGCGTGACGATCGAGGGTCGCGCGCCCGTGCCGTCGACCTGCAGCGGGTCGACCTGCTCGACGTCGAGGTAGAGCGACAGCGCCACCTCGGGCGCCAGCGTCGGGTCCGCGCCGGCGAGGACCTCCATGGCGCCGACCATCGCCGCGGCCGACAGCGCCGGCACATCGGGGTCGTCGACGATGTAGCGGTCGGGGGCGCAGCAGCGTGCAGCCGAGCACGTCGTCCGGTGGATGACCTCGGCGAACGGCAGGATGCCGCCGAGGGTGGCCTGGCCGGCGGCGTTTCGATGCGCGCCGTCCTGGAGCGGGTGGTTGGCCTCGTTCATCGGTGACAGGATGTCGATCAAGCGGAAGCCGAGGCGCGTGTTGATCGCGATCGCCGCCGCGGTCGCGTGTGAGAAGAAGCGTCGCCAGGTCGCGGGCGAGACGTCGAGCTCTCCGCTTCGGTCGCAGCTCGCCGTGCCGCCGAGGCTTCGTTTGAAGACCCAGTGCACGCGGGCTCGCGGGAGCTGGGCCGGATCGTCGCCGACGAGGGCGCGCGCCGTCGCCAGCGCCTCGCTCTGCATGACGGCCTCGAGCTCGCTGAAGTCGCAGTCACACGTCACTTCGTCACAGGCGCAGGGGCAGCGCGATACGCAGGGGAAGCTCGCGCCGCCCTCGGCGCACTGCGCATCGGAGTCGCACCCCGGACGCAGGAGCCAACGCCTCGCGCCCGCGTAGTGCTTCACCGCGATCGGCCCCGCGACGCGCGCGGCCAGGTCCTCGCGGGTGAGCGCGCCATCGAGCGTGAGGCCGATGCGCGTGTCGGGCGGGAGGGCCGGCAAGCCGCTCTGCGCGGCGAGCTCCAGGGTGAGGCCGGCCCCGTGGATCCGCAAGAGCGACGGCGTGCCCGGGGCGATCCGTCGGGTCTCCGAGATGAGTGTCAGCTCGCCTGAGCGCGCGCTCACCGCGACGTCGAGCGCCGCGACACCGGGGGCCCAGGCGACGAGCCGCGGGCGGTCGAGCACGCGCCGCTCGCCCGGCGTGAGCGACCACGGCGCCTCGCTGGTGTGCGACCTCGGCGTCGTGTCGCCTGGGGCCGGGATGCGGTGGAATGAGGGACCCTCGCCGATCGTGAAGCCCAGGTCGTCGGCCTCGACGTCGACGACGAAGGAGACCGGGCCCGGGGCGCTCGGATCGAGCTCGATCGACACGAGCGCCACACCGATCCCAGGGGCCTCTTCGAGCGGGAGGGAATCGGCCTCGACCTCGATCGCGTCCACGACCTCGCTCGTGTCTTCGACCCCGAGGCCCTGCCCGTCCGTGACCTCGAGCCCCACCACCTCCGCGTCTTCGAGCGCGTCCCGACCCTCGGCCGTGCGTTCGCCACAAGCGCCGAGCACCAGCACGACGAGCCAGGCCCGTAGCGGCATGGCCGAGGTCCACCCGGCACCCGGCCGAGCCTCACGTGCGCCTGCGAGCGGGGCCAGGAAGGGCGACGGCAGCGCGTCTAGCGACATCGACGTGCGAGCCTGAGAGCCTTGACGCACCGTGTCAAGCGAGGCGCCTTCGCGCGCTTGCATTGGGGGATCTACGTAGCGGGGCGCGGTGCTCAGGTGATGGGCTCGACCGTGAGCGGCGCCGACCTCGACGGCGGTGTCTTCGTGGCGAGCGCCCCGCACGACGTCGTGCTGCACGCCAACTCGATCGACACGCGGTTGAAAGGCATCAGCCTCGACACCAACACGCGGCGCAACCTGGTCACCTGCAACCGCCTGCGTGCCGCGATGGGCACATGCACACCGGCAACCTCGGCGCGCATCAGCCACGGCGATGGCGTGGCAGTTGACTGACCCGGGGACGCGCTCGGTCCGCTCGCTCCCCTTTTTTTTTTCGTGCCGGTGTGGTGATCGACGCGGCGCCTTCCCGCTCTCCCGGGTGAGACCGACACCCAGGAGCCCCCATGTTCGTCGAGACCCGCCGTCTCCCGCTCGTCGCCATCGCCCTGGTCGCGCTCGCGTGCGACCCTTCGAGCCAGGGCCTCAAGCTCGGACAGAACTGCACCGCGGCCGACGACTGCGCGAGCGGCGTGTGCGCCGCCGGCGCATGCATGGACCCGTCCGCGGACGATGACGCCGACCTCCTCGTCAACGCCCTCGAGGTGGCGCTCGGCACCGACCCGCGCCATGCCGATAGTGACGGCGACGGCGTCCTCGACCGCGACGAGCTCGACGCGGACCTCGTGCATCGGGACTCCGATCGAGACGGCCGCCCCGACGCGCTCGAGAGTCGCGAAGGCGACCAGGACCATGACTGCGTGCCCGATGAGCTCGATCCACGGGACGCCATCCCCGGCGACGCGCCGGCATCGCTGCTCGCCCGCTACTGTCGCGTCGCCGGGGTATGCGCCGAAGCGCCGCTCGCCGTGACCTGTCCCGGCAGCATCGACGAGCCGCTGTGCGACTATGGGGCCGTCGTCGGCTTCGAGATCGAGGAGGGCTCGTGCGACGCGCGCGACAACGACTGCGACGGCCTCACCGACGAGGGCTTCTCGTGGCAGGGCACCGCCATCGGTGAGGCCTGCGATGGCACTGGCGCGTGCGGCCCCGGCGTCGTGGTGTGTGCGGTCGACCGCGTCGATCTCGCGACGTGCAGCACCAACGCCGACGGTCCGTCGGCCGAGGTCATGAGCGAGACCTGCAACGGCCTCGACGACGACTGCGACGGGGCGGTCGATGAGGAGGTGCCCGAGGATGTGCTCGCGGCTGGGTGCAGCCTCGTCGGGGTGTGCGCTTCGAAGCACGCGCAGGTCGCTGCGCGCTGCGTCTCCGGGCGCTGGGTGTGCGACTACGACGCCGTGCTTGGCTTCGAGAGCGGACACGAGGTGAGCTGCGATGGGCTCGACAACGATTGCGACGGGCTCACCGACGAGGACTTCACCCTCGCCGGCGCGGCGATCGGCGAGCGCTGTGAGGCTGCCGGCGCGTGCGGACCCGGGGTCGTCGAGTGCTCCGGCGACGCGCGCGGTGCCCTATGCTCGAGTGGTCCGGGTGGCTCGACGTCGGCGGTCGAGCCCGAGCGCTGTAACGGGCTCGACGATGACTGCGATGGGCTCACCGATCAAGGTGTCCCTCTCCCCGAAGAGGCTGTGTGCAGCCGCAGCGGCGTGTGCGCCGCGGTCGCGCCACCGGTGTGCAGCGGCGGCGCGTGGCGCTGCGACTACGCTGCGCTCGCGGGCTTCGAAGGCGCCCGCGAGCTGAGCTGCGACGGGCTCGACAACGACTGCGATGGCGCGACCGACGAGGATCTCACCCTCGATGGTGCGCCCGTGGGTGGCGCCTGCGTGGGCGAGGGCGCGTGTGGGCTCGGGGTGGTCGAGTGCGCGCCGGGTGGGGGGCTGAGGTGCAGCACCGCGCCTGGGGGCTCGAGCCCCGGGGTCCAGGAAGAGAGCTGCAACGGCCTCGACGACGACTGCGACGGTGAGACGGACGAGGGCCTCGTCGATCCGAGCGAGGCCGGCTGCTCGCGCGAGGGCGTCTGCGGCGACGGGTTCGACACGATCGTGGCGCGCTGCGCGGGCGGTCGTTGGACCTGCGACTATGGCGCCGTGGCCGGCTGGTCCGCGGGAGGGGAGGGCCGCTGCGACGGCCTGGACGATGACTGCGATGGCCAGATCGACGAGGACTTCACGTGGTCCGGGATCACCATCGGCGGGGCGTGCGCGGCCGCCGGCGTGTGCACCGGCGGGCGCGTCGAGTGCGCCGCGGACGGGTCACGCGCGGTCTGCAGCGCCGCGCCGGAGGGGACCGCATCGCGAGCCTCCGACGAGACCTGCAACGGGCTCGACGACGACTGCGACGGGGCGACCGACGAGGGTGTCACGCCGAGCGCGACGACCTGCGTCGGCAGCGGCGTGTGCGCGACGGGCAACGCGCTCGCAACCTGTGTCGAGGGGGACTGGCAGTGCGACTTCACCGGCGTCGCCGGCTACGAGGCCGGGGGCGAGCGTAGCTGTGACGGCCGTGACAACGATTGCGATGGGCGCACCGACGAGGACTTCGGCTGGGGCGGGGTCGCCGTGGGCGGGAGCTGCGACGGCGTCGGCGATTGTGGGCGCGGGATCGTCGAGTGCGTCGTCGGGCGCTCCGATCGCGCGACCTGCAGCACCAACCCCGACGGCTCCGCGACCGAGGCGGTACCCGAGACCTGCGACGCGCGGGACAACGACTGTGACGGGCAGAGCGACGAGGGTCTCGTGGGTGTCACCGGGCAAGCGGAGTGCGCGTTGCCGGGGGTGTGTGGTGCGGTCGAGAGCGTCGTCGCCACCTGCTCGTTCGGCGCCTGGAGCTGCGACTACGCGATGGTCCCCGACTACGAGGCCGGTCAGGAGACGCGCTGCGACGGTCTCGACAACGACTGCGATGGCGCACCCGACGATGGGCTCGGTGACGTGGTCGCGGCCGGCTGCATGCGGCGTGGCGTGTGCGCCGGGGGCGGCGTGCGCGCGCTGTGCGAGGGCGGCAGCTACCGCTGCGACTACGGCGACGTCGCCGGGTTCGAGGTCACCGAGCGCTCTTGCGACGGTCTCGACAACGACTGCGACGGTCTCATCGATTGGACGTGTGCGCCGCCGCCCGACGAGGACGGCGACGGCATCGAGGACAGCGCCGACAACTGCCCGACCGTGCCCAACGCCGACCAGTCCGACGAGAACGGCAACGGTTTCGGCGACGCGTGTGACCCGTGCGAGCCCTTCGACAACTGCGGCGACCTGCTCGACGACGACTGCGACGGTGCGACCGACGACGAGGACCCACAGGGCTGCCAGCTTCGACGCGTGATCGGCATCGCCACCGACGTCTCGGGCATCGACGCCGGCTACACGCTCGAGCTCGCGTTCGATCACGCCATCGTGGTCGACGGCGGGCAGTCGAGCGCCGGCATGGAGGACACGCGCATCTATCACCGCGACCCGACGACCGGTTGGTGGCGCCAGATCGACCGGGTGCTGCAGCCCCTCGCGCGCTCGGGCGACTTCGAGTACCTGCGCCTGCACTTTCGCGCGCAGGCGCCGATCCACGCGCACCGAGCGTCCGGCGAGGCGCTGGACAAGCACTACGCGATCTGGTTCGGGGCGCCGGGGGTGGCCAAGGCGGACGAGGCAGGGGTGTATCACTTCTCCGATCGGTTCGAGCGGGAGGGTGTCGACGTCGGCAACGGCTGGGTCGAGAGCGAGCCCAGCGCCGACGCACTCGTGGTCGGTCCGCCGTTTGGCTGGCTCCGCTTCGAGCGCCCCGACGGCGCCGACCAGCGTCCGGTCGCGTGGCACGCGGTCGCGCCGATGACCAGCGGACGCTGGATCTGGTACACCTACTGGCGTTGGGCCCATGACGGGTCCGACTCCGACTTCGCCGTCCACGCGCAGCTCGGCCAGGTCGGGCTCGGGCTCGACGCGACGCCGCCGCTCGGCGACCTCTATCCGATCGATGGGGTCGGGCCCGGGCTCGCGTGGGCGCGCGGGCGTTGGGGCTTCGGCGCGACCGGGCGCGGTGACCTCGGCGTCACCGATGGCGAGTCCGCGACCGTTGGACGGGGCGACTTCGCCGGGCTCGATGTCGCGCTCACCGTCCTCATCGACCTCGACGCGCGCACCTTCGGGGTGGCCGGCATGCCGGCGCTCGGCGAGGTGCCGTTCCAGGACCCGGACGTCGATCGCATCGACGCCATCCGCTTCGGCGTCGACGACGTCACGACGGCGGCGTTCGCCGAGCGAGCCTTCGACGTGACCTACATCCGCATGGCGCCCCCGGCAGGCGAGCACGAGCCGATCGCGGCGCTCGGTGCCAAGGAGCCGCTCGGGGATGCGGCGCGCCTCTGCGACCGCGGCGCGCTCGCGCGCTGGTACATGGACGACGACCTCGATGACCCGAGCGGGGTCGCCGCGACGACGCTCTCCGACGCGTTGCCGGAGCCGCTCGACCTGGTGCGCACGGTCAGCAATGGCGGGCCGATCCTCACCGGCGGGGAGCAGCGCGGCCTCGCCTGGACCTCATCGGTCAACGGATGGGCCGAGGCGAGCTACACGGAGAGCAAGCTCACCGACGGTGAAGCGATGCTCGATGGCTCGACCCAGGCCACCTTCGAGCTCGTCATCGACACCGTCAGCGCCAACGGGACCTTCCTCGTCGACCTCCAGGACGGCGAGGGCAGCCACCGCCTCTCGCTCCAGCAATCGGCCTACAACGCGCTGACGGTCTGGGTGAACGGGGAGCGCTCGGCGACCTTCACGGGCATCACCGACGGCGCCACCCCGCGCAAGGTCTATCAGGTCGTCATCGACAACGACGCCGCCACTCCGAGCGAGCGCGTGCGTCTCTATCGAGATGGCGTGCGCTACACCTCGGTCACGCTCGAGGCGATCCCGGCACAAGGGGCGACCATCCAGCTCGGCGCCGGCACGCTCGCCCTGGGCAAGCCCACGCCATGGACGTTCCAGCAAGGGGCGATCTACTACGCAGCGCTCTACGGCGTGGCGCTGACCACGACCGAGCTCACGAGCAACGCGATCATCCTGCGTGCCGACGATGACCGCCGCTGACCTCGAGCGCACGCTTGATCAGCCTACGTTTCGCTGGTCGCACCACGTTGACACGCGCCCGACCCGACGCGATGCTCGCGGGCATGAGCGTTACGCCGCCGGTGACTCGGCTCCTCATGCGCTGGCGCGAGGGCGACATGGCCGCCTTGGATGAGCTCGCGCGCCTGGTCTATCGGGAGCTCAAGCAGCTCGCCAGCCGTCAGCTGCGCGGCGAGCGCGAGGGTCATACGCTCACGCCGACCGCGCTCGTCTCGGAGGCGTTCCTGCGGCTGGCGGGCGGGGAGACGCCGAGCTTCCAGGACCGCGTGCACTTCTTCGCGACGGCCGCGCGTCACATGCGCCACATCCTCGTCGACTTCGCGCGAGCCCGCGCGACCCACAAGCGAGGCGCGGGCAAGCGCGCGGTGACGCTGGACGAGAAGGTGCTCGCGGCCTCCGAGTCGGAGTCGCTGCTCGACCTCGACGAGGCCCTCCTCGCGCTAGCCGCGGTCGACGAGCGCAAGGCGCGTGTGGTCGAGCTGCACTTCTTCGGCGGCATGTCGCTCGCCGAGGTCGGCGCGGCGCTCGGCGTGCACCACAACACGGTCCTGCGCGACCTGCGCTTCGCCGAGGCGTGGCTGAACCGGTACCTCACTGCGCGCTGACCCGCGATCCATTCATCAATCGACAGCGACGTGGTGATCGAACCACGCGCCTTTCGCTCTCCATGTCAGCCGACAGGAGCGAGAGCATGAGCAGCGTTCAACTTCGCCGCGCGCCCGACGAGACCCGTCCCAATGGAGGTCGCCTCGTCAATCGTTCGCAGACGCTCGCCGATCGACGCGCCGCCGAATGCGCCACGCGAACGACGATCGACGAATGGACCCTCGCCTCGAGCGCCTCGCCGGACGAGCTCCAGGAGTTCGACGACGCGATGACCGATCTGCACGACGCCGTCAGCGTCGCCAATCACGAGATCTATGGCGATCCGCTGCCCGAGCACCTCCCGGGGGGCGCCGTGCAGCTCCGCGAACGGAGAGAAGGCAGGAAGGCCGCGAAGGCGCCAGCCGTCACGGGGACGGCGGTCCAGAAGAAGGAAGCCGGGCACGGAGCGCTCAAGGTCGACCACAAGCTCCAAGATCGCGACAAGCAGAGTGTGAGCCTCGGACTCGGCAGCGGTGGGATCGATGCCAAGGTCGAACGTGAGGTGCTCAAGAAGGAGATCGGCTTTCGTCTCTTTCCGACCCGCGGCATCTTCGTCGGTGACGATCCTCACGGGGAGCTCGTGCCCAGGTTGACGCCGGCCTTGTGGCTGTCGGCGAAGTTGACGGTGCGCGTGGGTACCTCCGGCAAGGCGGGGGCCGACAAGCGCGCCGCCAAGGCTGGGATCACCATCGACGGCGTGCTGGCGATCAAGGGCGGGTGGAAGCAGTTCAACGTCTTCATCAGCGGCACGCTGCGGGGAGAAGCCGCGGCCCAGCTGGTCTTCCGTGGCGAACGCAAGGAACCGAGCTACGGCTCGGTCGCAGGCGACCTCGTCGCATTCCTGAGCGGCGGCGGGCTGGTCGACGCCAAGCTCGCTCCGGCCGCTGCCGGCACCAAGCAGAGCCCCAAGGCACAGGGCAAGGTCGAGCTCTCGTCGCGACCTTACAAGCTGCTCCGCTTCACCATCGCCGAGGTCGGCGAGGTCGGCGTCAAGGGGCTCGATGTGGAGCTCGGCGAGGACGCAGCCGCGCTCTTGGAGTGGTTCAAGGGAGCGCTGGGGGTGCACGATGGTGAGCCCGCACCCGAGCAGACTGCACCCTCGAGCGACGCACCTGCTTGTTACGAGCCGGCGGACGGCATCACCGGGCCCGCGGGGCCGACGTCTTCGACCGGCTCCGCGGAAGGGGGGGAACTTCGCCATCGCCGCCCGACACCGCCGGGCCGGAGGTCTCGCGATCCACAGCGCCGCAAGCTGCTCGCGACGCCGGCTCGCCATCGTGCGCCGCGCGCCTGAGAGCTTGACACCGGAGGGCGCCTGGCCCCTGATCCCGCCATGCACGGGAGCCTGGAGCGAATCGAGGCGCTCTTCGATGAGGCGCTCGAGCGCCCGGCGAGCGAGCGCGGCGCCTTCCTCGATGCACAATGCGGCGACGATGTGATGCTGCGCGCCGAGGTCGAGTCCTTGCTGGCGAGCGCCGAGGCTCTCGGCACGAGCGACACGCGTGACCCCGACACGGCCAGGAGCTTCGGCGCGCGCGTGCGCTCGATCATGGGGGGCGTGGCCGAGGAGATGCTGGAGCAGCGCGCCGAGGCGCCACGCGAGCGTCGCGTCGGCCCGTACCGGGTGATCCTGCTCACCGCCCAGGACGACCGCGGCGAGGTCTATCTCGCAGAGCGTGAGGAAGGTCCACATCGCGGCCTCGTCACGCTCCGTCTGCTGCCTCGCCGGGCGGACGCGAGCGCCGTCCTCGCGCGCCTGCGGGACGAGCAGTTCGTGCTCTCGACGCTGCATCATCCGGCGATCGCGCGCATGCTCGACTGTGGTGCGATCGGTGATGATCGCATCTACCTCGTCATGGAGCACGTCGATGGTGTGCCGATCGAGCGTCACCTCGCCGGGCTCTCGGTGCGCGAGCGCGTCGCGTTCTTCCTGCACGTGTGCGAGCCGATCGCGCGCTTGCACCAGCGCCTCGGAGCCCACGGCGCCATCGGATCGTCGAATCTGCTCGTCACCGTCGATGGCCAGCCCAAGCTGCTCGATCCCGGCTTCACCAGGCTCCTCGGGCCTGGCGGGAGCGGCTCGACATGTGCGAGCCCCGAGCAGGCGCGGGGTGAGGCCGCGACGATCGCCAGCGACGTATACGCGCTCGGGGCCCTGCTCTATCACCATCTGGCCGAGCGGCCGCCGCGGGTCGCCGATGGTGACCGAGGGCGGGCGGCCGAGGGCGAGCTCGTGCCGCCACGTCCGAGTGACATCGCCGCGCCCCGCGCTCGGCGCGCTCTCGCCGGGGACCTCGACAGCATCGTGATGTGCGCGATGCGAGAGGACCCTCACGCGCGCTACCTTTCCGTCGATGCGCTGGCCGAAGATCTCCAGCGCTATCTCGACGGCCGCCCTGTGCTCGCGCGTGACCCGACGCGCGCATACCTCGCGCGCAAGCTGGTCGCCCGCCATCGAGGGACGCTGCTCATCGCCTTCGTCACCCTCCTGACGCTGGTGGCTCTGATCGGTGCGTTGCACCGGTGAGTCTGGCGTCGAGCAGGCGCGTGACGGTCAGGCGCCGAGCGCCCCGCGCAGTCGGGTCATGTCGGGGCGGCGCCGGGGGTCTTCGGCCAGACAGCTGCGCAGGACCGCGCGCGCCTCGTCGTCGAGCTTGCCGCTCGTAAGCGGAGGCGGCTCGTCGAGCGGCTGGCCGGCGAGCGCGAGGAAGAGGGGCGGCGTCTCGAAGGGCATGACGCCGGTCAGGAGCTCGTAGGCGAGCACTCCGAAGGCGAAGATGTCCGCGGGCGTTCCGGCCTGGCGAACGCCGCGCGCGGTCTCGGGTGCCATGTACTGTGGCGTACCGATCCAGGCGCCCGTAGCGGTGAGCTCGTATTGCGGTGCGCGCGGGACGGCGCCGCCTTGCACTGTCACGCTGAGATCGGTCGTGAGCCCCATGCGCGCGATGCCGAAGTCGGTGACCTTGGCTGCGCCGTGTGCGTCGAGGAGGACGTTGCCGGGCTTGAGGTCGCGGTGAACCACGCCCTCGGCGTGCAACGCGGCAAGACCTCTGAGGATCTGGCGCAGGATCGGCAACGCCCACTCGACGTCGCCGAAGCGGTAGCGCTGCTCCGCGAGCGAACCACCCGTGACGAGCTCCATCACGAGGTAGGGAGCGCCGCTGTCGGCCAGCCCGACATCGACGATCGAGACAACGTGGGGATCGGCGACGCGCGCACCGATCTCCGCCTCGCGCGCGAAGCGGGCGGCGTGCTCGCGCGAGCCGGCGCCGGTCATCACCTTGAGCGCGAGGCGCTGCATGTCGGAGAGACGCTCGACCTCGAACACCGCCCCCATCGCGCCCTCGCCGAGCTTGCGCACGACCCGATAGCGCGAGCCGAAGCGCGTCGGCGTCGCGTGCGCGGGCGGTGCGAGCGGCCCGAGCTGCGCGCTGAGCGCCGCCCCGAGCTCGCGCGAGCGCTCGGCGACCTGATGCGCGACCTCACGCTTGAGCAGGCTCTCGGTCTTGGCGCGTTCCTCGACGAGCGCGCGCTCGACGCGCACGATTCGCATGGCCGCCCGCGCACAGAAGAAGACGGTCGCGGTGACGACGCCGATGAGGTTACCGAGCGCCAGGGCCTCGATGTCATAACCCGGGAGTTGAGGCGGTGGTGGTTCGTCGCGCCACGACAGCATGAGCATCACCGCGGCCGCTGTCGACGCGACAGTGGCTATCGCGGGCGCGACGCGCCACCCCGGAGGGAACATGAACCACGAAATGGCCGCGATCAGCGGGAAGAAGACCGCCTGCATCGTCGCCGCGGGCTGGAGGCGCCCGACGGAATAGACGGAGACGATGTAGACGGCGATGAACGCGCTGCTACACAGCACGTGCAGGCCCAGGCGATTGAGGACGAGGACCATCGGGCTCATGAGCAGGCTTGCGAGGAGCCAGTGGCGCACCTCGGGCAGGAGCGTGTGCGACAGTGGGCCGAAGGTCACGAAGGCGAGCGCGACCGTCGTGTAGAGCGCGAGCTCGTTGGTGAGCACGATGTGCCGTGTCGCATATGGGGGCAGACGCGGGTCGACTCCGAGACGGGTCAACCTGGCCAGGAACGCGAACGGGCCCGATTCGGACCAGGCCCTGCCGGCGGCGTCGGTCGGCGCGCCCGATCCGTCGGTTCGGGGCGGGTCCGGCGTCATGCCACGTGCCTGCTCGAGAGCTTGTTCGGGATCGGCGCGATGCACGGGGGCTCGAGACTCATGCTGGCCATCAGGATATCAGTGTGTTCCTGGCCTTCAAGTCCGCCCCGAGTCTTCGGAGCGCTCGCGCGAACGTGTTCATCGAGCAGCGAACGACTCCAAGCCGAAGACGCGTTGACTGCGGCGCGATCAGAGCGTGTCGACCTTCGCGAAGACGCGGGTGCCGGACGCGCTGGAGGTGCTCTCGAGGGTGAGGGCGGAGGGGTTGAAGCCCTCGATGATGTTGGCGAAGCGGCGTCCGACCTGCGACGGGTCGAGCGGCGCCTCGACGACCTCGGTGACGAGGTGGCCGTCCTCGATCGTATAGAAGCCGCGCTGCGCGATCGCCGGCGGGCCGCCGGTCGGGTGGAAGTAGAGGGTGTAGACGTAGGGGCGTGCGGCGAGCGCGGGGCTCTCGGCGGCGGAGACGCCGGCGACGAACTCGAAGGCGCGCGTGGTGCCGGCGTCGTCGTTCTTCCAGAGGCCGATGAGCTCGTCCTGGGTCGGGGTGCGTGGCTCGTCGGCGCTGTCACAGGCGGCGACGAGGGCGAGCGCGACGAGGGCGAGCGAAGAGACGAGCGCTTTCATGAGGGACCTCCATCGTTCAAGCCCTGAGACGTGCGCGCGCGCGTCGCTTGAAATCGAAGCGGCGCTGGCATCACAGCCAGCGCAGCTCGGTCTTGCCGAAGAGGCGCACGCGCCGCAAGAGCACGTCGGCGACGAGGAAGCCGAGCGCCCACGGCAGCGGCTCGGGCCAGAGGGGCACGTGGCTCCGCGTGACGGCGTCGCCGACGTCGAAGAGGGTCTCGGGGCTCGGGTTCTTCTGGCCGCCGGTCTGGGCGGCGAGCGCTTCGAGCGCCGACAGGTCGGGCGCGCCGACGAGGTGCTCGTCGGGGAAGGGCCAGGCGAGCGTGGCGAAGCTGCGATACGACGCGCCGCCGTCGTCGCCGGCGGGGCGCGGGGTGTGCTTGCCGCGCACGACGTAGGGGCCGTAGCTCGTCAGCGGCAGGCGGCCCTCGTAGCGCCCGGCGGCGACCTGCTCGAGGGTGAGCGGCAGCTCGCGGCCTTCGGGATCGGTGACGATGACCTCGCTCGTGACGCCGTCGATGAAGCGGTCTTCGTCGTCGATCGCGTCGACGCCGACCGTGAGGTGCGCGCCGTCGATCTCGGCGACCATGTGATAGCTCGGGTCCTCGGTCTCGGTGCGCAGGGTGTCGCGCACGAGCTGGCGCCAGAACTTGGCGTAGCCCGGCCAGCGCAGCCAGTAGTGCGACCAGCGGTTCTTCACGTCCGAGGTCCAGACGACGACCCGGCCGAGGCCGAGGCGCCAGCGTGCGAGGATCGGCTCGCCGAGGTGCGAGGTCATGATGACCTCGGCCTGCGGCTTGGCGCGGGTCGAGACGTAGCCGACGAGCGAGGGCGCGGCCTGCATGTCGAGCCCGCGGAAGATCTGCAGGGTGCGGAAGCGCGGGTCGACGCGCGGCACGAACGGATCCTCGACCAGCGCCTTGCGCGTGACCTCGGAGGTCTCTTTCAGGAAGAGCTGCGGGATGTTCTGGCCGCTGCTCGTGAAGTAGAAGCGGCCGTTGGCGACCTCGGCGACCTGGCGCAGGAGGGCCTGGTCGCTGCCGAGGCCGACCGCCACCGTCGAGATGGTGATGCGGTCGAGCGCCGCCTGGGAGGCGACCTCGACGATGCCGGCCGGGCTCGACTGGCCGTCGGTCAGCAGGATGATGTGCTTGACCTTGGCGTCGACCTTGGCGAGCGCGTTGTAGCCGTAGTCGAGCGCGGCGAAGATGTTGGTGCCGCCGCCGCTGCCGATGCGCGAGACGGCGTTGGTGATGCGCAGCGTGTTGATCGCGCGCGTCATCGGCAGGATCTCGTCGGGGCGCGAGTCGAAGGCGACGATGCCGAGGAGGTCGTCGGGCTGCAGCACCTCGAGCGTCTCGATCGCCGCCTGCTTGGCGAGCTCGATCTTGGGGCCGGCCATCGAGCCCGAGCGATCGATGATCAACATCAGCGCGAGGTTCGGCGTCTCCTCCTTGCGCTGCACGTCGAGGCGCACCGGCAGCACGTCGCGCTCGAGGATCGTCTGGCCCCATCCGCCCGGTCCGAAGCTGTTCTCGCCACCCGCGAAGACGAGACCACCGCCCTTCCTGGCGTACTGCTCGAGCACGCGCATCTGCGTGCTCGACAGGTACTCCGCGCCCATCTCGCCGACCCGCGGCACGTCGGAGAGGAAGATCAGATCGAAGCGCTCGGCCTCACCGAGCGTCGTCGGCGTACCGCGCGCGCCGCGCATCTCGACGTCGAAGTCCTCCTGCAGCGCCGCGGCGAGGTTCCTCTGATAGCGCGCCTCGCCCTCGACATAGAGCACCTTGGGGCGCTCGGGCACGTCGATCGGCAGCTCGTAGCGGTTGTTGCTGGCGAAGCGATCCTCGCCCGCGTCGATGGGGCTGCACTGCACGGCGACCTTCTTGTCGCCGCCCTCCTTGACGGTGAGCTCGTGCTCGATCGCGCTGTCGCCGGCCGCGAGCTCGTGCTCGGCGCCGGTCTCGACGACGCCGTCGAGCTGTACCTCGCAGCGCGCGCGCATGGCGCGGCTCGCCTTGATCTGCGTCTTCACGACGAACGGCACGCGCGCCTGGATCTGATCGGGCACCTCGAGCTTGAGCACCATCAGCTCGTTCGGCCGCTCGATCGGGCCGAGGTCGAGCCAGTGCACCGGCACGCCGAAACCGACCAGCGTATCCGCCTCGGCCGCCAGCGAGCCCTCGGTCTCGAGCCCGTCGGTCGCCACCACCAGCCGCGGCAGCTGCCCCTCGGGGAAGAGCGTCAGTGCCAGCCGCAACCCCGCCTGCAGGTTCGACGACGGTGCGCGTCCCTCGGGCGGCGGCAGACGCGGCAAGGGCGGAACGCTCAGCGAATCGGGCGCGCTGCCCGGCGTCATCGCCGGCAACGGCACCTCGATCGCGCCGTTGGCGAAAGCGACCACGCGCACCTCGGGGCGCTCACCCTCGGGTCGCGCCAGCGCGGCGCGCAAGGTCCCTTCGATCGCCGCGCGCGCAGCCTCGAGCGCCTGGTCGGGCATCGACTCGGAGACGTCGACCACGTAGACCGTCGCCGCCTTCTTCGGCGTCTCCTCGACCTTCTGCACGTCGACGAGCGCGAGCGCGAGCGCCCCCACGAACGCCGACTTGAGCGCAATCGACAGCGCCTGCTGCGTCTTGGGCAGATCCGAGAGCGTGTGCGCGCGCACCGCGATGAAGACCGGCACCAGCGCGAGCACCCACGCCATCTCCGGCGCGCGCACGAGGTAGCCCGCCTCGGCCAGGGCCGCGAGCCAGCCCGGGCCCTCGGCCTGGATCACGAGGTAGCCCGCGACGCCGAGCGCGAGCGCCAGCGCGTACTGCGCCGCGATCCAGATCCAGCGGCGCCCGCTCATATCGTCACCCGGCGATGCCAGGTGATCCACTCGACGAGGACCAGCCCGAGCGCCATCAGCAGCAGCACGCGCCAGAAGTCGGCGAGCCACGGGTTCTGCTCGGCCGGCTCGAGCTCGGGCGCGACCGGCGCGGCGTAGTCACCGGCGCGCGGGGCGATGCGGCTCTCCTCGGGCGAAAGCAGGTTGACGGCGATCGCGCTCGGCGGGGCGGGCTCGCCGTCGTCGCCGACGGCGGTCGGGTCGACGACCTCCCAGATCCCGAGGCGGCTCGCGCCGAAGTGCACGCGCTCGCCGACGCGCCGCGCGGTGGCGGTGGTGTCGTCGGGACCGATGACGGCGGGCGCAGGGTCGGTGCCGGGCACGCCGAGCGCGAGCGGCACGCCTGCGCGGTTGGGCTGCAGGAGCCCCTCGGCGTCCTGCCAGAACCAGGAGATCGCGTTGACCACCAGGATCGGGAAGGCATAGTTCATCGGCAGGAGCGAGTGGCGGAGATCGAAGGAGAGCACCACGTAGCGGCGCGCCTCCTCGCCGTCACCGATGACGCGGGTGAAGAGGAGCGGCGCGCCGCCCTTGGCGGCGACGACGACCTCGTCCTTGCGATCGGTCGCGTAGACCGGGGTCTCCAGCGCGTTCATGTCGGCGAAGCTGACGTGGCGTGCGAGCGGGTGACGCTTGTCGACGCGCGCGACCTCGGGCTGCTCGAGCACGCCGGTGGCGGTGAAGGTCGCGCCGGGTCGCGGCGCGATCACGAAGTAGTTGCCGGGTCGCTCGAGGTCGACCGGGACGGCGTCGACGACAGTGACGTCGAAGCCCTCGGGGCCGCGGTACTCGGCGGGCGTGCGCGTGGTGAGCGCGACGTTCTCGCGCAGGAAGAGGGCGGCGTTGATGAAGAGGTTGCCCTCGGTCACGAGCTGGACCTTCAGGGTCTTGCGCTCGGGCACGACGGCGAAGGCGACGTCGTCACGAGAGAACGCGTCGCGCAGCGGGTCCTCGGCGGCGACGACCAAGCGCGCGGCGACGCGGCTGCCGGCGAACTTGAGCTCGTCGATGTGCGCGCGCACGGTCTCGCCCGGCGGCAGGGTGAGCGGCTCGGCGTGCACGAGGCGCGCGGGCTCGAAGAAGTCGGGCTCGGAGCGCCCGCGCGGGTTGGCGTAGATGAAGAGCGTCGCCGCCACCGGGCGCGCGCTCTCGTTGCGCACCGCGTACCAGGCGACGTAGGTCAGGCTGTCGTCGGGGTAGGGGCGCACGTTGAAGGCCTCGATGCCGATGTTGTCCGTCGCGGCGCCGACCTGCACCACCGACAGCGAGAGCGCGGCCCGGCGCGCTTCGGGGATCGGGTCGAAGGCCATGTCGGACACCAGGATCACCTCGCCGCCCTCGCGCCCGCGCAGCGCGTCTTCGGCCAGGCGCAGCGCGTCCTCGATCGCCGTCGGCGCGTCGAGGGCACCGCCCGGTGCGACCGCGTCGACCGCCGCCGCGAGCACTTGCGGGTCCGATGTCCAGAGCGTCAGCGGGCGCGTGCGCGCGTCGAGCTGCACGATCATCACGCGCTGGCTCGGGTGCACCGCCAGCTTGGCGACGATCTCCCTGGCCTTGTCCCTGGCGAGCTCGAGGCGCGTCCTGCCACCCTCGCTGGTCGCCATCGACGCCGAGGCGTCGATCACCACGAGCGCGTGCCGCGGCGGAGGGGGCTTCTCGTCCTCGTGGGTGCAGCCGGCGAAGCTCGCGACCCTGGGATCGCCGAGCGCGAGCACGACCAGCGCCACGATCGCCAGCTGCACGAGCAGCGAGCCGATGCGCTTGAGCGCGCGAAAGAGCGAGCTCGCCTGCTTCTCGACGACGACGCGCGACCACAGCGGCGAGAACGGCACCTGCACGCGACGGCGCTTGAGGCGCAGCACGTAGAGCAGCACCATGGCGCCGCCGAAGAGCGCGAAGAGCTTGCCGAGCTCGGCGAGGCTCTGGCCCTCCAGGGTCACTTGAGGATCCCTCCGCTGCGCAGCATGCCGATCACCAGATCGTCGAAGGGGGTCTGCACGCTCGCCTGGAAGTAGGGGATCTGGCGACTCTTGCAGTGGCCTTCGAGCTCGCTCGAGAACGCCTTGTGGGCGGCGCGGTACTTGTCGAGGAGGCGCGGCGTGAGCGTGATCTCCTTGGTCTGGTTGGTCTCGACGTCGACCAGTAGGATGTCACCGCGCAGGTTGGGGTGGAGCTCGCGCTCGTCGACGAGCTGCACGACGACGGGCTCGAAGCGGTGGTAGCGCAGCAGGTTCAGGCCCTCCTCCCAACCGTCTTGCGCGTAGAAGTCGGAGAGCACGACCACCAGCCCGCGGCGCTTGGTGTCGTGCACGAAGGCGCGCATCGTCTCGCCCAGCGTCGTCGCGCCGCCCGGGTCGACCTTGCGCAGGAACTCGAGGATGCGAAAGATCTGTGCCTTGCCGCGCGCCGGCATCAGGCGCTGGCCGAGCTTCTCGCTGAAGGTGACGAGGCTCGCGCGATCGAGGCTCGCCAGCGCGATGTAGGCCAGGGCGGCGGCGATGCGTCGCGCCTGATCGAGCTTGGTGCGGGCCGGGCTCAGCCGCTCGCGCGTCGCGATCGCGGACGCTTCGCCGTGGGCAGCCTGTGCGCGCGGCGACGGCGGCAAGGCCGGCGCGTGACGCCCGACGTCCATCGAGGCCGACGCGTCGACCAGCAGATAGATGTAGAGGTCCTCCTCCTCCTCGTATTGGCGCAGGAGCAGCTTGCCCAGGCGCGCGTACACGTTCCAGTCGATGTGCTTGAAGTCGTCGCCAGGCGAGTAGCGCCGGTGGTCGGCGAACTCGAGGCCGGCGCCGAGCTTGCGCGAGCGCCGCTCGCCGCGCTCGGCGCTGGCGATCGCCTTGCGCGCGACGATGTCGAGGTACTCGAGGCGCTTGAGGAACGCGTCGTCGAAGAGCGCGTCGTCCGCGCGCGCGCCCGCGCCGGCTCGGGCGGCCTCGACCCTCACGCCGTCTCCTTGACCACGCGCAGGATGTCGTCGAGCAGCGAGTCGGCGCTGACCCCCTCGGCCTCGCCCTCGAAGTTGCGGATCATGCGGTGGCGCAGCGCCGGGCGCGCGATCTGCCGGATGTCCTCGGCCGAGACCGCGAAGCGCCCGTCGAGGATGGCGCGCACCTTGGACGCGACGACCAGCGCCTGCGCCCCGCGCGGCGACGCGCCGACCCGCACGTAGCGGCGCACCGTCTCGGGCGCGTGCTTCTGCTCGGGGTGCGTCGCCATCACGATGCGGATGGCGTAGTCCTGCACGTGGCGCGCGATCGGCACGTCGAGCGCGAGCTGGCGCAGCTGCATGAGGCCGGCGCGATCCATCACCGGCTCGATCTTCGGCTCGGTCCAGCCGGTCGTGCGATCGAGGATCGCGTGCATGTCGTCGGCGCTCGGGAACTCGACGTGCAGCTTGAAGAGGAAGCGGTCGAGCTGCGCCTCGGGCAGCGGGTAGGTGCCGTCCATCTCGAGCGGGTTCTGCGTCGCGAGCACGAAGAACGGATCGGAGAGCTTGAAGGTGGTGCGCCCGACGGTGACCGAGCGCTCCTGCATCGCCTCGAGCATCGCCGACTGGGTGCGCGGCGTGGCGCGGTTGATCTCGTCGGCGAG
Source organism: Deltaproteobacteria bacterium (assembly GCA_011526585.1). Taxonomy (GTDB): domain Bacteria; phylum Myxococcota_A; class UBA9042; order PHBI01; family PHBI01; genus WYBB01. The sequence goes on from WYBB01000113.1 coordinate 120,529, forward strand.
CACGATGTTGGCGAAGATCGGCCCCTTCTGGAACTCGAGCGCGGTGTGCCCCTGGTCGTCCTGGATCGCGACCTTGTTGCCGGTGATGTCCGACGGCATCAGGTCCGGTGTGAACTGGATGCGCGAGAACTCGAGCTCGAGCGCGCCGGCGAGCGTGCGCACGAGCGTCGTCTTGCCGAGTCCCGGCACGCCCTCGAGCAGCGCGTGCCCGCCGGCGACGAGCGACATCATCACCGCGTCGACGACGTCGCGCTGGCCGACCATGACCTTGCCGATCTCGTCGCGCAAGCGATCGGCGGCACGCTTGAAGCTGGCGACCCGTTCTTTGACATCCATCGAAGTAGCGTCCTGGTCGGAGTGGGTTGGTGGGAGGATCGCGTGCTCAGCGCGGCCGGATCAGGTCGAAGTAGCGCCGCACGTAGGTGCGCTTGCCGGGCGGGATGTGCTCCTTTTCGAGCGCGTCCTCGACGACCCCGGCGTAGTCCTGGTGCACCTCGCGGTAGGCGCGCGAGGCGAACCCCTTCTGGGCCGCGCTCATGACGACCTTCGTCTTGGACGGGCCCTCGCCGTGCATGCCGGGCACGAAGTCCGGCTGCACCTCGAACGCGTCGAGCCCGGTCTTGTTGCCGAGCACGTTCGGGTCGTGGCCTTCGCCGATCCCGTCCTGCCCGAGCGCCGGATCGCCGCCGCCCTGACCCTTGCCCGGCAGCGGCACGCCGCCCTTGCCCTGGTCCTGACCGAGCAGCACGATCTCGCCGCCTTCACCCGGCCCCTCGCCGAGCATCAGCGTCGGGTCCTGGCCCTCGCCGCGCGCGCCCTCTTCGAACCGTCGCGCGGCGTCGCCGTCTTCTCCGCCCTGGCCGTCACGGCCGGCCTCCTGCCCGCGCTGGCCCTCGTCGCCGCCCTGGCCGGCCTGCCCACGCCGCATCATCTCGCGCACATCGACCATGCGCCCCTGGGCGACGCGCATCTGCTTTCGCCCCTGCCCCTGTCGCGCCATGCGCTCGAGCGTGTCGATGGCGCGCTCGAGCTCCTCGCGCGTCATGCCCTGAGCGCCGCCCTGTCCGTCCTGGCCTTCCTGCCCCTCTTGCCCCGCCTGCTGCCGGCGCTGCTCCGCCTGCGGCCCCTCGTCACCGCCCGCTTCTTCGAGCGCCTCCGCGAGCCGTCGCAGCATGTCCTGGGCCGCCTCGCTGAGCTCGTCGGAGAGGCGCTCGAGCTGGCGCTGCGGCTCGCTCATCGCGCCCGCCTCGTCGTCGAGCTGCTCCAGGCGCCGCTCGGTGTCCTTCAGGCGATCGCGATCGCGCTTGGCGAAGCGATCCTTTTCGCGCGCCTCCTTGTCCTTGAGTCGATCGCGCTCCTTCTTCAGGCGGTCGCGCTCCTTCTGGCGCTCGCTCTCGATCGCGTCGGCGAGCTCTTCCAGATCCTTGGCGATCTTCTTGATGTCCCGCTCGTTCAGCGCCTGCTCGCGGAGCTTCTCGCGCAAGCCCTCGAGCGCCTCGGCCGCCTCGCGCAGGTCCTGCTCCTTGAGCGCCTCGAGCATCGGCCTGAGCTCTTCGTGCGCACGCCTGGCCTTCTCGGCCGCCGCCGCCAGCCGCTCCTCCGCCTCCTCCGCGCCCGCGAGGTGCTCCTCCTGCCACGCCTCCAGCGCCTTCTCCAGCGCTGCCAGCCGCGCGTGCGCGTCCTCGGGCGAGATCCGCCCCTCCTGCAGCGCGCGGATGAGATCGTTGAGCTCGTCGAGGAAGCGCTTGATCCTCTCGTCGGCTGCGACCTTCGTCTCCTCCTCCAGCGCTTCGGCCAGGGTCTCCAGCCGCTCCTTGTCCTCGTCGCGGATCGCCGCCTTGTCGAACGCGCACGGCGGCGGTACCACCACCCTGGCCAGCACCTGCCCGTGCGCGACCCCGACCGGCACCTCGAAGACGAAGACCGCCGGCGCGGTCAGCGCCAGCGCCACCGCCAGCGCCAGCGCCGCCGCCGCGAACGCACCCCAGCGCCACGGCGCCGTCGCTGCCGGCCGCGCGCGCGCGATCACCCCGAGCGCGTCCTCGACCGCCGCCTCCTGCATCGGCGTGCGCTCGGGCAGCCGCGCGAACGCCAACGCCGAGCCGAGCCGCGAGTGCAACCCGCCCGACGCGTCGAGCGCCGCCGCCAGCGCGATATCGCCCAGCCGCCGCGCCAGCCCGAGCGCGATCCCCGCCGCCGGCAGCGCCACCGCGACCGCGCCGCCCACCCACAGCCACGCCGTCGGCAGCGCACGCACCTTCACCAGCACGACCAGCACCGCGAAGACGAAGAGCCCTATCGCCCCACCGAGGAGGCCATGGCGCAGCGCGATCTGGGCGCGGATCCGCCACCTGAGCCGCCGCACCACCTTCTCGATCGCCGCCACCGCGTGCAAAGCCCACCCCGGGTTCGAGTCATCGAAGCATCGGACACGAACATCCTAGCGGAAAGTTCCATTTCGCGGCGAGCACCCCACGGTCAGGCTCGGGCCGCCTCCTCACTCGGAGGTCGCGGTCGCGTCCGGCGCGCCCACCGGGCTGAGATCGATCGTCGCCAGCTCGCCGCCGTAGAGCCAGCGGTAGCGTGCCCAGGTCTGGGTCACGCTCTTGGCGTAGAGGTGGGCCTCGCGATACGGGATGCGCTCGACGAACTCGTCGACCTCGACGTCGCCGAACTGCCGCCGCCACTTCGCCACCGCCCCGCCGCCCGCGTTGTAGCCGGCCGACGCCAGCGGCAGCACCTTGTGCCGCCCGAGCAGCCGCTCGAGGTACTTCGTGCCGAGCTCGACCGCGACCTCGGGGCGCATGAGGTTGTCGCGCGTCGGCTCGTGCTCGGTGCCGCGCGAGAGGAACTTCGCCGTCGGCAAGATGATCTGCATGAGCCCGATCGCGTTGGCCCAGCTCACCGCCTCGGGATCGAAGTTCGACTCGACCCGCATCACCGCCCAGATCCAGAAGGGATCGAGCGCGCGCTCCTCGGCCCAGCGCCGCACGTGCGGCAGGAACGGGCGCGGGTAGGCGAGCTTCCACGGCTCGGCCGCCGCCCCGACCGGGAACGGCAGCCCACGCTCGGCCTCGAGCCAGCGCGCGATCCGCATCGAGCGCGGGTAGCCGCCCGCGAGCTGCTGCACCTCGACGCGCAGCCAGTCCCACGCGTCACCCGCCGGCCGCGCGTCCTTCGCCACCGCGTCGAGCTCCTCCTCGACCAGCGCCAGGAAGGGCGAGGCGCGATCGTGCCGCGCGCCCGCGATGCGCGCCCACTCCACCGCGCGCCGGAAGTGCACGTCGCGCCACAGCGCCGCCGGCACGCGCAGGTCGGGCGGTCCGACCGGCCCCGGCACCGCGGGCACCAGCGTCTCGACCGCGTCCGCCTCGGTCCCGTCGGCGGTGAGCCGCGACAGCGCGAGCACCGCGTACCAGGACAGCGGGTGGCTCTGGAAGACCTCGCGCCACGCCGCGCGCGCCTCGTCCTGCTTGCCGAGCTCCCATAGCGCGCGCCCGCGCCAGTAGCGATAGCGCCCCGGGTGGCGCCCGGGCACGTCGTCGGGCGCGATCGCCAGCACCTGCTCGGTCGTGCGCAGCACCTCCTCCCACTTCCTCGCTTCGACGTGCGGTCCGACCAGGTCCCAGGCGACCGCGTCGGCCATGTCCCCCTGCGGATAGCGGCGCAGCGTGGCGAGCAGCGTCTTGGTCTGGCGCTTCTTGCGCTTGTCGCTCTCGGCCAAGAGCAGCAGCGCGTCGTCCGCGGTCGAGCGCTCCGGGAACTCGTCGGCGTGCGCCTGCAGGAGCTTGCGCGCCTGCTTGGGGTCCTTGGCCAGCCGCGCGCGCCCGCCGAGGAAGGTCGCCCAGGCGCGCGGCTCGCCCTCGCAAGCGAGCGCCTTTTTGTAATAATCCCAGGCCTTTTCGAGCGCCCCCTCGTCGTCCTTCTTCTTGCGCTCGGCCGCGCGCCCGAGCAGGATCCACGCCTCGCAGGCGGCCTCCTTCGGCGCCTTCAGCGTGCCGATCACCCCGCGCATCGCGTCGAAGCGCCACGCCGCAAAGAGCGCTTCGCCCAGGCGCAAGCGCTCGCGCGCCGAGAGCTCACTCACCGGCAGCTCGCGCAGCGCCTCCTTGCCGAGCTCGTCGCTCGGGAAGCGCACCGCCAGCTCGAGCCGCGCCGCCTTGGCGCCCGCCTCGTCCCGCGCCTTGTCCCTGAGCCGCGCCAGCTCGGCCCATGACGCCGCCAGAAGCCGCTCGGGCCACCGCGCCGCCGCCTCGGCGAGCGCCGCCAGCGCCGCCTCCCCCTGGTCGTCCGCCAGGAGCAACGCCGTCCTCAGCGCCAGCGCGCGCCCGAGGTGGATCGATCCCGCTTCGACCTTGTCGAGCGCCGCCAGCGCCGCCCGACGATCCTCGACCCGCTCGGCGCGCCCGCCGTGGGCATGCAGCTCGGCCGCGCGCACCCACGCCGCGTCCGCCATCAGCGGCCACTCACCCGCCAGCCGCTCGAGCTGCGCCAGCGCGCCCGTCCGGTCCTCGTCGGTGAGGAGCCACGCCGCCATCAGCCGCGCCGCCGGCGCCCGCGGATCGTCGGCGTGCGCGTTGGCGAATGCCTCGAAGCCGTCGATGGCCGCGCCGCGCTCACCCGCCTCCCACGCGAGCATCGCCTCGTGCAAAGGGTCCAGCTCGAAGTACGGCGCCAGGGTCTCGAGCACCGGCGGGCTCTCGGGCCCCGGGCTCGCCACCGGCGGCGGGGGCGGGGCCTCCGGCTCGACCGCCTCGGCGACGTCTTCGCCGGAGACCCGCGCGTCGCTCCGCACTTCCTCGGGCGGCGCCTGCTCGCTGACGTTACCCGCCAGCTCGCGCGGCGTCTCGGGGGATGCACACGCGACGGGCACGAGCACGGAAAGCACGATCAGTGAGCGCCTCATCGGATCTCCTTGCGTAGCCCGAACCAACGATCACGTCGAGTAACGTGTTCCTCCCTGTCCCTTGCGCCGGGCCTGACGATCCACCATCCTGCTGCGCCAATGCTGCGGAAGACCCATCGCGCGGGCGCGCGGGCGCTCACCGTTGTCGCCGTGATCGCGCTCGCGCGCTTGGGTGCGCTCGGCTGCGCCGACGATCCGGACACACGCGCGCTCTTCGCGGACCGCCAGCATGGCGTCGCCTTCGCCGCCTCGGACGCGAGCAGCACGATCCCGAACGATACCTTCACGCCCGACGGCGGCCCGGACGCGACGGCACCGGCCGACACGATCCCCACCGACACCGACACGACGCCCAGCGACACGACGCCGGTCGATACCACCCCGGCCGACACGACGCCGACCGATACCACCCCGACCGACACCACCCCGGCCGACACGACGCCGGCCGACACCACCCCGACCGATACGACCCCGACCGACACCACCCCCACAGGCCCCGCGCTCGTCGTGCCCCCGACCCTGGCGATCCCCTGGGTGCGCGCCGGCCAGGGCGGCTCCACCCTCACCGTCGACCTCGTCAACCGCGGCGCCCCCGGCGCCTTCACCGCCACACTGAGCGGTGATTCATCGCTGGCGCTCGACCCGTTCGACGCGCACGCCGGCGCAAGCGCCCGCCTCACCCTGCGCTTCTCGGGCGCCGCTTCGCCGACGACCGCGCGCGCCACCCTCACCGTCACCGACCACCACACCACCCACCAGGCGACCGTCTGGGCCGTCGCCGGCCGCGCCCTGCCCAACGCCTCCTGGAGCGCGCTCCAGACAGGCGCGGTGCGCTACGGCGAGACCGCCACCGTCGCGCTCGAGACCGCGCCCTTCCCCGACGCCGGCGCCACCTGGACCGACGACCGCGTCAACGTCTTCGTGCCCGACGACTTCATCGACCGCGGCCCCGTGCCCTTCGTCGTGCACTTCCACGGTCACGGCACCACGCTCGCCGCCACCTTGCCCTACCACAAGTACCGCGAGCAGCTCTTCCTGTCCGGCGTCAACGCCGTGCTCGTCACCCCGCAGGGCCCGGTCGACGCCGCCAGTGGCAACTTCGGAAAGCTCATGGATCCCGGCGGCTTACAGGCCATGCTCCGCGACGTCGTCGAGCTCCTCTTTCGCGACGGCCACGTGCTCACGCCGCAGGTCGGCGACCTCGTCCTCACCGAGCACTCCGGCGGCTACCAGGCCGTCGCCCTCAACCTCGACGCCGAGACCGACCAGGGCCAGGTCCTCGCCGCGCACCTCTTCGACGGCCTCTACGGCTACAGTTCCGCCTACGAGGCCTTCGCCCGCGCCGGCGGTTTCCTGCGCAGCAACTACACGACCGGCGGCGGCACCCGCGACAACAACCGCGCGCTCGCTTCGACGCTCGGCGGCCTCGCCGCCGAAGACGCCGCCATGACGACCCTCCGCGACCGGCGCGCCGCGATCTGGTTCACGCCCGCCGCGCACGGCGACTGCACCTGGTGGCAGCAGGCGTTCGCCGAGACCCTGCGCTGGGGCGCGCAGAGCGCCCGCCGCGGCCCGCGCATCGAGCTCCGCACCGCCGCCGCGCAAGGCCAGCGCGCGACCGTCACCTGGCTCGCCCCGCACGACGACTGGACCGTCGCGCACCGCGTTCAGCTCTCGGCCGATCGCCTCGTCTGGGTGACCGCCGCCGAGGTCGACCCCGCCGCCGGCGCCGCCAGCTTCGATCTGCCCGCCGGCCGCTACGTGCGCGTCGTGCCGCTGGTCGAGGACCTCGACCCCGCGCTCGCCCTGCCTTCGGACACCTACTGGATCGAGGCCTCGCCGATCCTCGTCGTCGACGGCTTCGACCGAGCGCTCGGCGGCTCCTACCACGACCTCCGCCACGACACCGCCGCACGCGTCGGCCGCGCCGCCAGCGCCGCCAGCGCCAGCAACGAGGCCGTCACCGATGGCGAGCTCCGGCTTGCCGACTTCGACCTCGTGATCTGGCTCCTCGGCGACGAGTCGGTCGCCGACCACACCTTCACCGCCGCCGAGCAGGCGCTCATCACGGCCTATCTCGACGCCGGCGGGCGCGTCATCGCCTCGGGCTCCGAGATCGCCTACGACCTCCGCACGACCGGCGCCTCCTTCCTCGCCTCGCTCGGCGCCGTCTACCAGGCCGACGACGCCAACCAGAGCGGCGCCCGCGGCGCCGGCCCGCTCGCCTCCCTCGGCGGCTTCACCTTCGGCGGCCCCGCCGCGCCCTACCCCGAGGACTACCCGGACGCGCTCGCCACCGCGAGCGGCGCCACCATCGTGCTCCAGTATGACAACGGCATGACCGCCGCCGCCGGCCGTGCCAACAACTCCGTTGTGGTCGGCTTCCCGCTCGAGCTGATCGACGACGAGGCGCGTCTGTCGGCCGTGCTCGCCGCGCTCATGGGCTTCGTCGGGCAGGTGCCGTGAGGCCCACCCTCGCCGCGCCCGCGCTCCTGGCCGTCCTGTGCCTCCTCGCCGGGCGCGCCCCGCCCGCGCACGCGCGCTGCGGCGACGGCCTCTTCAACGCCGGCGAGGGCTGCGATCACGGCGATCTCGGCTCGGCGCTGAGCCCCTTCACCTTCGATCCCGGGATCGGCCCGCTCGCCGGGCTCGCGCGCGTGCCGCCCGCGCTGCCTACCGGCGACACGCGCTGGCTCGTCGGCGATCCGCTGCGCGATCGCGTGCTCGCGCTCACCGCCGACGGCGCGCTCAACGGCGTCTTCGTCACCCTGGCCGGCGCGGGCGTGAGCGACGTGCTCGCCGCGCCCGACGGCGTCGTCTACGTCGCCTCGCCCACGCGCGGACGCATCGAGCGCTTCCTCGTCGGCAGCGGTCAGTCGCTGGGCGCCTTCCCGCTCGGCGAGGCGCTCGACGACCCGCGCGCCGTCGCCGTGCGCGACGGCCTCCTCTACGTCGCCAGTGGCGGCGACGTCTCGATCGTGCGGATCTCGCTCGCCACCGGGGCCGCCGTCGGCCCCTTCGGCGGCGCGCGCGGCCAGCGCGATCTCGCCTTCGACGCGGCCGGCCTCCTCTATACCTTGCGCGGCGTCACCATCCACCGCTTCAGCGCGGCGGGCGCCGATCTGGGCCGCTTCGCCGACGCCACCGCCGAGCTCGGCGCCAGCGGTCGCCTCGACGCGCTCGCCTTCGCCGACGACGGCACCCTCTACGCGCTCGGGCAGACCGCGGCCGGCGCGGCGGTGCTCCTGCGCTACAGCACCGCCGGGATCAAGATCGGCCACGGCAGCCCCTCCGGCCTGGTCTCGGGCTTCATCGCCGCCGACGGCGCACGCTTCGCCGTCGCGATGCGCCAGGGCGGGAGCTTCGGGATCGGCACCTTCTCGCGCGGCAACTCCGACGTGATCCCCGACGCCTGTCGTCTCGACTGTCGCGTGGCACGCTGCGGCGACCGCGTCACCGACAGCGGCGAGGCCTGCGACGACGGCGACACCCAGGGCGGTGACGGCTGCGACGCGACCTGCGCGCTCGAGCCCGGCTGGAGCTGCGACGGCCCGGTCTGCGCCGAGCGCTGCGGCGACGGCACACTCGATCCCGGCGAGCACTGCGACGACGGCGGCCTCGTCGCCGGCGACGGCTGCGACCCGGTCTGTCGGGTCGAGGCCGGCTGGACCTGCGTCGGCGCGCTCTGCGGCGCGGCGGCGTGCGGCGATACGATCGTCGCCGGCGCCGAGACCTGCGACGACGGCAACACCGAGAGCGGCGACGGCTGCGACGCGAGCTGCCGCCTCGAGGCGCGGCCGGACACCTGCGGCGACGGCGTGGTCGACGAGGGCGAGGGCTGCGACGACGGCGACCGTCAGGGCGGCGACGGCTGCGGGCCGGCGTGCGCCGTCGAGCCCGGCTGGGGCTGCACGATCGAGCCCGGGCCGAGCGTGTGCGCGGCGTTGTCGTGCGGCGACGGGATCGCCGCCGGCCTGGAGGCCTGCGACGACGGCAACGGCGCCGCGGGCGATGGCTGCGACGCCTGCCGGCTCGAGGCGGGCTGGGTCTGCCCGCCGGGCGAGGCGTGCAAGCAGAGCTGCGGCGACGGCGTGGTCGAGTCCGGCGAGAGCTGCGACGACGGCACCATCTCGGGCGGTGACGGCTGCGACCCGAGCTGCCGCATCGAGCCGGGCTGGAGCTGCCCGATCGGCGGCGGCGCGTGCGTGGCGGCGCGCTGCGGCGACGGCGCGGTCGCCGGGAGCGAGCGCTGCGACGACGGCAACGCGCTCGATGACGATGGTTGTGACGCGAGCTGCGAGGTGGAGCTCGGCTGGGTCTGCGACCTCGAGGGGTGCCGGCCGAGCTGCGGCGACGGCGTGGTCGATCCCGGCGAGAGCTGCGACCTCGGCGACAACCTCGGCGGCGACGGCTGTGACCCGTGGTGTCAGCGCGAGCCGGGCTGGTTCTGCGACGCGACGGCGTGCGAGCCGATCTGCGGCGACCTCCTGCTCGTCGGCGAAGAGCGCTGCGAGGACCTCAACGACACGCCCGGCGACGGCTGCGACGGCTGCCGCCTCGAGCCGGGCTGGCTCTGCGCGCCGGGCGCGCGCGGACAGGCGGCGGTGTGCGTGATGAGCTGCGGCAACGACGAGCTCGACACGCTCGAACAGTGCGACGACGGCGGCATCGAGGCGGGCGATGGCTGCGACGCCAACTGCCGCATCGAGGCGGGCTGGGCGTGCGCCGTCGGCGGCTGCGAGGAGATCTGCGGCGACCGGCTGGTCGTCGGCGACGAGGGCTGCGACGACGGCAACGCCGAGGCCTTCGACGGCTGTGACCGCTGCGCGCGCGAGCCGGGCTGGATCTGTGACGGCGACGGCTGCCGCGAGACCTGCGGCAACGGCGTGGTCGAGGTCGGCGAGCCGTGCGACGACGGCAACCTCGGCGCGGGCGATGGCTGCGATGCGCTGTGCGAGGTCGAGCCGGGCTGGGTCTGCGCGGGCGCGCGCTCGGAGTGCGACGCGGCCGCGTGCGGCGACGGGATCCTCGCCGGCTTCGAGGACTGCGACGACGGCGGGCTGGCGCTGGGCGACGGCTGCGACGCGGCGTGTGTCGCCGAGGTCGGCTGGGTCTGCGAGGGTCTCGCCGGCTGCCGCGCGATCTGCGGCGACGGCCGCTGGCTCGGCGCCGAGGCCTGCGACGACGGCAACGCGCTGGCGGGCGACGGCTGCACGGCGTGCGGGGTCGAGAGCGGCTGGACCTGCAGCGGCGAGCGCGGGCAGCGCAGCGCGTGCCGGCCCGAGGAGGTCTGCGGCGACGGCGAGCTCGGAGGCTCCGAGGCGTGCGACGACGGCAACGAGGCGACCGGCGACGGCTGCACGCCCGAGTGTCGCGTCGAGGAGGGCTGGATCTGCGGGCCCGATCTCGACGACGGCCTGCCGGGCTGCGAGGCGCTCGACGATGACGGCGACGGGCTCTCGAACCTCGACGAGCTCGCGCTCGGCACGCGCGTCGACGATCCCGACAGCGACGACGACGGCATCGAGGACGGTGACGAGGTGAGCCGCGGCACCGATCCGACCAACCCCGACAGCGACGGCGACGGGATCCCCGACGGCGTCGAGCTCCGGCAAGGGATCGATCCGCTCGCGATCGACAGCGACGGCGACGGCTACCCCGACTCGTTCGACAACTGCCCCGCGCGCGCCAACCCCGACCAGCGCGATCGCGACGGCGACGGGATCGGCGCCGCCTGCGACCTCGACGACACCCCGCCGGGCCTCGTGTGGGGCGGCGGCTGCGCGGGCGGCGGCGCGACGGCCGGCTCCATCGCGCTCATACTCGCGCTGTTGGTGTGCACGCTGCGGCGAGGTCGCAACCGCGCGGTGCAGCCGTAGTCCCTGCTAGGAGCCAGGCGGGTACAGCAGGAGGGCCCAGACCACGGGGCCGGCCTCGGAGCCCGGGGGCAGCCCGGCGCGCGCGCGCAGTTGGTTCACCTGCTCGAGCGTCTCCATGTCGAGGGTCGCCCCCGTCCTCGTGGGCGTGTATCCGGCGCGCTCGAGCAGGGTCCAGAGCTCCACGAGCTCGGGCGAAGGTGAGTGGAGACCGCCTTCGAAGCGGCCGCCTTCGAAGAGCTCGATCGTCAGATGCCGATGCCCGGCGTGGCGGTAGAGCAGGAGCGACCAGGTCGCGGCATCGCAGACCCCGGTCGACGGCAATCCCTCGTTGGTCTGGAAGGCCCGCACCGCCCACGCTTCGTGGACTCCGAAGTGCCCGCCCGACCCGCAACGGTACCCGTTGGCCTTCAAGAGCGCCTGCATCTCCTTCACCGCGGGCTCGAGTAGCGGGTCGCTCCCGGAATCGTCGCGCTCGAGGACGAGCCCGCGATATTGACCGCTGATGGTGACCGTGGCCGTCGCCGCGCCGCCGCCGTCCTCGGTGACCGTGCCCGAGACGACCGCGGTGTCGTCCGTGCCCGCGGCGTTGTCGTTACCCGTGGTGTTGCCCGTGCCACCGCCGGCGTCCTCCGCGGCCTTCTTCTCGGCGGCGGCCTTGTCCGCCGCTTCCTTCTTCGCGTATTCGTCGGCGTACGCCTTGCACTGCTGTGGGTACTCGATCATCTCCTCGTACTTGGCCTGCACGGCCTCGGCGCGCGCGCTGGCCGCCTTCGCCTCGGCGGTCTTGCGCGCGGTCTTGCCGGCCTCGGTCTTGAGGTATTCCTGGCGCTTGGCATCACTCAACGCTTGGAAGGCCGCGCCCATGCGGGTCTCCCAGGGAAACTTCTCCTCGGGGAAGATGCACTTGGCGATGGCCGGCTTCAGATAGTCCGCGTGGGTGAAGTCGTCGACCATCGTGCTCTTCGCCAGCCGCATCGCCTCGACCACCGTGCCCTGCCCGCCGTTGTAGGCGAGCTGGGTGATCCGCACGTAGTCGGGGTGATCCTTGTCGAAGGGGTTCTTGTTCTCGGCCGCTCCGGGCTTCAGCTCCGGGCCGCCTTTACCCTGGGCCAGGAGCCACGCGACGCCTCCGCGCTTCATGAGATAGACGGCGGTCCCGACGAAGATGTTGATCTCGGCGTTGTTCCAGTCGGACGTGTAGCTGTAGTCGAGGTCCTTCTTCGTGCAGGCTTCGTCCCATTCCTTCTTGCCGATCTGCATGAGCCCCCTGTAGCCCTTGGGATTGACCGCGTCCTTGTCGCCGATCGACTCGGTGCAGATCACCTGCTTGATCTCGCCGACGCTCACGCCCCAGTACTTCGAGGCGTTCACGATATAGGCCTCGTAGCCGACGATGTCGTCCATGGCCTGCTTCATGGTCGCCGGGTCATGGAGGCCGTCCCCTGGTCCTCCTTCGGCCTCGCCGGGCTGCCCCTCGGTCGTGGCGAGCGCCTGCACCGGCGAGAGCAGCGCCTCGCCTTCGGCGAAGCTCAGGCCGCGGAGCTGGGTCTTGATCGGGGGTGCGCCTTGGCCCGTGCCGGGCGTCGCCCTCGCCGGCGCGCCGGCGCCGGAGGACTCTCGCTGAAGCGTGCTCGTGTGCATGGCGCCAATGTCGCTCACGCACGTGGGCACACGTGCCTGAAACAGCACGCCGTAAGGTCCCTGTTAGGCGTGAACCGACGTCACGCGGGGGCGATGAAGGCCGGGGTGATCTCCTGCAGGAATCGCTCGAGGTGGTCGAGGCCCGTCGGCATCTCGGTGACGAGGCGGCGGACATCCAGATCGCCGTAGCTGTGCGCGATGCGGTTGGCCACCGCGGCGCGCACATCGGCCTCGCCGAGGAGGGCGGCGCGCAGCGCTTCGATGCGCTCGCGCAGGCGCAAGGCCTTGCGTAGGAGGAGCTCAGCCACGGGCGTCCCTCAACAGGCGTCGCTCTACCCCCGCGCGACAGAGCGCGACGATCGGCGCGAGATCGAACCAGCGCAGCGCGGCCTCCGCCTGGAAACGTGCCCACGTGCCCGGCTCGGCTTCGTGCAGGAGCAGGCCCGTGCGCGCGACCTCGAAGCGCAGGTGATCCGAGGCCGCGTCGAGGTCGACGACGTGCGGCTCGCGGCCTGTGAGCGCGGCGATGGCGGCGCCGATCTGCCCGCCACGCAGGAGCGAGACCCCGATCACGCCGACGTCCACATCACTCCACGGTCGGCTGGTGCCGCTCGCGACCGATCCGAAGAGCACGATGAGCCGCGCGTCGGCGAAGCGACTCGCGCCTTCGCGAAGTCGGACGAGGTCGAGATCGGGGCGCTGATCGTGCACGCCATCAATGTAATCGAAACGAGGAGCTTTGACGAAGACGCCGAGATCGATGGACATGGCGCGCGCGCTCCTCGGTGCTCGCCACGCGGCGTCGTCCACGCTAGAAGACCGGCATGCATCCCTGGCACGATCTCCCGAACAACCCCGACACCGCCCACGAGAGCTTCAACGCGCTCATCGAGATCCCCAAGGGATCGAAGGTGAAGTACGAGCTCGACAAGCCGACCGGCCTCCTCAAGGTCGACCGCATCCTCTACAGCTCGGTGATCTACCCGGCGAACTACGGCTTCATCCCGCGCAGTTACTGCGATGACGGCGACCCGCTCGACGTGCTGGTCCTCGGCAACGAGCCGGTGGTGCCGCTCGTGATCATGAAGGCGCGCGCCATCGGCGTGATGCACATGCGCGACCAGGGTCAGGCCGACGACAAGATCGTCGCCGTGCACATCAACGACCCGGCGTTCTCGTCCTATCGCGACATCAGCGAGCTGCCCGGCCACATCGCGCTCGAGATGCGGCGCTTCTTCGAGGACTACAAGGCGCTCGAGAACAAGTCGGTGCAGGTCGACGAGATGGAGGGCGCCGAGCGCGCGCGCCAGGTCCTGCTCGACGCGTTCGCGCTGTATCGGAAAGAGGAGTCGCGCCTGCGCGGCTGGGGCGGGTAGCGGCGTGCGGGGATGGCTACGCCGCGCGTCTGCGGCGTCGCCGCGCCCCCTCCTCGTTGCGGCGTACCCTCCTCATCCCCGCACGCCGCTACGGATTCGGATGCGCTGCTGGCTACCCCCGCACGCCGCTACGGATTCGGATGCGCTGCTGGCTACGCCGCGCGTCTGCGGCGTCGCCGCGAATGCCGCGAGGTGCCGACGTAGCGGCTCTAGAAAGAGTGGGTGAGTTGGGGATGCCTCATAACCACTGACGTGGTGGTCCTTTCGGACCGTTGAAGGAGGTCATCCCCAATGTCTAAGTCAAAGTATCGTTCGGTTCCCGTC
>WYBB01000018.1 GCA_011526585.1 Deltaproteobacteria bacterium
CGCTCAAGGCCAAGGTCGACAAGCAGTTCGGCGAGATCCGCCGGCAGATCCGCGCGCGCGGATGGAAGGGCAAGCGCGCCAAGGCGCTGCCGCTTGCGATCGAGAACGCGCTGGCCGACGCGCAGCGCAAGGGCCTCGACAAGCCCCTCAAGGAGGCGCAACAGAAGGTCGAGGCGTTGATCAAGCAGGTCCAGAACGCGGAGAGCGGCGACCTCGCCAACCTCACCCTCTCGGTGAACTGGCAGCGCTACAGCACCAGGCCCGCGGGACAGTCGGGCTACGCGGTGATGTACGATCGCGTGAGCGCGACCATGAAGGTGCCCAGAGCAAGCCAGGAAGACGGCGGCAAGGCGAAGAAGGGCAAGCGCAGCAAGCGCAGTAGCGGCGGCGGCGACACGCGCTTCGAGGTGACGGCCGTGCTCTCGGAGAGCATCGGGCAGTGGACCATCAATTACGTCAAGCAGCGCTTCATGCGCGATCGTGACGGCGGCGTGGTCGTGGTCGGAGACAAGCATGCGCGCAAGCCGCACTGGAGGGCGTTCGTCGATGGCAACAAGGCGAGCCTCGAGGGGCTCTTCGCCAACGTCGCCAAGGAGAAGGCCGCGCGCGTGCAGGCCTCGCCCGACAAGGGCAACAACGACGACCACTGGTACTTCCCGTCGAAGTTCCACGCGCTCGTCGATCTCTCGGGTTTCGACGCGAAGATGTACAAGCTCGAGCAGCTCTTCGTCGAGGAACTGGGCTTGCGCAAGAACGACGTCCTGACCCGCTGTGTCACGCGCATCCAGGAAGCGCTGAGCAAGGGCCACAACGGGTCCGCCGAGATGATCCGCAAGGAACATCTGGGCGAGCTGCCGCAGCTGGAGGAGATCGCTTCGGGCCTCGGTCTGCCGGCGTCGACGGTGAGCTTCATCAAGACCGGACGCTGACGTGTAGCGAACCGAGACCACCATGACCCAGGACCCATCCACGTCCGGACCAGCGCGTGCACGCCACGACCGCGGCGAGGTGCCGCCGCTGTCCCGCCTACTTCGGGAGATCCGTGCCTGCCATGTGTGCGAAGCGCACCTGCCGCACGGTCCACGCCCGGTCGTCCGTCTCGACCGCGATGCGCGCGTGATGATCGTCGGCCAGGCGCCGGGAGCGAAGGTGCACGCCTCGGGGGTGCCGTGGGACGACGCCTCGGGCGATCACCTGATCGCGTGGCTCGGGATCGATCGACCGGCCTTCGAGGACCCGCGCCTCTTCGCCATCGTACCGATGGGCTTCTGTTGGCCGGGACGCAAGCCCGGTGGAGACATGCCGCCGCGGCCGGAGTGCGCACCGACATGGCACGAGCGCATCCTCGCCGAGCTGCCTCGGCTCGAGCTGGTGCTGCTCGTCGGGCAATACGCGCACGCGCGCTATCTCGGCACGCGTGCGCGCGGCACCCTAGGGGAGACCGTGCGACGGTTCGCCGACTATCTGCCCTCGCAGGTCCCGCTGCCGCACCCGAGCTGGCGTTCGAAGCTCTGGATGAAGAAGAACCCGTGGTTCGAGGCCGAGCTCCTCCCGGTCTTGCGGGCGCGAGTCCGAGCGATCCTCGCCCGCCCTCTCGGCGGGTGACCGGCGTGACGTGCCAGATGTGCTCGGGCTACTCGCGGATCGAAACGGGTCCGCCGGGGTGATCCGCAGGAAACACCTGGACGAGCTGCCGCAGCTCGAGGAGATCGCCTTGGACCTCGGGATGCCGGCATCGGCCGTGAGCTTGACGTGCGGCGCTATCGCCAGCCCATCAGGTGGGACGGGTCGAGCCAGCGTGTGCGGAAGCCATGGCCGCGCAGCTCGGCGACGATGCGCGCCGGTGCGTCGGGGGTCTTCCGGGCTTCGAGCAGGGCGAAGTGCACCTCGATGAAGAGCGCGCGACAGGTGGGGCTCGCGAGCACGCCGCGCATGCCGGCGACGACGTCCTCCTCGAAGCCCTCGACGTCGATCTTGACGACGGTCGGGACCGGCAGGCGCTCTTCGGCCAGCACGCCGTCGCCGGTGCGCAGCGGCACCTCGATGCGCGGGCCGCCCGGGCCGGCGGGCGTGTCGCCGAGGAGCGAGTGGGTCGCGCCGAGCGGGTCGGCGGCGAGGTGCATCGGGACGACCTGTCGATGGCGCCGCGCACGAACTGCATCACCGCGCTCCTCCGGGGGCGCAGCCTATGCGACGGCGTGCGGGGTCGCAAGGCGCCAGCGGCACGTCAGAGGATGACGCGCTCGACGTGCCAGATGCGCTCGGCGTACTCGCCGATCGAGCGGTCGGAGGAGAAGTGGCCCGAGCGCGCGACGTTGAGGATGCTGCTGCGCGTCCAGGCGTCCTGGTCGAGCCAGGCGCGCTCGACCGCGGCCTGCTGGTCGAGATAGGCGCGGTAGTCGGCGAGCACGAAGTAGGGATCGTGGTGCAGGAGGGTGCTGACCATCGGCGCGAAGAGGGCGGGATCGGACGGGGCGAAGTGGCCGTCGGCGATGAGCGCGATGGCGCGCGAGAGCTCGGGGTCCCGCGCGACGATCTCCTCGCGTGGGTGGCGGTGCTGGCGCAGTTTTTCGCGCGCGACCTCCTCGGCGGTGAGGCCGAAGAGGAAGAAGTGCTCGGGGCCGACCGCCTCGCGGATCTCGACGTTGGCGCCGTCGAGGGTGCCGATGGTCAGGGCGCCGTTGAGCGCGAGCTTCATGTTGCCGGTGCCCGAGGCCTCCATGCCGGCGGTGGAGATCTGCTCGGAGAGCTCGGCGGCCGGGTAGATGTGCTCGCCCATCTTGACGTTGAAGTTCGGGACGAAGACGACCGAGAGCCAGCGTGAGGCGACCGGGTCGGCGGCGATGGTGTGGGCGACGGCGTGGGCGAGGCGGATGATGAGCTTGGCCGCCCAGTAGCCGGGCGCGGCCTTGCCGCCGATCAGGATCGTGCGCGCTGCGCGCGGGGTGACGCCGTCGCGGATCCGCTGGTAGAGGGTCACGGCGTGCAGGAGGTTGAGGTGTTGGCGCTTGTACTCGTGGATGCGCTTGACCTGCACGTCGAGGAGGCGATCGGGATCGAGGGCGATGCCGAGCGGGGCGAGATGCTCGGCGAGGCGGCGCTTGTTCTTGGACTTGATCTCGCGCCAGCGTGATCGGAACGCCGGGTCGTCGGCGAAGGGCTCGAGCTCGCGCAGGCGTTCGAGCTGGCGCGGCCAGCCGTCGCCGATCGCCTCGGTGACGAGCGCGCTGAGCGTGGGGTTGGCGAGCACGACGAAGCGCCGCGGAGTGACACCGTTGGTGACGTTGGTGAAGCGCTCGGGCCAGAGCTGGGCGAAGTCGGCGAGCACCGTCTCGGTGAGGAGGCGCGAGTGGATGGCGGCGACGCCGTTGACGGCGTGGCTGCCGACGGTGGCGAGGTGGGCCATGCGCACGCGGCGGCCGTTGTCCTCGTCGATGATCGACATGCGGCGAAGCCGCGCGAGGTCGCCGGGGAAGCGCTGGCGCACGTCTTCGAGGAAGCGGCGGTTGATCTCGTAGATGATCTCGAGGTGGCGCGGCAGCGTCTGGGCGAAGAGGTCGAGCGGCCAGGTCTCGAGCGCCTCGGGCATGAGGGTGTGGTTGGTGTAGGACAGGGCGGCGGTGGTGATGGCCCAGGCGCGATCCCAGGCGTAGCCGTGCTCGTCGACGAGGAGCCGCATGAGCTCGGCGACGGCGAGCGAGGGGTGGGTGTCGTTGAGCTGGACGGCGAACTTGTCGGCGAACTGGTCGAGGGTCGGGAGCTTCTGGGAGTAGAGGCGGATCATGTCCTGGAGCGAGCAGGATACGAAGAAGTACTGCTGTTCGAGGCGCAGGCGCTTGCCCTGGAGGGACTCGTCGTTGGGGTAGAGGACCTTGGTGATGTTCTCGGAGACGATCTTCTCGTGCACGGCGCGCAGGTAGTCGCCGACGTTGAAGGCGTGGAAGTCGAAGGACTCGGGCGCGAGGGCCTGCCACAAGCGGAAGAAGTTGGTGGTCTGGGTGCCGTAGCCGGCGGCGGGCACGTCGTGCGGCGTGCCGAGGACCACGCGCGCGGGGTGCCAGCGCACGCGGAAGCCGCCGCCGGGGATCGGCTCGTGCGCGGTGTAGCCGCCGAAGCCGACCGGCAGCGTGATCTCGGGGCGCGCAACCGCCCAGGGCCAGCCGTGCCGCAGCCAGAGATCGGTGCGCTCGGCCTGGGCGCCGTCCTTGATCGTCTGCTCGAAGATACCGAATTCGTAGCGGATTCCGTAGCCGATCGCCGGCAGGTCGAGCGTCGCCAGGCTGTCCATGAAGCAGGCGGCGAGACGGCCGAGGCCGCCGTTGCCGAGCGCCGGCTCGCCCTCGTGCTCGAGCAGCACGTCGAGATCGATCCCGAGGTCGGTGAGCGCGGCGCGCACGTTGTCCTCGCAGCCGAGCGCGAGGATGTTGTGGCCGAGCTGCGGGCCGAGCAGGTACTCGGCCGAGAGGTAGGCGACGGTGCGCGAGGCGCGGCCGAGGAAGGCGGAGGCGCTCTTGACCCAGCGGTAGAGCACGCGGTCGCGGATGAGCAGGGCCAGCGACTGGTAGTAGTCGTGGGTGGTGGCGACCCCCGGGAACTTCGCCTGCATGCAGTAGAGCTTCTCGACGAACTCGCTCCTGATCACGTCGCGCTCGAGGCTCTTGGCGAGCGCGGCGTCGTCGACCGGATCGAGCCACGGTAGGGACGTGAGGTGCATGCCTCACTCAACGGCCGCGGCCCGGGCGTGTCAAGCGGCGGCGCCCGCCGCGCACGGGGTGGTGTGCGATAGGGCGCAAATGTCGCAAGGTGGCGTTGCATCCGGCAACAACTGGCGGATACTGGGGGCACTTCCACACTCAGGAGGCCCCATGCGCGCGATTCCACCCCGGCTCGTCGTAGCCACGATCGTGATGATGGCCGCGTCGTGCGGCGACGACGACAAGGCGAAGACCGACACCGACACGTCGTCACCCGGCGATACCGCCGCCGAGACGCAGGAGGACACCACGCCCGGCGACGACACCGCGGCGCCGGACAGCGCCGAGGACACCGCGGGCGACACGGGCCCGGGGGACACGAGCCCGGCCGACACGACCCCGACCGAGACGGTCGACGAGGAGGTGATCGCGCGCGGGCAGTACATCGCGCACACCGTCGCCGTGTGCGTGGACTGCCACTCGCCGCGCGGTCCTGATGGGGCTTTCGACGAGGCGCGCCACCTCTCGGGCGTCGACTGCTTCGTCGACGCGATCCCCGAGGACGAGGACCTCGGCTGCCTCAACACCGCCAACCTGACGAACCACCCGACCGGGCTCGCCAATCGCAGCGACGCCGAGATCAAGAAGATGTTCCTCGAGGGCGTGCGCCCCGACGGCACCGCGCTGCACCCGTTCATGCCCTACTTCGTCTTCGGCAACATGTCCGAGGCCGACGCCGACGCGGTCGTCGCCTACCTGCGCAGCCTGCCCGGGGTCGACCACCAGGTCGCGCCGAGCCAGGTGCCGTTCACCCCGCCGGCGGCCCCGGCGCCCAAGGTCGACCTCGCGAGCGAGGTGCCGATGCCCGTCGAGGGCTATCCCGAGATGGAGGCCGCCATGCGCGGTCGCTACCTCGCGGCGAACGTCGGGATCTGCCTCGAGTGCCACACCCCCGAGACCGCGCCCGGTACCGCGGAGCCGCGCGACTGGAGCCGCTCCTTCCAGGGTGGCCGGGCGTTCCCGGCGGCGGCCTTCGGCCTGCCGAGCCCGCCCTTCCCCGAGGTGATCTACTCGGCCAACCTGACCCCGCACGAAAACGGCCTGGGCGAGCGCACCGTCGAACAGCTCGTCGAGGCGATCAAAAACGGCGTCGACCCCGAGGGCAACGGCGTCTGCCCGCCGATGCCCGCCGGCCCGATGGGCGAGTTCAAGAACCTCGCCGACGGCGATCTGGTCGACCTCGCGCACTTCATCAAGTCGCTGCCGCCGGGTGATCTGCTCGTGCCCAACGACTGCAGCATCGACCTGCACCCCGAGGTCACACGCGGCCGCTACCTCGTGCACACCGTCGCGGTGTGCGTCGATTGCCACTCGCCGCGCGGGCCCGATGGCGCGTTCATCGAAGACCAGCACCTCTCGGGCGTGGAGTGCTTCATCGACGCCGATCCCACCAACCCCGAGTTCGGCTGCGCCAACACCCCGAACCTGACGAACCACCCGACCGGGCTCGCCAATCGCAGCGACGCCGAGATCAAGGCGATGTTCCTCGAGGGCAAGCGCCCCGACGGCACCGCGCTGCACCCCTTCATGCCCTACTTCGTGCTCGGCAACATGAGCGGGGAGGACGCCGACGCGATCGTCGCCTACCTGCGCACGCTGCCGGCGGTCGACCACACCGTGCCGCCGAGCCAGGCGCCCTTCACCGCGCCGCCCGCACCGGCGCCGCGCGTCGATCTCGCCACCGAGGTGCCGATGCCGCGCGCGGACTACCCGGAGATGGAGGCCGCGATGCGCGGGCGCTACCTGGCGGCGAACGTCGGGGTCTGCCTCGAGTGCCACACCCCCGAGACCGAGCCCGGCGCCGACAAGCCCCGCGACTGGTCGCGCTCGTTCCAGGGCGGCAACGCCTTCCCGGCCGCGCTCTTCGGGCTGCCTTCGCCGCCGTTCCCCGAGCTGATCTTCACCGCCAACCTGACGCCGCACGAAAACGGCCTGGGACCGAGCTACACCGCCGAGCAGATCGCGACCGTGCTCAAGATGGGCGTCGACCCCAACGGCGACGGGGTCTGCCCGCCGATGCCGTCGGGCCCGATGGGCGAGTTCAAGAACCTGACCGATCAGGACGCGCTCGACATCGGTCACTATCTGCGCTCGCTGCCCGAGGGCGACAACATGATCCCCAACGGCTGCTTCATCGACCTCGAGCCCTGAGCGTTCCGACCATCGACCTCAGCACGATCGCAACGCACGCCTCGCCGCGCCTCGCGGGGGGACGGTCGTTGTTCCCGAAGGGAAGGCGCGATAGCCTGACATCATGGAAGGCAGACGAGGGGGCCTCGGGCTCGTCGCTTCGCTGTTCGCGATCGGTGCGTTGCCGCACGGGCTCGCCTGCGCTCCGCGCGACCCTCCCCGAGCGGCGAGCCCCGACGGCTCCCCGCATCCGGAGCCGCCGTTGCACGAGCCCCCGGCCATCGCGAAGCCCGAGCTTCACCTGACCTTCTTCGAGCATGCGCGGTGGACCTATTGCGGCAACGGGCCGACCTATCCCGGCCGAGCGTCGGCGATCCTCGTGCCCCGACCTCCGGGGCCGGTGGAGCTCACGCTCGATCTGCCGTCCGGAGCCTGTTGGGTGGAATGCAACTTCCTCCACGCCATCGAGCTCAGGCCGGAGTCGGGAGAGTACCTCATCCGTCTCCCCATGACCGATCCCAGGAGGAGCACGACGTTGACCGTCACGTGGAAGACCGCGGGTGGGTGCGACGAGCGCGCGTGCTTCGAGGCGGGCTCGGGACGGGCGACACTCCAGATCCCGCCGCGACCGCTCGACGAGGAGGAGCGCCAGATGCTCGAGAATTTCGGGCTTCCTCAAGCGAACGAAGCTTCGCGGCGGTTGCGGTGACTCCGCCGGGCGTCCGCCCGACGAACCCGGACCGTGCATGGTCATCGCGCGTGTTCACTCGACGAACACCTTGAAGCTCAGGTCCTCCGTCGGGACCGCGGTGTCGCCGACGAAGAGGCTCCCCAGCGGGTAGGGGTCGTCCGTCGCGTAGCCGAGACCGGGGCCCTCGCCGCACGGCGGCGTCTCGCAGAACGGGGCGTTGACGACCAGGCGCAGGGTGTCGCCGATGGCGACGGCGAGGCACTGGCCTTCCAGGGCGAAGTAGGCGGCGCCCGGGGCACCGCCCGCGAGGTCGGCGGTGCTCTCGCAGCCTTCGGGGACGACGGCGAGCTCGGCCCAGGCGAGCTCGGCGCCGTCGCCGTCGAGGATCGTCAGCGAAGCGGGCGTGCTCACCTCGCAGCGGTTCAGGCGGAGCTCGACGCCGGTCAGGATCCCCTCCGTCTCGGCGCGGAAGCTCTGGCCGATGTTGTCGCTCGTGATCCGCTTCGTGCCGGCAGCCCCGGAGAGCTGGCGTGCGTCGAGGTCGCCGACGGTGCCCTCGGCGCAGGCCGGGTTGCAGTCGGCGCGGCAGGTCTTCTCGGGCCAGAGGCAGAGGTCGGAGAGGAGCCCGATGGGGGTCGCGTAGACCGCGTCCAGGCACTCGTCCGCGACCAGCGGCTCGTAGACCTCGTAGCCCGTGCGGAAACCGCTCTCGCAGCCGATGATGTCGACACCCATCGTCGCGCGATATTCGCAGCTCGCGTCGCAGCCGTGGGCGGCGGCGAGCGCCTCGAGGCTCGGGTATTTCGTGTCGTTGAAGCGGTAGTAGGGCGGGCAGGCCGAGGGCGAGAGGTCCTCGCCGTAGAACACGAAGGTCAGGGTCGATCCGCAGACCACGACGCGGGGGTCGTCGAAGACCTCGCCGTCGGGCACACACGGCGGGCTGACCTCGACGTCGGCCGTGGTGTCGGGCTCGGTGGTGTCCGCGTCGGGCTCGGTGGTGTCCGCGTCGGGCCCGGTGGTGTCCGCGTCGGGCCCGGTGGTGTCGGCGTCGGGCTCGGTGGTGTCCGCGTCGGGCTCGGTGGTGTCCACGTCGGGCTCGGTGGTGTCCACGTCGGGCTCGGTGGTGTCGGTGGTGTCGGCGGTGTCGGCCGCGTCGGTTCGGGGTTGCGAGTCGTCGCCGCAGGCGATGATGCCCAGGGTGAGGATGAGATGGAGTCGGGGTGCGATGCACATGGGCGGCAGGGTCTACCGGAGCGGAGCGGCCGACTCAAATTCGACCCACACGATGCGTCGGCACGTCGAGGGGGTCGCGAGAGCGCGGATCTCCAGCGCGCGATCCCGCAGTTGTCGGCGCTGGACAA
>WYBB01000114.1 GCA_011526585.1 Deltaproteobacteria bacterium
GCCGGCGTCGACAAGACCTACGACATCCGCGGGGACAACACCGGGCACACGCACACGGTCACCGTGAGCGCCGACGACTTCGCCGCGCTCGCCGTCGGCACGCCGGTCACCTTGATCTCGAGCAACAATGGCTCGGCGGGTCAGTCACACACCCACGAGATCCGGCTGAGCTGCCCTTGATCTCGATCAACAGCCGCCGCCGTAGCGGCACTGGCCCTCATCACAGGTGCCGACGATGCACGAGGCGCGGCTGCCGCATTCGGCGTCGAGGCCGCAGCGGCGCGGCAGACAGGTCGAGAGCAGGCGCACGTCGTCGAGGAGCACGCCGCGCGTGGTGTTCTGCGCGCCGTCGACCGAGTCGAAGGAGAAGCGGATCTGGATCGCCTGCGACGCGGCCCAGGTGAGGTCGACCTGCACCTCCTGCCAGCGCCCGAGGGTCAGCTCGGCCTTGCCGACGAGCGGCACGACCGCCTGGCCGATCAGCGCCTCCACCGCGAAGAGATCGCGCTGCGGGTTGTCCTCGACGTCGAGCAGCACCTGGAAGGAGAGCTTGAGCTCGACGCCGTCGGGCAGGCGCACGAGCGGGGTCGTGGCGGTGCCGCTGTTGCGCCCGCCGGACTCGTAGAAGTTGAGGGTGGGATGCCCATAATAAAGGACATGGGTGCCGCTCGGGGCGCTCGGGTTGGGGTGCACGCGCCAGCCGACGTTGTTGGCCGGCGGGCTCAGGTTCCAGCCGCCGGGCGCGCCCGCGTCGAAGCGCTCGCTCAAGACGTCGGGCACGCAGCAGCCGCGCTCGTAGGTGAAGTCGTTGTGGCAGACGCCGGCCTCGCAGCGGTCGAGCGTGCAGGCGACGCCGTCGTCGCAGTCGGCGTCGGCGCGGCAGCAGGCCGATCGATAATGACACTGGCCATCGAGACAGGTGCCGATGGTGCAGGCGTCACCGTCGTCGCACGCCGTATCGCTCGCGCAGCAGAGCGGCGCCTGGCGACAGCGGCCCGCGCCGTCCGCCTCGGTGAGGCAGGCGTCCTCGGTGCACGGGTCGCCGTCGTCGCAGTCGGAGGCGCCGGCGCAACAGTCGGGGCGCGGGATGGAGACGCAGGCCCCGCCGCGCTCGCCGGCGGCGCGCTGGCACGCGTCGTCGCTGCACGGGTCACCGTCGTCGCAGTCGCCGTCGGAGAGGCAGCAGCTCGCGCGCGCGGTGAAGGTGCAGAGGCCTTCGCTGCACGCGTCGTCGGTGCAGGGGTTGCCGTCGTCGCAGGGGTGCTCGGCGTCGCAACAGCCGGAGAAGAGGCGCACGGAGTCGATATAGAACCCCTCGAATCCGTTGATGATCCCGTCGATGCTGTCCGCCTCGAAGGCGAGGCGCTGGCCGGGCGCGAGCGGCCCGAGCGCGACGGCGATCGGCAGGAACTCGCCGTGGGTGGTGCCGCCGATCTCGTCGCTCGACCACACCACGACCGGCGCGACGGCGTCGCCGTCGCCGGACGCGGGGGGCAGGACGAGGAGCTGCAGGCGATCGAAGCCGGGGGTCTCCTCGGTGTCCGCGAAGAGCTGAAAGCCGACGGTGAGCTCGGGGGGGTCGGCGGGCAGCGCGATGGGCGGGGTCACGGCGCGCGCGGCGGCGCGCTCGCCGACGTCGTAGGTGCCGAGCGCGGCGTCGCCGAAGTAGAGGCTGCGCTCGCCGTCGCCGGCGCGGCGTGAGGAGATCGTCCAGGACGCCGACGAGGGCGTGAGCTTCTCGATGAGCAGGCGGCCGGCGCCGACCTCGAAGGTCTCGGCCAGGGCGACGTTCGAGTAGCCGATGAGCGCGGCGTGCGGGTTGCAGAAGAGGCAGGCGCTCGCGGGGCTGGGCGCGCCGGGGGCGACGCAGGCGAGCGGCTCGCCGTCGAGGCAGCCGCTGGCGGTGGGGTCGGCCGCGGCGTAGGTGCAGCGTCCGTCGAGACAGCGGCCCTCGGCGCAGGGCAGGCGGCAGTCGAGGTCGACCTCGCACTCGGCCGGGGCGGCGTCGCCGGCGTCCGCGTCGGCGACGTCCGGGCGTGCGGTGTCCCCGTCGGCGTCGGAGGTATCGGCGGGGCTGGTGTCGGGGTCGACCTCGGCGCGCGCGTCAGCGTCGGCGCGATCGCTCGAATCGCTGCACGCGACGAGGGCGGTGAGGGCGATCGCCATGGCCCGCGCGAGCGAGCGCATCAAGTCACCCAGGGCAAGGTGAGGACGACCTCGTGGCCACCGGCGGCGTGCGGCGCGAGGCGCACACTGGCGCCGTGGCGCTCGGCCACCTTCTTGACGAAGGCGAGCCCGACGCCGTCACCGCCGCCGACCTTCTCGAAGAGGTCGAAGACGCGCTCGTGGTGGCTCTCGGGGATCGGGCGCGCGAAGACGTCGTAGACCGAGAGCGCCCAGCCCTCGGGCGTGCGGTCGAGGGTGACGCGTACCGGGCGCGCGTTGGCCGCGGCGCGCTCCACCAGCACCTCGAGCGCGCGCTGCAGCATGCGCGGGTCGCCTTCGGCGCGCGCGACGAGCACGCTCGCATCGACGAGCTCGAAGCTCATCTCGGGGGGCGGCGCGGATCCGGGCGTGGAGGAAGGGCCTGCCGCGCGCACGCGGGCGATCACCTCGCGGGCGAGATCGACGAGATCGACGGCGGCGCGCTCGAAGGGCCGGCGCGCGGCGGCGAGCCAGTCGCCGAGCGCGTCGGCGAAGCGGGTGAGGCGATCGCCGGCGGCGTTGATACGAGTGACGAAGTCGATGAGCTCGTCGTCCGGGGCGCGGCGCGGGCGCTCGAGCTCGAGCACGAGCGAGGCCAGGCCGACGACGCTCTGCAGCTGGCCCCGCAGGTCGTGGCGCAGGCCGTCGGCGAGGCGCCCGAGGTCGGCGGCGAGGCGGACGGCGCTCGCGCGCGCGGCGAGGAGACGCGCGCGCTGGGTGGCGGCGGCCTGGAGCTGGAGCCGGAGGGCGCCGGGGCCGAGCGGGCGGCGGATCACCAGGTGAACGCCCTCTCCTATATGATCGATATCGTCGTCGAGCATGAGCGCGCCGAGGAAGTCCTGGCCGCGGGCGGCGAGCTCGGCGAGGAGGGCGTCGCCGGCGAGCGGCTCGAGCGCGCGCGGCGCGAGCACGAGCGGGTGCTCGAGGGTGGCCAGCGCGGAGAGCGCCTCGGCGAGATCCGTGGCAAAGCGCACGTCGAAGCGCGCGCCGAGCTCGGCCTGCAGGCTCTCGTGTCCGAAGTAGCCTTCGTCGACCAGGACCAGGACGGGCGTTGGGGTCGTCACGAGGGGACGATACACAGGGACGCCGGACAGCGCCACCGCGCACACGGCGCCCCGCGATCGCCACGCTCGACCCGCACGCGCGGTTGCGATAGAGGGGGTCGCATGGCGGACATCATCATGAACATGGTCGGCTTGGAAAAGCGCCTCCCCAACGGGAAGGACCTCTTCAAGGGGATCTACCTGTCCTTCTTCAAGGACGCCAAGATCGGCATCGTCGGCGTCAACGGCGCCGGCAAGTCGACGCTCCTGCGCATCATCGCCGGCGTGGACAAGGAGTTCGGCGGCGAGCTCATCCTGCAGCCCGGGGTCTCGGTCGGCTACCTCGCGCAGGAGCCGGAGCTCGACGCGAGCCTCGACGTGCGCGGCAACGTCGAGCTCGGGCTGAAGCACGTCAAGGCGCTGCTCGAGCGCTACGAGGCGATCAACGCCGCCTTCGCCGACCCCGACGCCGACATGGACAAGCTCATCGAGGAACAGGCCGAGCTGCAGGACAAGATCGAGGCGGCCAACGGCTGGGAGCTCGACAACCGCGTCGAGGTCGCGATGCAGGCCCTGCGCTGCCCGCCCGCGGACGCGCCGGTCGACAAGCTCTCCGGCGGCGAGAAGCGGCGCGTGGCGCTGACGCGGATCCTGCTCGAGCGCCCCGAGATCCTGCTCCTCGACGAGCCGACCAACCACCTCGACGCCGAGTCGGTCGCCTGGCTCGAGCGGCACCTGCGCGAGTATCCGGGTCTGGTCATCATCGTCACGCACGACCGCTACTTCCTCGACAACGTCACGCGCTGGGTGCTCGAGCTCGACCACGGCAGGGGGATCCCCTTCGAGGGCAACTACTCGAGCTGGCTCGAACAGAAGTCCAAGCGCCTGGCGCAGGAGGAGAAGTCGCAGTCGCGCAAGAAGGAGATCCTCGACCGCGAGCTCGAGTGGGTGAAGATGTCCGCCAAGGGGCGGCAGGCCAAGGGCAAGGCGCGTCTGTCCGCCTACGAGAAGCTCGCCGACGAGGAGGAGAACAAGCGCGACGCGCCGGTGTCGATCTCGATCGCGCCCGGGCCGCGCCTGGGCACGACGGTGATCGAGGCGAAGGATCTCAAGAAGGGCTTCCAGGACAAGCTCCTCTTCGAGCACCTCGACTTCATCCTGCCGCGCGCGGGGATCGTCGGCGTGGTCGGCCCCAACGGCGCCGGCAAGTCGACGCTGCTCAAGATGGTCGTCGGGCGCGAGAAGCCCGACGCCGGGGAGCTCAAGGTCGGCGAGACGGTCAAGCTGGCGTTCGTCGACCAGGAGCGCTCGGCGCTGGACCCGGACAAGACCGTCTACCAGGAGATCTCGCAGGGCAAGGACTTCATCGCCATCGGCAAGCGCGAGGTCAACGCGCGCGCCTACTGCGGCTTCTTCAACTTCAAGGGCGCCGACCAGCAGAAGCAGGTGGGGCTCCTGTCGGGCGGCGAGCGCAACCGCGTGCACCTGGCGAAGCTCCTGATCGAAGGCGGCAACGTGCTCTTGCTGGACGAGCCGACCAACGACCTCGACATCGAGACGCTGCAGTCGCTCGAGAGCGCCATCGCCGAGTTCGCGGGCTGCGTGGTGCTCGTCACCCACGATCGCTGGTTCCTCGACCGGCTGGCGACGCACATCCTGGCGTTCGAAGGCGACTCGCAGGTCGTCTGGTACGAGGGCAACTGGCAGGCGTACGAGGCGGACCGCAAGCGGCGCCTGGGCATCGACGCCGACACCCCGAAGCCGCTCAAGTACCGGCCGCTGACGCGCTGAGCGACGGCGGCCCGATGCTCTTAAAGGCGTGGCCACGCCTGGCCGAGGCGATCCCCTGGATGCGCCTCGGGGCGTGGCCCTCGCCGCTGCAGAGCAAGGTCGTGCGCGGGCGCGAGGTGCTCTTCAAGCGCGAGGACCTCTCGGCCGAGGGCTACGCGGGCAACAAGATCCGGCCGCTGGAGATGGTCTTCGGAGCGGCGCGCGCGGCGGGACTCCAGGAGATCTGGTCGACGGGGGCATACGGGTCGAACCACGCGCTGGCGGCGGCGATCCACGCGCGCCGGCAGGGCTTTGGCGCCGGGGCGGTGCTGTGGCCGCAGCCGTGGAGCCAGACCGCCGAGGACAACCTCGTCGTGACGGCGAGCGTGTGCGACGAGATCCGCTGGGCGCGCTCGGTGGTCGCGATGCCGGCGACGGCCCTGTGGGTGCGCGGCACGCGGCGGGCCTGGGTGATGCCGCCGGGCGCGGCGACGCCGGTCGGGGCGGTGGGGCACGCGGGCGCGGCGCTGGAGCTGGGGGCGCAGCTCGGCGGGCGGGAGATCGAGGCGATCGTGTTGCCGATCGGCAGCACCTGCACGACGGCCGGGCTCCTGGTGGGGACAGCGCTGGCGCACGCGAGCGGGCACCTCGCGGGGAGGGCGCCGCGCATCGTGGCGGTGCGGGTGACGCCGTGGCCGGTGACGGCGACGTGGCGCGTGGCGCGCCTGGCGGAGGCGACGGCGCGGTACCTGGCGGAGCGCTTCGCGGCGGCGGGGCTGAACATGCCGGAGTTCCCGAGGACGGCCGAGGACTTCCGCGCGCGGCTCGCCGTCGTCGGCGACGAGCTCGGCGGGGGCTACGGGCGGCCGACCGTGGCCGCGTGGGGTGCGCTCGCCGAGCTGAGCCACGTCGGCCTGCGGCTGGACACGACGTATTCCGCAAAGGCGGCGGCGTACCTCTTGAGGATGCTGAGTGATCGCGGCAGTAGCCAGACGATCTCAGACAATCGTCGCGGACGCATCGTATTCTGGGCAACCAAGAGCGCGATCGCGCTTCCCTCGGTGGATCACGCGCGGATCGCGCGGCTGCCGAGGCGGATCAAGGGTTGGCTCCGGCACGGCGGCGCGATCGGGTCCTAACCACGGATCCCCACCGTTGATTTCCGGGCGGACCTGCGCTATCGCGGCCCCGATTTCACCGGACACCCAGTCCGACCGCGCGGAAAGTCCGTGAGGTGCGGAATGCCAAGTGGGTCGGAGGGTGGATGGTCGCCGCGGTACCCCCTGGAAACATAAAGGGATTTGGACCGCGGCCCTGTGGAGGACACATCATGCGTCTTTACGTTTCGATCCTGGCGGTAGCCGCTCTCTCGACCGCGGCGTGTGGCAAGAAGGCGGAGCCGGCCAAGCCGGAGCCCGCGAAGACCGAGGAGCCGGCCAAGGCCGAGGCCCCCAAGGAGGAGCCGACCAAGGAGGAGCCGAGCGCCGAGGCCCCCAAGGAGGAGCCGACCAAGGAGGAGCCGACGGCCGAGGCCCCCAAGGAGGAGCCGACCAAGGAAGAGCCGACCGCCGAGGCGCCGGCTGACCGCGTCGCGATGGTCCAGAAGGCGATCGAGGCCTGGGCCGCCGGCAACCCCGAGGAGGCCTACGCGGTCTTCGCCGACGACGCCGTGCGCTACCAGCCGGGCGCCCCCGAGGGTGCCGAGCTCAAGGGCAAGCAGGCGATCATCGACAAGGCCAAGGCCGACCTGGCGATGATGAGCGACGTCAAGATGAAGGCGGCGCGCATCATCGAGTCGGGCAACACGATGGTCGTCGAGTACGTCGTCAGCGCCAACATGAAAGTCAAGGGCGCCGACGGCGCCGAGGCGATGAAGCCGGTGACCGTGCCGGGCGCGTTCCTGGTGGAGTTCAACGCCGAGGGCAAGGCCACGGCGATGTGGGACTTCTATGACCAGGCCAACATGATGATGCAGGCCGGCATGATCCCGGGCCTGGCCGAGGGCTTCACCGCGGTGGCGATGCCCGAGACGACCGAGGTCATCAAGGGCGAGGCCAACCCGGCGCACGCGGAGCTCTACAAGACCTTCGGCGCGAAGATGAAGCCGGACACCATCGAGGCCGCCGTCGCCGAGCACATCGCCGACGACTACACGATGGTCGACTTCATGACCGGCAAGACCATCACCAAGGCCGACTTCGCCGCGGCGATGAAGCAGTGGATGGGCATGTTCGCCGACTCGGAGATGACGACCGAGAAGGACCTCTCGGTCGGCGAGTACTACGTGACGGTGAGCAAGAGCACCGGCACCTACAAGGGCGGGATCCCCGGCGCCGAGGCCAAGGACCAGAAGGTCACCACGACCGAGCTGGCCGTCTCGCGCATCGTCGACGGCAAGTTCAAGAGCTGGGCCGGCTACATGAACGGCATGGAGGTCGCGGCGCAGCTGGGCATGCTCGGCGGCGCGGCGGAGAAGCCGGCCGATGCGCCCGCGGGTGAGGCGCCGGCCGCGGCTGGCGAGGGCATCGGCGTGCCCGAGTGCGATCTCTACGTCACCAAGATGACCGAGTGCGTGGGCGCGCTCCCCGACGCGGCCAAGGGCGCGTTCGAGAGCGGCATGAAGACCGCGCTCGACGGCTGGAAGCAGGCGATCGCCAACGGTGGTGACGCGGCGAAGTCGGCGCTGAGCCAGGCGTGCAAGACGACGCTCGACGCGGCGAAGCAGGCGGCCGGCCAGCTCTGCCCGAACGTCAAGTGGGAGTGAGGTAGACGTCGAGGCGGTCTCGCGACCGCCTCGCGGATCCGTGATGACGGCCGGGCGTTTGCCCGGCCGTCTTCATTTGAGGTGCAGACCGCACTCGCGCCGGGTCGCCTCCTCCCACCACCAGCGCCCTTCGCGCTCGTGCTGGCCGGGGCTCACCGGGCGGGTGCAGGGCGCGCAACCGATCGATCGATAGCCGCGCAGGTGAAGCGGGTTCGTCGGCACGTCGTGCTCGCGCAGGTGGCGCCACACGTCGGCGGCGGTCCAGCGCACGAGGGGGTTGACCTTGACGAGCGGCTCGCCGCTCGGGGTCGCGTGCTGGTCGTCGCGCTCGACGACGGGCAGCGCGCCGCGCGTGGCCGGGCTCTGATCGGGGCGCAGACCCGTCATCCAGGCGCGCTTGTGCGCGAGCGCGCGGGCCAGCGGCGCGACCTTGCGGATCGAACAACACTCGTGGTGGCCATCGACGAGGAAGCTCATCGTGCCCTTGCGCCTGACGAGATCCTCGACCGCGACCGCGTCGGGGAAGACCACATCGATCGGTACACCGTAGCGCTCGCGCACCGTGTCGATGAACGCGAGCGTCTCGGGGAAGAGGCGCCCGGTGTCGAGCGTGAAGACCGAGAACGGCAGGCCGGTCCTGGCGGCGAGGTCGACCAGGATGACGTCCTCGGCCCCCGAGAACGCGATGGCGCACTCGGCGCCCCAGCGCTCGAGCGCCCAACGCACGACGGTCGGTGGGTCGTCGCCGGGAGGCTCGACCGGGTCCGCGGACTGCTCGCGGGCCGCCTCGTCATCGCGCACGAGCAGGCGCGCGAGCTGGAGCGCGCTGGTATACACCCTCGTAGCGCCATCCCCCTCGCGCACGACGAAGAACGGCGCGAGCGAGACGTCGTGCTCGCGCGCCAGCGCCCACCCAGGCGAGTCGGGATCGGCCTCGTCGGCCCACACGACCTCGTCGACCTGCGACCAGAGGCCGCGCTCCTCCAGGAACGCCTGGACCTCCATGCACTTCGGACATGGCTCCCCGCTCTGGAGTCGCTTCTTCACCATCGTGATTGACCTGGCCATCGTCCTCCTCCAGATTCGTGCGCCACGCGAATTCCAACGCATAGCACCCACGGAGCGTTCGGGTGAATCCCAGCAGCATCGAAATCATCGCCACCGTGCTCTTCGGTTGCGCCATCCTCCATACCTTCCTCGTCAAGCGCTTCGAGACACTGGCCATGCGCTTCCCCGAGGGCTCGGTCGGGGAGAACACCTTCCACATCCTCGGCGAGGTCGAGGTCGTCTTCGGCCTCTGGGCGATGATCCTGCTCGCCGTCTTCGCGTCGACCATCGGCTGGGACGACTCGATCGCCTACCTCGAGAGTCGCTACACGCTGCCGGGTCAGACCGCGCCGCTCACCATCAACTTCACCGAGCCGCTCTTCGTCTTCGCCATCATGGCGATGGCCGCGACGCGCCCGGTGCTCGAGGTCGCGCGTGTCGCCATCGAGACCTGCTCGAAGGCGCTGCCGATCCACCGCGACACCGCCTTCTTCGTCGCCTGCCTCATCGTCGGCCCGCTGCTCGGCAGCTTCATCACCGAGCCGGCGGCGATGACCGTGACCGCGCTGCTGCTCAAGCGACGCTTCTACGATCGCGGCATGTCCAACAAGCTGATGTACGCCACGATCGGCCTCCTCTTCGTGAACATCTCGATCGGCGGCACGCTCACGCACTTCGCCGCGCCGCCGGTCGTCATGGTCGCCGGCAAGTGGGATCTCGACATCGCCTACATGCTGACCCACTTCGGCTGGAAAGCCGCGGTCGCGGTGGCCATCTGCACCGTCGCGGCCGCCTTCCTCTTCCGAAAGGAGCTCGCCTCGCTCCCGCCGGTCCCGAGCGACAGCGCCAAACCGAAGCGCAAGGTCCCGATCTGGCTCATGGTCGTGCACATCGCGCTCATCGGCGCGGTCGTCGCCACCAACCACCACATCCCGGCCTTCATGGGCTTCTTCCTCTTCTTCCTCGGCGTCGCCGCCGCCACCGCCGAGTACCAGGACGATCTCAAGCTGCGCGAGGCGCTGCTCGTCGGCTACTTCCTGATGGGCCTGGTCACGCTCGGGGCGCTGCAGACCTGGTGGCTACAGCCGACCCTCGCCGGCATGAGCGAGGCGCCGCTCTTCTTCGGCGCCACCGGTCTCACGGCGTTCACCGACAACGCCGCCCTGACCTTCCTCGGCGCGCAGGTCGAAGGGCTCAGCGAAGGCTCGAAGTACGCGCTGCTGGCCGGCGCCGTCACCGGCGGCGGCCTCACGGTCATCGCCAACGCCCCCAATCCCGCCGGCTTCGGCATCCTCAAAGGCAGCTTCGGCCCCACCGGCATCAGCCCGCTCTGGCTGGCGGTCTCGGCGATCCCTGCGACCATCGTCGCCGGGCTCGCCTTCATGCTCCTGCCCAACCTCTGACCGGCGCACTACTCCGCGGGCGGCGGCTCGGGTGACGGCAACTTCGCGAGCGCGTCGCGCGCCTCCTTCTTGACGACCTCGGAGGCATGACCCGCGAGCTTGTCCAGCGTCGCCCGCGCCCCGTCATCCCCGATCTCGCCGAGCGCCCACGCCATCGCCGCCAGCGCC
>WYBB01000019.1 GCA_011526585.1 Deltaproteobacteria bacterium
ACGCGCGCGCTACCGCGGCCTCGACAAGAACGAGTTCGATTCCGAGCGCACCGCGGTTGTCGGTAACTGCTTCGTGCTCGATGCACTCTGGAGAACCGCAGCATGAGGTTTCTGGTCAGCGCTCTAGTGCCGTGGCGCCAACGTAGTGAACTACGTTGGCAACGCCATCTTCGATGGCGTTCTCGCTTCGCGAGGCCACGACGCTAGCCCGATTGGACAGGGGGCTGCGCCCCCTTCGACCCCCGCGCCGCTTCGCGTCGCATCTAGCGCTTCGCCGCCGCCGTTTCGGATCGAAACATCGGCGGCGAAGCACTAGGACGACGGCCCTGAGGCTCGTCGGCTGGTTTCCCGCCCGTGATCGTCAGGGCAGCGGCGTGCAGCCGAAGCGGAGGTTGTCGAGCTTCAGCGCGTGGGGCACCGCGTGGCGCGCTAGGAAGGCGAGCTTGAAGACCTGGGCCTCGCGCTCGGGGATGTAGAAGGTGATCTGCGGGAACTCCAGGTGCCCCGGCACGCGGATCGGTTCACGCGAGCCCCCGAGGCGGTCGTACGCACCCATCTGCTGCTTGATCGTGAACGAGTCGATCTTGACGACGTGCGCGCGCACGTTGCCCGAGGCGCTGTCGAGGTCGAAGTCGAAGCTGCTGCCGGCCTCGCGGTAGATGACGCCGCTCATGCTGCAGGTCTCGCCCTTGCGCTCGAGCCTGGCCGGGCTCTGCGGGTGCGACTTCCAGCCCTTCGCGAGGGTGAAGCCGGAGCC
This sequence comes from Deltaproteobacteria bacterium, assembly GCA_011526585.1. Taxonomy (GTDB): domain Bacteria; phylum Myxococcota_A; class UBA9042; order PHBI01; family PHBI01; genus WYBB01. Next base: position 758 of record WYBB01000019.1, read on the forward strand.
GGGGTCGGCCTGGCCGAGGACGACGGGCGCCGCGACGAGCGACGAGATGACGAGGCAGGAGGCAAGCAGGGCGAGCTTCATGGGGGACTCCAGGTGGGTGGGACGGAGGCGCGAGCGACGCCGGGCTCCGGCGGACATTCACGCGGACTTGGGGGGGTCGAGCATGAGCACGTCGATCGGCATGGCCTGCATGCGCGCGAAGTCGAGGCGCTTGCGCCGGATCGGCCACCACTCGTAGAGGAGGATGTCGAGGGGGCGCCACATCGCGACCCAGCCGCCGATGAGGAGCCCCTCGCGCACGAGCGAGGTGCCCGGGCTCGGGCCCGCGACCTCGCCGAGCAGATAGCCGCCGACGTGGGTGAAGGCGAGCATGACGAGGCCGATGACGAGGCTCCAGCGTCCGCGCCGCAGGAGCTGGCGCAGCTCGTTGCGCGCGAGGTCGGCCCCCTGCTCGAAGTAGTTGCGGATCCCTTGCACGACGTGCTCGATCGACTGGCCGGCCTTGGGCTGCGCGATCTCGATGCGCAGCCTGAGCGGCACGTGGCGCGGTACCTCGCGCGCCCAGGACACGATGTACGCCGAGGCGCCCGTGTCGAGGTCGCGCTCGTGCAGCGGATCGGGATCGAGCGTGTTGAAGAGCTGGCCGAGGTCGCGCACGCGCAGCCGGATGAGGCCGATGCGGCTGTCCTCGTCGCTCATGCGGGCTCCGGCTCGCCGTCTTCGTCCTCGTCGTCGGCGGCGAGATCGTCGGGGAGCTCCAGGCTTTCTGGGACCTCGCCGCGCATCGCCGCCTTGTGCTGGTCCCAGCGGCTCGGCGGGTCGGGCTCCTGCGGGCGATAGACCACCTCGAGGATCTCGATCGAGGAGCGCTCGGCGAGGTGCTGGAAGCGCACCGTGTCGCCTTCCTTCTTGCGCATGAGCGCCTGGCCGAGCGGCGAGCGCCAGGAGATCCGCCCGAGCTCGGCCTCGATCTCGTCCTCGCCGACGAGGTCGAAGACCTTCTCGCTGCCGTCGGCATAGGCGCAGGTCACCGTGGCGCCGAAGTAGATCACGTCGCCGCGGTCCTGGGACGGCTCGACGACCTCGGCCGCGGCCAGGCGCTTGTGCAGCCAGCGCAGGCGGCGGTCGATCTCGCGCAGGCGCTTCTTGCCGTAGATGTACTCGGCGTTCTCCGAGCGGTCGCCGAGCGAGGCGGCGTGCGCGACCTCCTCGACGACGCGCGCGCGCTCGACGACGCGCAAGTAGTGGTGCTCGTCCATCAGGCGCTTGAAGCCGCGCGGCGTGATGTAGTTCTTGGGCGGCGCCGCGGGCGCGCGTTCGGGCTTGGCGTCCGCGCGTCCGCGAGGACCCGCGCGTCGTCCAGGTGGCAGGTAGGGGCTCATGGCGCGATCCGAGCACGAAGCGACCGACGTGACCAGCCTCTTCTGTTTCGCGCAGATTTCGCCGCGCGCGCCGCATGTCGCGAGTGATTGACGGCGCATCCGAGCGACGGCAGAGTCAGCCTCGCCGACGGAGAATGCGCGATGAAGAAGATCGAGGCCATCATCAAACCCTTCAAGCTCGACGAGGTCAAAGAGGCGCTGGCCGAGATCGGCATCGAGGGCATGACCGTCAGCGACGTCAAGGGCTTCGGCCGCACCGGCGGCAAGCGCGAGGTCTATCGCGGCGCCGAGTACATCGTCGACTTCGTGCCCAAGACCAAGCTCGAGATCGTCGTGCGCGACGAGCAGGTCAAGATGGTCGTCGAGACGATCGAGCGCGCCGCCAAGACCGGCAAGATCGGTGACGGCAAGATCTTCGTCATCGGCGTCGATCACGCGGTGCGGATCCGCACCGGCGAGACCGGCTCGGACGCGATCTGAGCGAGCCCGACGACGCGCTCTCGGCCGGCGAACGGCGCCGCGCGAGCTGGCGTCGGCGGCTGGTCGGCCTCGCCGTGCTGGGCGTCGTCGCGGTCGTCCTGGTGCTGCGCTGTGACCTCGCCTCGGAGCGCACCGAGCGCCACGTGGCGAATGGGGTCACCGCGCTCGCGTCCGCCCTGGGCGGCGACGACGCAGCCTTCGCCCAGAGCGAGCGCGCGTTCTCGTCCGGTGCCACCCTGACCGATCCCTACCCGCTCTTCGCCCTCGAGATCGCGCGCCGCTTGCGCGATCGCCGCTTCGACGACGTCGACCCCGGCGTGCGCGTCGTGCTCGAGCACCTGCGCGCGCGCCGCTACCCCGACGCCACGCGTGCTGCCGCCGCGCTCCCGCCCGAGCTCGCCGGCCGCGCCGAGCTCACGCGCCTCGTCGCCGAGCTCCACGCCGCGCACCTTGCCGCGGAACCCACCTCCGGGCGATGATGCCGACGGCATGACCGTCACCCGTTCCGATCTCGAAGCCCACCTCGCCCGGCTCGTCAGCGAGGTCAGCGACCCTCGCCACGGCCTCTACGGGCCCGGCAGCGCGATGTGGCGCGTCTCGCGGGAGTCGATCGCCTTCCTCGGCGGCGGCCGCGCCGCGCTGCTCCAGCTCGCGCATCCCTGGGTCGCCACCGCCGTCAAGCACCACTCCGCCTCCGAGCAGGACCTGGCCGGCCGCTTCAAGCGCACCTTCGACAACGTCTTCGCCATGGTCTTCGGCGATCTGGACGAGGCGCTGTCCGCCGCGCGCCGCGTTCACGCCCTGCACGAGACCATCGAGGGCCCGCTCGAGGAGGCGCTCGGCCCCTGGCCCGCCGGCCACCGCTACCAGGCCAACGACGAGGACGCCCTCCTCTGGGTGCACGCCACGCTCGTCGACACCTCGGTGCTCATGTACGAGACCTTCATCGCCAAGCTCTCGCCCGCGGACAAGGACGCGCTCTGGCAGGATACGCGCAAGTTCGCGCGACTCTTCGGAATCCCCGACACGCACTGGCCCGCCGACTGGCCCGCCTTCCGCGCCTACTTCGACGGCGTGGTCGCCTCCGATGTGCTCACCGTCGGCGAGGCCTCCAAGCGTCTGTCGCGCTTCCTCCTGACCCCACCCAACCGCGCGGTCGCCCCGGCCTGGACCTGGTACGCCGCGATCACCGCCGGCCTCCTGCCCGAGCGTTTGCGCAGCGACCTCGGCTTCACGTGGTCGCGCCGGGATCGCGTGCTGCACCGCGCGACCGTCGCCGCGCTGCGCCTGACCTGGCGCCGCATGCCGCCGCGTCTGCGCTGGCTGCCCGCCTACGTCGACGCGCGCCGCCGCCTGCGCGGCCAGGCCAGGGACCCGTTCGGCAAGGTCGCCGAGCGCATCGTGCTCGAGGCCCTGCGCCAGGGCGCGTGAGACGCCTTCGCGGTTCTGTTTTTCGCACCGCCGGGCGATCGTGCGTTTCCTACTTCCCTTGAGCGCGCCGCCGTGGCTAAGGTCCCGCCCCATGCGCGCCCCGGTCTCCATCGTCCTCATCGCTGCCGCCCTCTCGCTCCCCGCCTCGTGGCTCTCGGCCTGCGGCTCCGGCGTCGAAGGCAGCGCCAACGGCGGTGGCGGCGCGGGTGATGCGACCGATCCCGACGGTGCCGATGGCGTCGCCGACGGCGACGAGCTGCCCGACGGCGCGGGCGGCAACGATACGACGCCGACGCCCGACGGCGCGCCCGACGGCGAGACCGTCGACAACAACCCGACCGATCCCGTCCTGGTCGAGATCGTCAGCCCGGTCAACGGCGAGACCGTGCGCGGCCCGATCGTCGTGCGCATGGAGCCGATGGGCGTCACCGAGCGCGAGGTCGACTTCGTCAACCTGCGCGTCAACGGCCTCACCGTGTACCAGGACCTCAAGCTCCCGACCGAGATCGTGCTCGACACGCGCCAGCACGCCGCCGGCCCGCTCACCCTGGAGGCGGTCGCCGAGGACGGCTTCGACAAGGGCTCGCACCGGATCCGCGTGCAGCCCGACAACCCGCCGATCACCTTCCTCGAGGTCACGCCGCGCGAGCAGCTCATCAAGAACGGCGACGTCCTGAGCATCGAGGTGCTGGTCGACGGCCCGGCCGAGCTCAAGCTCAACGCCGAGATCGGCGCCATCGACTCCGCCTGGGAGCCGGGCATGGAGACCGCCTACCCGCTCGGCGCCGGCCGCTTCGCCATCACCTACATCATGTCGCAGGACAACAACCGCCGCGACGGCACCTACACGATCCCGATCACCGCGACGATCGCCGGTTGGGAGGTGAGCTACACCCAGCTCCAGGTGACCCTGCGCAACGGCAGCACCGCCCCGATCTTCGTGCCCGGCGGCATCTTCGTCGACCAGGCGATCCCCGCGCCCGGCACCGGCGAGGGCGCCCCGGCGCCCGCGCTCGAGGCGTCGAACTCGGTGATCCTGACCGGCGGCTCGACGCGCGTGACGGTCGACTTCTCGAACCACCCGACGCGCGAGCAGATCATCGGCATCATCGTCGGGCTCGAAGGCGCGGTCGGGCACTACCAGGTCCCGGTCACCGAAGAGGACGGCGACATCATCGAGGTGCCGCTGCGGCTTCGCGCCTTCGCCGACTGGGAGACGCCGCCGAACAGCCTGCCGCTGAGGGTCGGCCTGCGCGACGCGCGCGGTCAGGTCACCGCCTACGCCGCCCACCTCCTCAACGTGACCAAGGTCGGCAGCGGCGACATCCAGGTCTCGCTGACCTGGGACACGCCGACCGACGTCGACCTGCACGTGATCGATCCCTTCGGCTGCGAGCTCTACTACGGCAACGAGAGCGACATCGGCTTCGGCTTCGGCGACGAGTGCAAGGGCTTCGGCGGCGAGCTCGACCTCGACTCCAACGCCGGCTGCGGCATCGACTTCGGCTACCAGGACGTCGGCGGGATCCGCAACGAGAACGTCTTCTGGCCGCCGGGTGCCGCGCCCGAGGGCATTTACACCGTCAAGGTCGACTACTGGAGCAACTGCAGCGTGGCGGAGAACACCAACTTCGTCGTGACGATCAACTACTGCGGCAAGACCGAGGTTTACGAGGACTTCTTCACCGCCAGCCAGGCCGACGGCGGCGGCGCCGGCTCGGGCCGCTTCATCGCGCGCTTCGACAACCGCCTCTGCTCGCGCACCGCCACCGGCCGCGTGCGCTACCAGGACCGTACCTTCGACCGCACCGGCTTCGGCGCGCACCAGTGGCACATCCTCGAGGGCGCGGTGGTCGAGCTCAGGCGGCTACAGACCAACGAGGTGATCGGCAGCGGCGTCACCGATCGCAACGGCTACTATTCGATCCCGTTCCCGGCGGACATCCCCGGCTTCGTCGTCGCGGTGCGCGCGCAGAGCGACCCGGCCGAGGGCCTGCGCGACATCAAGGTCTACGACCACCCGAAGTTCAAGCGCCTCTACGAGGTCACCTCGGCGCCGATCATCATCACGCCCGTGCAGGAGACGGTGATCCAGGACATCGACATCTCGGTCGAGCAGAAGGCCGGCGCCTTCAACGTCTTCGACGTGCTGCGCGAGGGCTACGATCTCGTGCGCCTGGCCAACGGCGAGGAGCTCGGCGAACTGCGCGCCTTCTGGATGACCGGCGCCGACACCACCGACACGATCTATTGCAGCCCGTTCCTCTACGACAACGGCGTCTGCACCGAGCTCCAGTCGGTGTCGGTGCAGGGCAAGGACACCGATCGCGATGAGTTCGACGACATGGTGATCCTCAAGGAGTTCTTCAAGTTCGCGCTCAGCAAGCTCGCGCGCGACTCGCACCCCGGCGGCAACGTCGACGGGCGGCGCGACGACCCGCGCAAGAGCTGGACCGAAGGCGTCGCCGAGTTCTTCGCCAGCGACACCTTGTCGAGCCGCTACTTCGTCAACAGCCGCCCGCTCGGCGTCTATGTCGTCGACGACCTCGAGGGCATGCCGAGCCCGTTCGCCATCGGCATCAAGTCCGCCAAGCTCTCGCCGTACATGGTCTCGGCCTTCCTGTGGGATCTCGCCGACTCCAACAACGAGGCCTGGGACCCGGTCGATCGCATGCGCAACGCGATCTACGACGTGCTCTTCAGCTACCTGCCGTCCGACGCCTATGTCGACCGGGGCCCCGAGGGCGTCGATCTCGGCGACTTCGTCGACGGCTGGCTCTGCCGCGGCTGGGGGCTCGAGGACGAGGTGCGCGCGCTGCTCGTCGATCACTACGGCTTCGATCACGCCTTCGACGGACCGCGCGACTGCGCGCAGTGAGCTTCTCTTCAGTCCACCAGGGGGTCGTACCAGCGCACCCCTGGGAAACGGCCGAAGTCGTGGTCGCACGAACAGAGATCAGCGCCGTGCTCGATGGCGAGCGCGGCGAGGTGGGCGTCCGTCGTGAGGTTGCCACCGGTCCCGACGGCGCTGAGCAGACGGCGCAGCAGGGGGGCGTGGCGGGTGGTGGGGTGCACGATGACCGACGACGGTTGCGCGAGCCAGCCGTCGACGAGGTCGAGAGCCTGCTCGACCGAGAGCGGGTTGCGGAAGAGCTGCGCGCGGGTGCTCAGTCGGATGAACGCCAGCAGCACCGCCCACGGAAACGCAAGCGGCTCATTGTCGTTGAGCGCATCCTCCAGCCAGCGCCGCGCGGGCTCGTGTCGCGGTGAGTCGGCGTTGATCGCGTAGAGCAGCAGGTTGACGTCGACCAGCTTCACTTGCGCTGCTCGAGCTTGCGCGCGATCGCATCGTCTTCGAGCTCACCCGCGAGCGCGAGCGCCTTGTCCCAGCGGAACGTCGGGTCGAAGCCCATGTGCACGGGCTTGATGCGGTAGCGCCGCTGGGGTCGGCCCGGGACGCCGGCGGGCCCGAGCCCGGCGCGTACCGCGGCGTTGAGCGCCTCCTTGAAGGAGAGCGAGCGCTCACGCATCGCCTGCCTCAAGAGGGCCTCCACGTCGGGATCCAGGGTTACGGTCGTACGCATGTCGGCATCATAGAATCATCCTGGTTGCTGTCAAGATGCGTCACCGGGTCCTCTTGCTACGCAGCCGCGCGTCGGCGACAATCCCCCGAACCGTCGGAGGGAGGTCGCGATGCGCGTGCAGAATCAGCGATGGGCATGCCCGTTCTTCGCCTTCGCGGGTCTCGTCGTCGGCCTCGTGGTCGCTTCGTCAGGCTGCACCGACGACGGCGCGCGGGTGGGCGGCGACGCGACGGTGACGCCGGATGTCGCCGCCGAGACCGACGCGGCCACCGACGATAGCGCGGGCGAGGACAGCGCGGGCAGCGAGACCACGGTCGGGTGTCGGGTCGACGGCGACTGCGTCGGCGTCTTCCAGAGCCTCGACCAGTGCGAGCGCGCGGCGTGCAACCCCGACAGCGGCAACTGCGTCAGGCTCGCGCGCGCCGACGGCGAGAGCTGCACCGATCGCAACGCCTGCACCGAAGGCGACCGCTGCCTCGACGGGGCGTGCGTGGCGCTCGGCGTGCTGAGTTGCGAGGACGAAAACCCCTGCACCACCGATCGCTGCGACACGCGCGACGGCTGCGTCTTCGAGCCGAACAGCGCGCGCTGCGACGACGGCTCGGCCTGCACGACGAACGACACCTGCGACGACCGGCGCTGCGTCGGGCGCGCGGTCCTCTGCGACGACGACAACCCCTGCACCGCCGACCGCTGCGACGAGGCGAGCGGAGGCTGCCGCTTCGAGCCGGTCGAGGGCGCGTGCAACGACGGGGACGGCTGCACGCGCGACGAGATCTGCGTCGACGGGCGCTGCGTCGGCGAGCCTGTGCCGGGGTGCGTCGCCCACGCCTGCGGCGACGGCGCGTGCAACCTCGACGAGTCGTGCACGAGCTGCCCCGCGGACTGCGCGACCTGCTGTGGCGCGGACGAGGTCGTCGACTGCGCGGGCGGGTGCGTCGCGCGCGACAAGGTCGGCAACGCGAGCTGCCAGCTCGCGCTGGCGTGCGCCGCGACCGACTGGGACGCGGGCGATTGCCCGATGAGCTGCGCCGACGGTGAGGTCGAGGACTGCGTCGGGCGCTGTGCGAGCGCCGCCTCGGTCGGCGACGGGGTCTGCCACGATGGCGCGGGCGGTGGCGCGGACTTCGCCTGCGCCGCGCATGCGATGGACGGTGGGGACTGCGCGAGCTGCGGGCCGACCGAGATCGCCGACTGCGCGGGTGGCTGCCTCGCCGCCTGGCACCTCGGCGACGGCGCTTGCGACGAGGCGCTGGCGTGTGCGCGCCACGACTTCGATCGCGGCGACTGCTGCGGGGCGAGCGAGGTGCGCGGCTGCGGGTTCGAGGGGGTGGCGGCGTGCGTGGACGCGGGCTGGGTCGGCGACGGGATCTGCGACGAGCTCCTCAACTGCGCCGAGCACGCCTTCGACGCAGGCGACTGCACGGCGCTCGATGGCTGCGGCGAGGGCGGGATCGGCGACTGCGGGGGGAGCTGCCGGCCGGCGGCGCTGCTCGGCGACGGCACCTGCCATGGCGGGGTCGCCTTCGTCGATCACGGCGCCGACTTCTTCTGCGCGCTCTTCGGCTTCGACGAGGCGGACTGCGAGGTCTGCGCGTCCGGTGAGGTCGCCGGCTGCGACGGCGAGTGTCGCGAGGACACGCGCGGCGACGCGACCTGTGACCTCGCGCTCGACTGCGACAAGAACGACTTCGACGGCGGCGACTGCTGCCCCGCCGGCCAGCGCCGCGACTGCCAGGGCGACTGCGAGCAGGCGGACTGGATCGGCGACGGCTACTGCGACAGCGACTTCCAGTGCCTCGCCTTCGCGTACGACGGCGGCGACTGCGCGCGCTGCGCGCCCGATCAGATCTTCGACTGCAACGGTGAGTGCGTGGCGGCGACGCTTCTCGGCGACGGCAGCTGCGAGGACGGGCGCACCGCGCGGCCGGACCTGCGCTGCGAGTTCTTCGCGCACGACGGCGGCGACTGCGCCCTCTGCCCCGCGGGCCAGGTGCCGAGCTGCGATGGCACCTGCCTGCCGGCGGCGCGCCTGGGCGACGGGACCTGCGACGCCGAGCTGGCGTGCCTCAAGTGGGAGCTCGATCGCGGCGACTGCTGCGACAAGGACGAGGTGCGCAACTGCGAGGGCGGTTGCAGCGACGTGCGCTGGATCTCGGATAGCTACTGCGACCAGGTGCTCGACTGCGTGGCGCTGCGCTACGACGGCGGCGACTGCACCGACTGCGGCGCGAACGAGATCAGCGACTGCAACGGCCAGTGCTATCCGGATGCACCCGTGCGGATCGGCGACGGGGTCTGCGACGACGGCGCCGCGGGGATCGACCTCTTCTGCGCCTACTTCGAATGGGACGGCGGCGACTGCGCGGCGTGTCCAGAGGGGCAGATCCCGGCGTGCGGCGGATCGAATTGTGTCGCGGACACCGTTGGCGATCTGGTGTGCGATATCGCGCTGGATTGCCGCAAATACGGACGCGACGACTGCTGCGGACCGGGTGAGATCGCCGACTGTGTCGGCGGGTGCACCCCAACGGAGTGGCTCGGCGACACGGTCTGCGACGCCGCGCTCGACTGCCCGGGCCGCGCGTACGACGGCGGCGATTGTCGATGAGAATGCGCAAATCGCTGGCGATCGTGAGTGCGACTCTCACAATCAGCCAGGTTCGCCCGCACGCGCACGCCGAGCCCTGGGACGGCCCGGACAAGCCCATGCACCTCGTCGCCGGCACCGCGATCGCCGCGAACGGCACCGTGTTGATGCGCATCTTCGAGCTCGACGCCGACGAAGCGACGCTCGCCGGGCTCACGCTCGGCGTCGTGGCCGGCGCCGCCAAGGAAGGGCTCGACGCGCTCGGGCTCGGCGAGGCCTCCGCCGCCGACTTCGCGTGGACCGCGCTCGGCGCGCTCCTGGGCGCGGGCGTGAGCTGGCTCATTTCACGTTGAGCGCACGGGTCAGAGCACGATTTCGTGGGACGCGTGCCGAGTCGCGTGTCCTCTCATCGTCGCGCTGCATCTCCCCGTATCGTCAACAATCTGGCGAGCGCATGAGCAACGTTCACGTTTGACACGTGCGCGCGGCGCACCCAGATTGAAGTAACCTCGACCGCTTCGCATGCTGCTCCCTGCGAGCGGCCACCGTCACTTGAACCCCGGACCCGTCATGGCCATGCGACCCGCACCGCGTGCCGTCGTGCTCCTCTTCTGGCTCCTCGTCGCCGGCGTCGCCCGCGCGGGCCCGGGCGACTTCATCGAGCCGACGGGCTGGGAGCGCGTGGGTCACGGAGGCCTGCTCGATCGGGCACGGCATGGCATGGTCTACGACGCCCTGCGCGATCGGGTGGTCGTCTTCGGTGGGACGGACTTGCAGGGCCAGGTGCTCGGCGACACCTGGCTCTGGCTCATCTTCGACAGTTGGCTGGCGACATCGAGTCGGCGAACCCAGTCGGATCGATCAGTTAGCGCCGCCGAGATCGGCAGAAGACCGAAAATGTAGTGCCTAAACTCGTCGCCATGCGACGCGCTCC
>WYBB01000115.1 GCA_011526585.1 Deltaproteobacteria bacterium
CGCGCGCCTTCTGGGCCTTCGCTTCGGCCATGCCTTACTCGGACGACCCGCTGTCTCCGAGCTTGGTCTCGTCGAGGCCGAGCGAGCGCAGGTCCGCCACGATGCGGTCGAGCTTCTTCTTCGTCGGCCCGTCGGCGCCGCTGGCGAGCCGCGCGAAGAGCGCCGCCAGCGAGAGATCCTTCAGCGAGTCGCTCGTCACCGCCGGCCGCGTCAGGACCTCCTTCACGTCCGCCGGCAAGGACGCCGAGCCGTCGAGGTAGTCCTTGCCGACGGTCTTGACGGTCTTCGAGTTGTCGACCAGCCCGTCGATGCTGCGCCCGAGCGTGACCGCCTTCATGAAGCGGTCGAAGAAGGCGCCGTCACCGCCGACGATCTGGATGTTGGCGGTGCCGAACGCCTCGGCCAGGATCTTCGCCTGCGCCTCGGCGACGTGCTGCTGCACGCGGATTTGCTCGAGCTCGACGGCCTTGTCCTTGTCGAGCCGCAAGCGGAACTCCTCGTGCTCGCGCCCGACCCCGTCGAGCGCCTTCATCGCCGCGCCCTTCTCCTTGAGCCCGGCCGCCTCCGCCAGGAGCTTCTGCTTGATCCCCTCGGCCTCGGCCAGCGCCTTCATCTGGATCGCGTCCGCCGCCGCCGACTCGGCCAGGTGCTTCTCCTTGAGCGCCTTGGCCTCCGCCAGCCCGGTCGCCTCCAGCCCGTGCGCCTCGGCGCTCTTCGCCTCGAGCGTCACCTTGGCCTCGACCAACCCGCGCTTCTCGATCACCGCCGCCTCGGCGTCCATCACCTTGACCTTGGCGAGCCCCTTCTTCTCCTCGCCGTCCGCGACCGCCTTCATCTTCTCCAGCTCGACCCGCGCCTCGGCCATGCCGAGCTTCTCGGTCGCCATCGCGTCGGCCTCCTTGACCTTCACCTTGGCCAGCCCCTCGGCCGCGACCTCGGCCTGCACGCCCTCGGCCGCGCGGATCTTCGCCGCTGCCTCCTTGTCCGCCACCGCCAGCGACGCGTCCGCCGCCACCAGCCGCTCGCGCGCCGAGTACTTCGCGACCTCCTCGCTCGCCTCGGCCGCCTTGATCGTCTTGACGAGCTTTTCCTGCGCCTCGGCCTCGGCCCCGATGATGCGCACCTGCTTGTCGCGGTTGGCGCCGGCCTCGGCCTGCACGTCCTTGATGCGCTCCTGCTCGACGGCCACGTCGCGGTCGACCGCCACGCGCGCGCGGATCACGTCGGCGATCTCCTTGCGCTGAACCTCGAGCTCCTTCTCCTTGTTGATGCGCATGAGCTCGACCTCGCGCTCGCGCGCGATCGCCTCCAGGTCCTTGTCCTTCAAGACCCGCTCGGCCTCGATCGCCACGATGCGCTCGCGGTTCTTCACCGCCACGTCGATCTGCCGCTCCTTGCTCGCCTCGGCGACCTTGATCTCCTCCTCGGCCTTGATGCGCGCCAGCTCCGCGCGCTTGGCCTCTTCGGCCTGCACCGACGCCGTCTCGGCCGCCTCGCGCGCCTGCACCGTCGCGATCTCGCGCTGCTGCTTGCTCTTGGCGTCGGCCTCCTGCCGCTGCAGCGCCAGGATCGCCTCCTCGGCCAGCACGTTCTCGCGCGTGACCGCCTTGCGCTCGGTCTGCTTGAACTCGTTGGTCTTGACGTTCTGCACCGTCGTCAGCTCGGTGATCTTGCGAATCCCCTGTGCATCCAAGATGTTGCTCGGGTCCATGTGCTCGAGCGCCGTCTGCTCCAGGTAGTCGATCGCCGCGTCCTGCAGCACGTAGCCGTTGAGCTCGCCGATCACCTCGATGATCTCGTCCTTGAACTTGTGGCGCTTCTCGTAGAGCTCCTCGAAGTCCATGCGCTTGCCGACCGTCTTGAGCGCCTCGGAGAAGCGCGCCAGGAACAGCTCCTCGAGCGTGTGCTGGTCGGACGCGCGCTTGACCCCGATCGTCTGCGCCACCTGCAGCACCGACTCCTGCGTCTTGTTCACGCGCACGTAGAAGCTGACCTTGATGTCGGCGCGGATGTTGTCGCGGCAGATGAGGCCGTCCTTCTCGCGCCGGTCGAGCGTGATCGTCTTGAGCGAGATGTCCATCGTCTCGGCGCGGTGCACGATCGGCAGCACCACCGCGCCGGTGAAGTAGACGTCGGGCTCGTCCTTCATGCGGTTGACGATCAGCGCCTGGCCCTGGTCGACCTTGCGATAGAAGCGCGCCCACATGATGAGCATCGCCATCACCAGCAGGAAGAACACGCCTACGATGAGCAGGATCATGGGGTTCACGTGACACCTCGCCTTGGGACCGGGCGCGCATCGTCCGCCATGATCGGGCGCTCGTGCAAGCGCACCCGGGGACGCCCCCCAATGATGTCGCGTCGCGCGCCGGTTACGCCGCGCCGTCCGCGCGCAGCGGCAGCCACGAGCCGACCTCGACCGAGTGGCTGCCCGGTGGCGCGTGCCCGCTGGCGCGCCCCTCGGGGCCGACGCGCACGTGCACGTAGTTGCGCAGGCCCGACAGTGGGCTCAGCGCGGCGTCCCAGGTCGGCGCCCAGGTGCCGCTGTTGGCGAAGCTGACGCCCTGGGCGAGCGGCATGACGGCCGGCGCGTGGGTGTGGCCGAAGACGACCGCGCGCACCGGCAGGAGGCGGGCGATCTCGAGCGCGAAGAGGTGGGCGCGGTGCTCGACGTTGAGCGCGTTCTCGTTGCCGGCGATCCAGGCGTAGACGAACCAGGTCAGCGGGAAGGCGATGAGCGGCACGACGAGCTTCACCCAGAGCGCGGCGCCGGAGAGCGCGAGCGCGACCGTGCCTGCGGTCATCAGGAGCGCCAGCAAGAGCCGGTCGATCCAGAACTCGCGCACGATCTTGTAGAAGCGCGAGGTGATCGGCTCCTTGCGCAGCGCGTAGAGCGCCTCGGCGGTGGCGACCTCGAGGCCGTAGCGCTCGGCGGCGGCGCGCACGTGGCGACCGTAGTCCGCGGGCGGGTGGCGCTCGAGGCGCGCGCGCGTGCCGAAGAGCGCGATGAGCGCGCGCAGGCTGCCGACGAGCCAGGTGAGGATCAGCATGCGCCGCGAGAACGCGTAGTGGCGGAGCCAGTGCCGGATGTAGCCGAAGGCGCCGAGGATGAAGTCGGTGGCGTGCGGGTTGAAGAAGCCGATGTTGCTCAAGAGGTAGCGGTTGGAGAGATTGCCGGTCGAGAGCGCGATGTGCTCCTCGCCGCGGCGCCGCACGATCGGCTCGAGGTTGTAGCGGAAACTCGAGTAGAAGTCGTACTGGTGGCCGTGCTCGACGTAGATCTCGCCCGCGACGTGGAAGAACCACGGCTCGACCAGGAGCCGGCCGCGCGCGTCCGGCGCGGCGGGGCAGGCGGCCTCCACGCGCTCGCGCAGCACCGCCTGGACCTCGGGAAACCACAGCTCGCGATCGTGGTTGCCGATCGTGACGACCACGTCGTGGCCGCGCGCGACGAGGCGCGCGAGGGTCGCGACGAAGCGGGGGTGATCGTCGAGGATGCGCCCGAGCTTCCAGGCGGACTTCGCGGCGGTCGCGTCGAGGCCGTAGCGGTGCTCGATCGGGCGCACGGGAAATGGCGCGGGATCCGGCACGGCGGTGACGAGATCGAAGTCGAGGATGTCGCCGTTGAGCACGAAGGTGAGATGGTCGTCGGGCGCGAGGCGCGCTTCGAAGCTCGCGACCATGCGGTCGAGCTCCTCGTCGTAGACCCAGGCCGAGCTCTTGTGGCGCTTCCAGCCATCGGTGTGATCCTCGATGTCCGCGAGGTGCAGGTCGGAGACGACGAGGTAGTGGTGTTCGCCCATGTCCCGCGTTGTGGGGCGGCGTCCGATCCCGGGCAAGCGAATCCGCATCGCCCGCACGACGATTGACACAGCGGAGACATAGTTGACGCTGCCGTGACAGTCGCGCCCCCCGATCGTCGGTCGTCAACTGGAGTAGCCGCAGGTCGCATGAGGTGGCGGATGGAACGCTATTCATGCCGTGCTCATCCAGGGTAGACTGAGCCATGGCGCTGCTCGAACGTGCGAAGATCATCGAGGCCCTGCAACGACTCGACGCCGAGCTCGGCGCGCGCGGTGTCAGGGCCGAGCTCTTCCTGGTGGGCGGCGCCGTGATGTGCCTGGCGCATCAGGCCCGCCCGAGCACGCGGGACATCGACGGGTGGTTCACCGAGCCGCAGGTCGTGCGAGCGGCTGTCGCCGCCGTCGCGACCGAGTTGGGGCTCGACTCCGACTGGCTCAACGATGCGGCGAAGGGCTTCGTCCCCGTCGGAGCCAGCTTCGAGCTCTGGCAGGCATTCGAGCATCTCTCGGTGTCGGTCGCCGATCCACGGACCCTCTTGGCGATGAAAGCCGCTGCGGCGCGCTCGGAACTCGACCGCGAGGATATCCGCTTCCTCGCCCAGCTCCTCGGTCTCACCAACAGCGCCGCGGTGTTGGCGGTCGTTACCAGGTACTTCCCCGCGGACCGATTGCCGGTACGCACGCGGCTCATGCTCGAGGAGATGTTCGATGACGGCTCGTGAGCTCGCGCACCTGCTGCATGACGAAGACACCGCGGGCCGTGGCTACCAGATCCACGTCAACGCCTTCGTCGATGCATTCAGGCGCGCCACCGAACCGGAGCGTCGCGCCATGGTCGAAACCGGCCCCGTCGCCTCGGGGCGCTTCGAGGGCTTGGTCTCCGCGGTCGTCAGCGCGCTGTGCCGGGAGGTCGGCCTCGTCGCGCCGCCATGGGTCGGGACCACGGGTTGTCCCGAGCCGTTCTTCGCCTTCGACGCCCGTGGCCATGCGCTCAGGCTGCGGCTGATGCTGGAGTCCCCTGCGCCTTTCCGGATCCGCAACGTCTTCGTGCCGTCGGACTACCTGTCGCGGACTTAGGCGGCGCCTGCGACCTCCGCCCTTTCCCGCCGCGTCGCGGTCACGCCCACGACGCGGCCGCGTCGACAGCCGCGCGCGCCCGCGCTACTGTCCCGCGCAATGGACATCCTCTCGGAGCTCAGCCAGCTGCCCACCGGCATCTTCACCGTGCTGATGGGCCTGGTCGTCCTCTATTGGATCCTCTTCTTGATCGGCTCGCTCGATCTCGACTTCCTCGGCGGCGCCGAGGGCCTCGACGGCGCGGCCGAGGGCGCTGCCGAAGCCGCTGCCGAGGGCGCTGCCGAAGCCGCCGCCGAAGCCGCGAGCGAAGGGGCCGCCGAGGGCGCGGTCGGCCTCCTGCACGCGCTCAAGCTGCGCACCGTGCCGGTGACGATCGCGCTCTCGTTCATCGCCTTCTTCGCCTGGGTCCTGAGCTGGATCGGCATGCGCACCCTCGGCGCGCTGCTCCCCGACGTGCTCGCGCAGATCCTCGTCTTCGTCGTCGCGGCGCTGGGCGGCGTCGTCGCCGCCTCGTTCGCGGTGCGCCCCTTCGCGCGCCTCTTCCGCGACAACCACGCCACCCGCGACGCGCACCTCGTCGGCAAGGTCGTCACCATCACCACCGGCCGCGTCGACGCGCGCTTCGGCCAGGCGACCTGCGAGACCGGCGGCGCGAGCCTGATCCTCGAGGTGCGCGCGCGCCCGGGCAGCGCCGGCCAGAAGCTGACCCGCGGCGACCAGGGCCTGCTCATCGACTACGATGGCGCGGCGCGGGTCTTCTACGTCGAGCCCGCCGACCCGCTGCTCATCGATCTGAAGTCGTGACGCTCGCGACCACCCGCGCGGCGCCTCTTACTCCTCCATGCGTTTACTCCTCCATGCGTCCTGTTTGTCGCACGCTTTGTCTCGGCGCCGTGCTAACCATACCGCATGCTCCGAACCGCGGCGCTCCTCTGCCTCATCTCGTGCCTGGCCCGTCCGGTGGCGGCCTACGAGGCCGACGACTACGTCCGGGGCAAAGCCGCGCTCATCGACAACCGCTTCGACGAGGCGCGCGTAGCCTTCTCGCGTGCGCTGCAAGCCGCCGCCGACCCGCCGGCGCGCTGGCGGGCCCTGCTCGGGCTCGGCCTGGCTGCCGAGCTCGCCGGTGATGCACACGCCGCCGTGCTCGCCTACCGTCGCTTCCTCGACGCTTCGGCCGCCGCACCCGAGGCGACCCACGCTCCCTGGCCCGAGCGTCGCGCCGAGATCGCGCTGACCGCCCGCCGCCTCGAGCGCACACTGCTCACCACCGCCGCGCGCCTCGAGGTCACCACCGACCCGCCGACCGCCCGCGTCCGCATCGTCTCCCCCGATCACGCACGCACCATCCAGGGGGTCGCGCCGCTCCGAGAATATCTCGAGCCGGGACGCTGGCAGATCGAGGTCGAGCACGACGATCACCACCCCTTCGAGCGCGAGCTCGTGCTCGTCGCCGGCATCGAAGACGACCTGCACGTGCGCCTCGAGCGCGTGTCGTCCCCACCGGCCGAGCGTCTCGCGCAGCCCCTTCCCCTCGGGCCGCCGCCGCCCCCCGATCCCGCTGCGAGCACGCGCGAAGTCCATGAAACGTCTCGTGATCCCGCCCCGTCTGCCGGCGTATACGTGCTCGCCGGCGCGGTCGCGCTGGCCGCCGCCGGCGGGGTCTTCACCTGGGGCGCGCTCTCTGCCCATGACGAGCTCGAGGATCTCAGCGACGATCCCGGTACCCCGGAAGTCCTGCGGCGCTTCGATCGCGCCGAGAGCCGCATGCGCGACTACGAGACCGCCGCCTGGATCTGCTACGGCGCCACCGCCGCCGCCATCGGTACCGGCGTGGCGCTGCTCGTGCTGCAGGACGACGAGCCCCCGGTCGATCTCGGTATCGGGCCCGCCCCGAGCGGCATCCGAGCCAACGTCGGCCTGCGCTTCTGATCCTCGCGCCGTGACGCCCGGCGCGCATACCCATCAGTCCAGCAGCCGCCTGATCCGCTCCGCCGCGCTCGGCACCTCGGGTGGCTCCCGCCCGCCCCGCTCGCTCGGCTTCGCGCCGGACCGTGGCGTGCTCTTCGGGGCCGCGCCGGCTGCCTCCGCATCGCCGCTCGCCTCGACCGCGGGCGCTGCCTGCGGCTCGGCGATCGCCTCCGCCGCGCCGTCTCCCCGTTCGCGCGCCGCCTCGTCCTCGTCCTGCGCGCCGCTCTCTTGTCCCGCGTCGACGGCGCCGACCACGACGACCACCGGGAACGGGATCGCACGCGCGCCCTCGCCGACCTCATCCCGCGCCGCGCCACCCGCCGCGCCGATCCCGATCGCGGTCACCGCCGCCAGCGCAGACCCGAGACCGGCGACCGCCCATATCCGCGCGTGCCGTCTTTTCGGCTCCTGCACGGGTCGTGTCGCGCAGCCGGTCGTCAGCGCCCACGCCTGCGGCTCCCCGCCCGCCAACGCCTCCAACGCCGCGCCGAGCTCCGCGCCGTCGCTCGGCCTCAGCGCCGGCGCCTTCGCGAGACATCGCCACACCAACGCCTGCAACCCCTCGCTCACTTGGATCTCCGCCGGAAACGGCGCCGGCTCACCCCCGAGGTGCGCGCTCAGGACTTCCCACGCTGTGCCAGCGACGAATGGCGGCTGTCCGACGAGGAGCTCGTACGCCATCACCCCCAGCGCATACACGTCCGAGCGCGCGTCGACCGCCTCCCCTGCCACCCGCTCGGGCGAGACGTAGGCCGGCGTGCCCGGGACCTGCGAGGTGCTCGTCAGCGCCTGGCCCTCGTCGGCCTCGATCCACGCCACCCCGAAGTCGAGCACCCGCGCGACCCGCCGCCCGCTCGGCGCGTCCTCGACGAAGACGTTCTCCGGCTTGACGTCGCGGTGCACCACGCCGGCCGCGTGCGCCTCGCCCAGCGCCTCGGCGACCTCCCGCAAGAGACCGACGACCTCCGCTTCGCTCAGCCGCCCGCGCTCGCGCAGGTGCTCACGCAGCGTCCGCCCCTCGAGGTGCTCCATGACCAGCACCAGCTCGCCTCCCACCTCCTCGCCGAAGTCGAAGATCCTCACGGTGTGCGGTCCGCGCAGCCGGCTCACCGCGCGGGCCTCGCGCCAGAAACGCGCGTGCGCCTCCTCGTCGCCGAGCCGGTCCGCCCGCAGGAGCTTGACCGCCACCACGCGCCCGAGCCCCACCTGCTCGGCCGCATAGACCACGCCCATGCCCCCCGCGCCGAGCCGTCGCACCAGCCGATAGCGCCCCAGCACGAGCCGCCCGACCCCCGGGTCGCTCCCCCGCCACGGCTCGAGCGCCGTTCCGTCGTTGGAGCAGAAGGCCTCCGACGCGTCGAACTGCCGTTCGCAGGTTGGGCATCGCTTCGTCGTCATCGTCATCGCATGTTAGCATCGGCGCCGTCGACGTCCTACCCTGTACGCCGACGACCGAACGCACCGGGAGGCGAGTTGCAGCCGACACGCACGACCCCACGCGAGCGCGTGCCCCGAGCCTTGCACGAGACGCTTCAGCCGACGCTCACGCTGGTCCATCACGTCGACCCCGCGCGGCTCGGCGTGCGCCGTGTGCTCTCGGCCGCCGCCCCGCTCGAGCTCGGGCGCCAGCCCCGCTCGGCGCTGCCGGGGATCTTCGACGACGACGAGCTCGTGTCCCGATCGCACGCGCGCATCTTCTCGCGCGACGGCCGCTACGTCATCGCCGATCTCGGCAGCCGCAACGGCACCTTTGTCAATGGGCGTGCCGTCGACCAGGCCGCCCTCGACTCCGGTGACGTCATCGGGATCGGGCGCGCCCTCCTCCTCTTCCACGAGAGCCCGGCGCGCTTCCAGCTACCGCGCGACCCGGCGCTCGTCGGCGTCAGCCGCGCCATCGCCGACGTGCTCGCGCAGGTCGCCACCGTCGCGCCCCACCCGACGACCGTCGCCATCATCGGCGAGACCGGCGTCGGCAAGGAGCTCGTCGCCGAGCGCATCCACGCCCTCTCGGGCCGATCCGGCGCCCTGGTCCCGGTCAACTGCGGCGGCCTGCCGGACGGCCTCATCGCGAGCGAGCTCTTCGGCCACGTGCGCGGCGCCTTCACCGGCGCCGAGCGTGCGCGCCGGGGTCTCATCGAGACCGCGCGCGGCGGCACCCTGTTCCTCGACGAGATCACCGACGCCTCCCCCGGCCTGCAGGCCCACCTCTTGCGCCTCCTCGAGACCAACGCCTACCGTCCGGTCGGCGCCGATCAGGAGCTCGACGCCGATGTGCGCTACGTCGTCGCCGTGCAGCCGCGGGTCCACGAGCGCCTGCGCGACGGCACCTTTCGCCTCGATCTCTGGACCCGCCTCACGAGCTGGGAGATCGACGTCCCACCGCTGCGCCAGCGCCCCGAGGACGTCTGCCTGCTCGCCGCGACCTTCGCCGAGCGTCTGCGCGGTCGCCCCGCGCTCATCGACCGCTCCCTCGCTCTCGCGCTCTTGCGCTACGCGTGGCCAGGCAACGTGCGCGAGCTCAAGAGCGTCATCGAGCGGCTCGTCCTCGAGCACGCCGACGGCGACGAGCTCACCCAGACGCCCTGGCTCGTCAGGAGGCTCCGCGCCGAGCCCTCGCCACCGCAGGCGCCGACCGCCCCCGCGTCACCGCTCGCGGATCCCCCCGCGCCCGCTTCGCTCGCCCGCCGCCGCCCGCACACACCGCGCCCTCCGGCGCCGGTGCTCGCCGCCCTCGTCGCGGAGCACCGCGGCAACGTGCGCGCGATCGCGCGCGCGCTCGGCGTCGATCGCAAGACGCTCTACCGCTGGCTCGAGGGCTACGCCATCGACCCAGGCACACACCGCAACTGACCCGATGCCCTCCTCGACCGCCCTCTCGTTCCCGCTGCGAGTCGCGCTCAAGGCGACCAGTCTCCTCGTGTCGGCCGGCTGCCTCGACACCCCCGCGCGCCCGCCCGCGCTGGACGCGAGCTCGCCCGATGCGTCCGCGCCGATCTGTGGCGTCGACGACACCGCCGCGCTGGCGCTCGGCGCCCCGCACCCGAGCGAGCCCTGCCGGCTCTGCGGTCCCGGCTTCGCCTTCATCGATTGTCCCTTCGGCTGTCGGCCTGACGGGACCTGCGCCGCGGTGACCGGGCTCGCGACCGGCACGAGCCACGGCTGCGCCCTGACCGACGACGGCGCTCTCAACTGCTGGGGCTGGCGCGCCGACGGTCAGATCGGCGACGGCGAGCGCGCCCAGGAGGCCGCAACGCCGCACCACGTCTCCGCCCTGCCGCCTGCCCGCGCCGTGACCGCGGGCGACCGTCACACCTGCGCGCTCGCCGACGGCGACAACCTCTATTGCTGGGGGATCAACCACCACGCGCTCGTGACCGCCACGCCCGGTGTCACCCACGCCGAGGTCCCCACTTATCTCGCCGTGCCCGCCGTGCGCTCGGTCGACACCGGCACGATGAGCACCTGTGTCGTCAGGACCGACCGGCGCGTCGCCTGCTGGGGCTTCGCGCTCGACGGCCAGCGCTTCGGCAACGAGACACCGCGTACGGCGACCTCGCCGAAGCCGGTCGTCGGCCTCGAGGCGGTGCACGAGGTGCAGGTCGGCGCCGGCTACGCGTGTGCGCTCGGCGAGGACGGCGCCGTGCGCTGCTGGGGCGACGGCGTCGACGGCCACCTCGGGGGCGCCACCTCGAGCGCGACGCCCGTCGCGATCGACACCGGCGGCTCGCCGGTGAGCGCGATGTCGGTCGGCGCCGCGCACGCGTGCGCGATCGCCGGTCAGGGCGAGCGCCTCTACTGTTGGGGTCGTAACGACGAGGGCGAGCTCGGCGTCGCCGTTGGCGACGAGCCCGGTGGTCCGATCGAGGTCGCCGACGCGCTCTCGCTCGCGACCCCGCTCAGCGCGGTGGCGGTCGGCCACGATTTTTCGTGCGTGATCGACGCGAGCGGCGAGGTGCGCTGCTGGGGATCGAACCGCGACCTGACCCTCGGCCGCGACACGGTCGACCCGTCGGAGCCGACGCAGCGGGTCGCGCTGAGCGAGCCGGCGCGCGCAATCGCCGCCGGCAGCCACCACGCCTGCGCGCTCGGCGCGAGCGGCTTCGTCTGGTGCTGGGGGCTCAACGGTGGGGGCCAGCTCGGCAACGGCCGCACCGATCCGCCGCGCAGCGCGCGCCCCTTGCACGTTCGGCGCTGACGGGTTTTCCTTCGCTCGCATGGGCTCGGCAGACGCGTTGGGGGGTGGCGAATGAATCGCGGCTCATTCACTCCCGAGGTGGTGAAGGTGATCGTGGTCGCCATGACCGTGGCGAGTGCCTGCGACGGCGACGCGGGACCCGCGGATCCCGCCGACGCCGAGGTCGCTGAAAGCGCGGGGGTCGACGACGACGCGGCCGATGACACGGCGCACGACCAGCATTCGCACGACACCGGCTCGGTCGACGCCGCACCCGAGACCGCCGACCTGTCACAGCCGACGGTGCCGCTCACCCTCGTACCGGTCGACTACTTCAGCGAGGCGCCGATCGTCGGGCTCGAGATCTGCTCCCTCGACGTTCCCGCGCTGGCGTGCGTGGTGACCACGGCCGAGGGCGGACAGCTCCACATCCCGGCGGCGCGCGACCAGAGCTTCACCGTGCGCGGTCCGCGGCACCTCGGCACCGTCTACCCTTTGCCCGGGCGCAGCACGGCGCTGCGCTTCTCGTTCCCGGTCTTCTCCGAAGAGGTCGCCGCCGCCATCGCCGCCATCGCCGGCGTCACGCTCGATCCCGCGCGCGGCCACCTCATCGTCTTCGTCACCGAGACCGGCGCGACGGGGAGCGCGCGCGTCGTGGGCGCCCAGGTCGAGCACGACGACGGTGGCGACGGCCCCTTCTACGTCGCGCCCGACAATCGCCTGATTCGCGAGCCCGCCGCCACGACCGGGGTCGGCGCCGCGGTCACCCTGAACCTCCCCGGCGACCGCGTGCGCGTGCGCGTGACCCACCCCGAGCGCGACTGCTTCGTGCACGGTCCGGGCTGGCCGGTCGACGGGCTCGCCCTCGACCTGAGCGAGCTGCCGCTCGTGCCCGGCCACGTCACGCACGTGCAGTTTCGCTGCCCGCTTCCCTGATGATCAGCGCGCGACGCTGACGATCACCGGCCGTGTCACGCTGGCGCCGTAGCTCAGCGGGGCGCCGGCCTGCGCGTGGGCGTTCTTGCCCCAGCAGCGCAGCCACCCGGCGCGCTCGAGCGCGCAGCCGTGGTCCCGCCCGAGCCAGAGCCCGATCGGGTCGTCGAGCGCCGGCACGGTCCGCGCCGGGTGCCCGCCCGCCTCACCGTGGCCGAGGTTGCCGTCGACCTGGGTGCCCCAGCAGCGCACCTTCCGATCGCCTCCGAGCGCGCACGCATGCGACCACCCGCCGCGTGCGACGGCGATCGGAGCCGGCGCGTAGGCGCTGACGTCGAAGGGGCGTGGCGCGCGCGCCTCGTGCACCAACGTGCCGAGCTGCAGGCGCCGGTTGTCCCCCCACCCGAGGAGCCGCGCGCCCGCGTCCGCGACGAGGAGCCGGAACGTCCCGCCCGAGGCGAGCATGACCGGCGCGACCGGCGCCGCGAAGGCGACCTCGACCGGCGTCGTGGCGTCCGCGAGCCCCCCGTCGCCGAGCTGTCCCAGCGCCCCATCGCCCCAGCACCGCACCTGATCGTCGTCGAGGCGCGCGCAGCCCGAGCGCGACCCGAGCGCGAGCGCCTCGACCCCGGCGAGCCCGCCGATCGCCGTCACCCCCTCGTAGCGTCGCGACTCACCGTCGGGCGCCTCGTCCTGCCCGTCGAGCGCGAGCCCCCAGCAGTGCACGCGCCCGGCGAGGTCGATCACGCAGCTCGTCGCCTGACCGAGCGCGAGCGAGCGCGCCGCCGGCACCTCGACCGGCATCGGCGTGACGACGACGGTCGGCGCCTCGGGACCGAGCGCGACCTGCCCCGAGCCGTTGTCCCCCCAGCAATGCACCCCACCCACGGCGCTCAGCGCACACACGTGGTGCCGCCCCGCGGCCAGCATCACGGCCGGCGGCAGGCCTTCGACCACGCGCGGGTGCGGCGTCGGCGTCGCCGCGTCCGAGCCGTCATCGCCCCGTTGCCCCAACGCTCCGTCGCCCCAGCAGGCGACGGTGCCATCGTCGAGGCGTGCACAGCTGTGGCGATCCCCCAGCGCCGCCTCGACCGGCCTCGTGCAGCTCCCGTCGCGACAGGTGAATGGGCACGCGACGAAGTCTCCGGACGGCCCGCAGACGCGGCATGGCTCCGCCGGGTGCGCCGCGCCCTCGGCGACCTCCTGGCCCTGCGCGCGGCAGCCCTTCGGGTCGGCCACCTCCTGCGACGCGGCGCCGTCCGAGGCGTCGCTCATCGGCTCGGGGCGCGCCGGAGCCTCCAGACATGCGAGCCACAGCATGCCGGCCGCCGCGAGGCCCCCCGAGATCCCGTGCATGCCGCCGAAGATAACCAAGGACCTCCTTCGACGCGAGCCATCATCCGACGCCGACGATCACTCGTTCCGCGGGTGACGCTTGAGCGAACGCTTGGGTACCTTCGCCTTGGCGCGAGCGAGCGCGTCACTCTCGAACTCGACCGCCTCGATCCACCGCGTCGCCTTCGTCGCGCCGACCGCGCTGTACCATGCGTGGTAGCGCTCGTTGATCTGGAAGTAGTCGTCGCCGAGGTGTTCGCGCAGTCCGTCGAGGTTCTTCTCGCGCTTGTGCTCCTCCCACCATGCGTCCCAGCCCTTCGTGTCCGACTGACGCACCTCGGGCTCGGCGTCTTCGTCCTCGTCGAGGCCCCACGCGTAGCTCACCAGATCGTAGGCATCGCCCGCCAGCTCGAGCGACTTGTCGACGCCGTACATGGGGTTCATCGGTGAGTTTGCGACGAAGTCGCCGACCGTCTGGTACCCGTCGTAGAGCGTCTCACCGACGTCGACGAGGGTCTCGGCGCTGTCGGAATCCATCCCGAGCTTCTCGCTCAGGTAGATCTCGGCGAGCTCGTCGAGATCCGACAGGTCCGATCCCTTGGACAGCGTGGCGCCCACGACGGTCTCCGGGGTCATGGTGCCCTTGAGCTTGGCGATCTCGAACTTGCCGAGGTTCAGCTTGGCTTCTACGGCCGATTCCCTGAGCATCTGCGAGCGGTTGTGCTTGAGGAGCTGCGCCCCGAGATCGAGCTTCGCATTGAGGACCGCTTCGAACGCCGCGGAGGGATTCTCGCCATCCTGCGCGAGCTCGATCGAGTGGCCGCCCTCGAGGGTGCCGCTCAGGTAGATACCGCCGAGCTCCCCGTGACCGATCCCGATCTCGACCGTGCCCGAGATCATCAGGCTGGCCTTGAGCGCCTTCTTCGTGCCGTCACCCTCCTTCGAGGCACCCGCCGTGCCTTCGAGCGCGGCCTCGATTCCCCCCGAGAGGGCTGCGTACATGGGCACGACGCCGACGTTCCAATTCCAGGTCTTCGATCCGAACGGGGCCTCGATGGTCCTGGCGTGCGAGAGCGAGTCCTCCTCGGTGTTGAGCCCTGTCTTCGTCCCGTTCATGGCCACCTCGCCCTCGAGGCGCTGAACCGGTCCGGGCACGCCGCGCGGAGCCAGCATCCCGGACCCCTTGCGCGAAGGACGTTCCGCGCAGGCTGTCGTGCGTGGCTTGACGCGCGCTCCCGCGGTTGTTGGTCGCTGATGGGGTCGTAACGATCGAAGGGCCGCTCTGAGCTCGTTCCTGCTGCATGGTTCCCTGGATGTGGTGTGGAGGACCGACCAACGCGGTACCTCGCAACCCCCATGCCATTCGACGATGCGCCTTACGGCCTCGACATCTCGGGCACTTGGCTGCGATCACCGGACGCGTCCCGGAGCCAGCCACATGGGATGAGGCCATGCCACATGCGGCCCCGCATGCGACCGCCTTGCGGGCCGAGACCACCCGGGACGGGTCTTCTACGTCGAGCCCGCCGACCCGCTGCTCATCGATCTGAAGTCGTGATCGCGGCGCGCTTCACTCGTATGCGGTGAAGCGCACGTCGATGGTCAGCTTCAGGTCGAAGTCGTCCGGCGGCAGCTCGACGGTCGCGCCGCGCACGCCGACCCGGAAGTCGCCGCCCAGCATCGACGCGTAGACAGGCTCGTAGTCGATCGCGTCGCGCAGCGGGATCGGCACGCTCGTGCCGGCGGGCGCGCTGACCGAGCCGACCGGGATCGTGGTCTGCGAGTCCGCGATGAACAGCTCCAGCTCCGCGAAGACCGCCTCGATGGTCGAGACGTTCTTCGAGTCGGCGTGCACCTGCACCGTCGCCTTCACGATCTCGATCGCGCCCGGGTCACGCCCCCCGAGCCGGTCGCGCGCGCGCTTGACGAACTCACCGTACGGGTTTCCCGACTCGGTGTTGATGTTCTTGTCCTCTGACGCCTGGTCGTTCTGGATGTCGCCGTTCTTGATCCCCGACAACTTGACCGAGACGGTCTCGCTGTAGGCGACCGGGTCATCACCACACGCGGCGACCAGAGTCGCCAGACCGAGCGCGACGACGACTCGTGCGATGTATTCTGGACGAATGCTATTCACGATTCACCTCCGGGTCCCCAGGACGCTCAGAGTATCGAGAATGCTCGCCCAGAGAGCAAGTGGATGTAATCAGAGGTCAGGCCGAGGGCGGGTGCGCCCCCATCCAGGCGCGATAGTCGCCGCGATAGCCGACCGCGTCCCAGCGCGCCTTCACCCACGCCTCGATGCGCGCGACCGCCGCCGGCTCGAGCGCGGGCTGCGCGAGCACCGCGTCGACGACCTGCGCCATCACCTTCTTCGAGCTCTTGCGCGACTCGACGATGTTGCCCTTGCCGGTGAGCACGTTGCCGAGGCCGTGCACCGGGCTCGCCGACTCGCTCGCCAGCGCGCCGCTGTCCCAGTCCTTCCACACGTAGAGCTCGCCCTTGGCGGGGATCCCGACGATCAGCTCGGGGATCGAGCCGATCGAGGACACGACCAGCTCGGTCTTCACGTCGAGCACCTCGTCGGTTGCGACGAGCTTGCCGTCGACGATCGCGTTCTTGCCGAAGCGCACCCCGACGAGCCGAGCGCTTTCGCCCTCGCCCTCGACCAGCGGCGCCAGCGGGGAGCTAAGCGGCTCGAAGCGCACGAGGTACTTCTCGAGCACCTTCGTCAGGAGCTTCACGCGCGTCGCCTCGAGCTTGGCCGCCCGCGCCGACGAGCCGTCGTCGGCCGAGACCAGCGGCATGTCCTCGGCGCGCCGCCGATAGAACAAGGTCGCCCCGCGGACCCCGAGCGCCTCGCGCGTGAGCCCGTGATCGGCGAGGATCTTCGGCAGCCCCTCGTGCTCCATCGTCTCGACGTCGACCTCGATGCCGCGCGCGCGCAGCGCCTCGCCGTAGAGCACGAAGTTGATGATCTTGACGCAGTCGATCGACGCGAGGCCGCCGCCGATCACGATCGCGCCGTCGGGCACCGTGAAGCGCGGGCCGTCGTAGTCGGCGTCGAGCTGGTGGTTGAACCAGTAGACGAACGGGTTCTGGTACGCGAGCCCGCGCCCGTTGAAGGCGTCGATGCTCGCCGGCAGCGGCCGATCCCTCCACGCCCCGTTCGCCAGCACCACCGCCGAGAGCCCGAGCTCGCCGGTCAGGGTCGCCCAGTCGACGTCGCGCCCGAGCTTCGTAAGCGGCACGAAACGCACGTTGGGGTGTGCGAGGTTGTCGTCGATGCGCGCGTACTCCTTCTTGCGCAGCGCCACGTGCCAGCGCGGCAGCCCGTCCTCGATCTTGCCGTAGGGTCGCGCGTTCTGCTCGATCACCACGACCAGCGCCCCGCGCTCGGCCGCGATCGCCGCCGCCTCCGAGCCGGAGACCGCGCCCCCGACGATCCCGATGACGTGGCTGAACGGCTGGCTCATCTCGTCCTCCTCACGCGTCTGCCCCATGCCTAACGGGTTTACGCCCGATTGAAAAGCCGCCCCCCCGCTCCCGTGCCTGCACCCGTGCCCGTGCCCGTGCCCGTGCCCGTGCCCGTGCCCGCTCCCGCTCCCGCCCACGTGGCCCGCTCCCGCTCCCGCTCCCGCTCCCGCTCCCGCTCCCGCTCCCGCTCCCGTGCCCCGTGCCCGATCCCTCTCCCTCTCCCGTTCTGCGGTATGCTGTGCGCGATGCCTGCCTCGCTCCTCGTGCCCACGCTCGCGCTCGCGCTCCTGGTCTCGCCCACCCCCGGCGTCCGCGCCGCTCCCCCCGCGCCGCGCTGGGAGCCGGCCAACACCTGGGCGCTGGTCGCCGGTGTGCTGCATTGGAGCGACCCGGCGCTCGCCCCGTTCGAGGCCAACAACCGCAAGGACCTCGAGCTCATGAACGTGCTCGCCGAGCGCGGCGTGCCGCCCGCGCAGCGCACCCTGCTCATCGATCGCCACGCCACCGCCGCGCGCGTGCGCGAGGTCCTCGCCGAGCAGGTCGCCGCCGCCCCGCCCGGCACGACCTTCATCGTCTACTTCGAGGGCCACGGTCTCTTCGACCAGCGCCGCCGCTTCGTGCTCGCGACCTCCGACACCCACACCGATCACCTCGATCACACCGGCCTCGACCTCGCCGCGCTCTTGCCGATCCTCGCCACGCGCGGCGCCCGCGATCGCGTGCTGCTCTTCGGCGACGCCTGCTACTCGGGTCACTTCGCCGCGCTCGCCAGCGCGCTCACCTTCCTCGGCGTGCCGGCGCTCTCGCTCACCTCCGCCTCCGAGGAGAGCGCCTCCAGCGAGAACTGGACCTTCACCCAGGCGCTCATCGACGGCCTGCGCGGGCGCGCCATCGTCGACCGCGACGGCGACGGCGCCATCCTGCTCTCGGAGATCGCCGCCGAGGCGCGCGACGCCATGCGCCACCGCGAAGGGCAGCCGATCGGCTGGGCGCCGCTGGCGGTCGGCGATCTCGTCATCGCCAACGCCGCGCCCTGGCCGCCCGACCTCGCCGCGCTCGCCCCGGCGGGCAACCTCTTTTCGCGCGGTGACTGGGTCGTCGCGCGGCGCCTCGACGGCGAGCGCGGGATCGGCCGCGTGCTCGGCGTCGACCCCGACGGCGAGCGCGGCACGCGCCTGCGCCTCGAGTACTACGACTATGCCGATCGCCTCTTCGGCTGGGCGCGCGAGGACCGCGCCGACCCGGTCATGTTCTACGTCTACCCGCCCGGCACGCGCGTGCGCGTCTCCTTCGAGGACTCGGTCTACGCGGCCACGGTCGTGCGCGTCGAGGACGGCCTGCACCTCGTCTCCTTCGAGGGGCCGGCCCCCGGCGCGCCCGAGCCCCACGACCCCACGCTGCCCGCCGACGAGTTCGTCACCCAGGACCAGCTCCTCGGCCACCTCGATCCCTCCGAGGAGGCCGTGCAGCGCGTCCTGGTCGAGGCCGGCGGCGCGCTCTACGAGGCGCTCGTCAAGGGCCGCTTCCGCGGCAAGGTCTGCGTGCGCTACCCTGGCTCGCCGCTGGTCGAGGACGACTGCGTGCCGGAGTCGCGCGTCACGCCCGACACGCGCCGCCCCTGACCGCCCCCGGAGGCCCCATGCTCGCGCGCACCCTCGTCCCGCTCCTCGTCCTCGCCGCGTTCACGAGCCACGCGCGCGCCGAGGCGCTCTTCGACGCGAAGTCGACCTTCGCGGTCGTCACCGGCGTGCTCGAATGGAAGGACCGCGGGCTCTCGCCGTTCTCGAAGGAAAAGCGTAAGGATCAAGAGCTCTTCGATAAGCTCGCCGCGCTCGGTGTGCCGGCCGCGCAGCGCACGCTGCTGCTCGACGAGGCCGCCAGCGCGAGCGCCATCGAGGCCGCGCTCACGCAAGCCGTCGCGCGCGCCCCGGCCGGATCCACGCTGCTCTTCTACTACGCCGGCCACGGGCTCAAGGACGACGAGGGCCGCATCGTCTTCGCCAGCTCGGAGATCCGCGTCGGCCAGCTCGACCGCACCGGGCTCCACCTCGCCCGACTTCCCAAGCTGCTCTCGGGCTTCAGGGGGCGCCGCGTGATCCTGCTCGCCGACTGCTGCTACTCGGGCGGGCTCATCGCCGTCGCCGCCGAGCTCTCGCGCCGCGGGCTCCAGGCGCTGGCGCTCACCTCGGCCGAGGCCGCCAACCTCTCGACGAGCAACTGGACCTATACGCAGACGCTCATCGACGCTCTCGCCGGTCGCGCCCTCCTCGACCGTGACGACAGCGGCACGCTCACGCTCGGCGAGCTCGCCGCCGAGGTCGAAGAAGGCATGCGCTATCGCGAGGCCCAGCGCTCGGGCTTCGCCGCGCACGACCTGCCCGAGACGCTCACCGTCGCGCGCGCGATCCCCGAGAAGGAGCGCCTCGACCCCGGCCACGGCGACTACGAGCGCCGCGACTGGGTCACGGTGTCGCACGACGGCAAGCCCAGGGTCGCGCGCATCATCGGCGGCTCCGACCCCCGCCACAAGGCCGCGCCGCGCCTCTTCATCGAGCTCTTCGACTACGCGACCCGCACCCAGACGTGGATCGACCGCGCCCAGGCGGAGCCGCTCACGCTCCGCACCTGGCCGGTCGGCAGCCTGCTGCGCGTGCGCTGGGGGCCGAATGTGTACGACGCCAAGGTCCTGCGCGTCGACGATGGCTTCATGTACATCACCTACCCCGGCTGGGACGCGCGCTGGGACGAGTGGATCACCGCCGCGCGCGTCGTCGCAGAGGGCGGCGAGCCCGCCGCCGAGCGGGTCAAGGTCGAGTGGAACGGCCGCTGGTACGACGCCACCGTCAAGGGCAAGGACGGCAACAAGTGGTGCATCTCCTACGTCGGCTACGGCCCGGAATGGGACGAGTGCGTCGGGCGCAAGCGCATCCGCTTCGGTTCGGATTGACCACCGGTACGCTTCTGATAGGACTCGTGCCTTCGCAGGCCGTCGCCTGAGGGAGTGGTCATGCCGGACATGCCTTCGTCGCTCGTCGAGCAGCGCTTCAAGTGGTTGCCCCCGATGGGGTCGTGGAAGTTCCACCTCATGCTCGGGGCGATCGCCATCCTGATCCTCGGGCCGCTCGGGGGCGTGACCGCGACCTACATGAACTTCTCGCTCGGCTTCTTCGTCGGCGGGCAGGTGCTGGCGGGGATTCTCGGCTCGGCCGTGACCTACGGCTACGGGGCCGAGGGCAAGCACGGCGCCAACTACATGCAGACCCTGGCGGCGTCGGTCGCCTCGATGGCCGGCATGGGCGTGCTCATCCAGGCGATGCACTGGCTCGGCTTCGAGGTCCCCGAGGCCTGGAAGCTGATCCTCTACTACCTGTGCATCGGCATGTTCGGCGTCGGCGTCGGCATGCTCTACACGCCGCTGCTCGTCGACAAGATGCGCCTGACCTACCCGTCGGGCCTGGCGGTCGCCAACATCCTGCGCGCGCTCACCGACAAGAACCTGCTCAAGCGCAGCATCGGCAAGCTCGCATCCGGCGCCGGCATCGGCTTCGTCGGCGGCGTCGCCAGCTCCGAGCTCGAGGCGCCGAAGAACGCCGGCGTCTCGATGGTCACCTTCGGCGCCGGCATGATCGTCGGCGTGCGCATCGCCTTCCCGGCGATCATCGTCGGCATGATCGGCGACCAGATGGTGCCGACCCTGGTCGAGTCCGGCTGGATCTCCGACGGCGATCCCTTCCGCAAGATCGGCTTCATCATCGCGCTCGGCACCATCCTCGGCGCCGCCATCGTCGACATCTCGCTGGTCTTCGGCGAGTTCTTCAAGAAGCTCCGCCAGAAGCAGGCCGAGGCCGCCCCGCAGGAGGACTGGAAGCGCGTGCACATGGGGCGCCTCGTCGCGTGGGTGCTCTTCTGGGGCGCGGGCGTCTTCTTCGTCGCGACCGAGGTCTTCCACCAGGAGGCGCTCTTCGTGCTCCTCGCGATCGGCCTCGTCTTCGTCTTCATGCTGATCAACGGGATCTCGCTCGGGATCTCCGACTCGAACCCGATATCGTCGGCCTTCGTCTTGACGGTCTTCCTGCTCGCCGCCTTCGGCCTCGTCAGCGCCACGGCCGGCCTCGTCTGCGCGTCGATCCTGCTCATCTCGGTCTCGATCGGCGGCGACATGCAGCAGGACCGCTCGACCGGCTGGCGCCTGTCGACCAACCGCGTGCTGCAGTTCCGCTACCAGGTGATCGGCGTGACGATGGGCGCGGTGCTCTCGATCGGCATGGCGTCCCTCTTCATGAGCAGCGACCCGATCCTGCTCGTCGACCAGACCAACAAGCAGGCCTACCTCGAGTCCCTGCCCGAGAGCGAGCGCGCCGCCGCCGAGACCGACATGAAGCGCTGGCAGTCGGCGATGACCTACAAGTTCGCGGGCGCGCTCGACGACTTCATCGGCCGGCCCGAGCCCGAGACCGTCGGCGACGCGATGACCCAGCAGCAGCAGAACCTCTACGATCGCGCCGTCAAGAACGCGCAGGCGGTCAACGCGCCGATCGCGCCGTCGCTGCCGCTGCTCCTGCCGCTGCAGCGCGAGCTCTCGTCGCTGGTGCCGCCGGAGATCGCCTCGGAGTCCGCCAGCCAGGCGGCGAAGAAGGCCTATGCCCGCGACCTCGCCGACAAGAAGCGCGAGCGCAAGAAGTCCGTCTCGAGCGAGGCCTTGATCCTCGGCATCAGCATCGGCCTCGTCATCGAGCTCCTGCGCAAGATCATCAAGCGCAACAAGCGCTACCAGCGCTACAAGGAGAGCGGCACGCGCGGCTTCGCCACCGACTTCGCGCTCGACGTCTTCGTCCTGCCCTCGCCGTACGCGGCCTCCTTCGGCGGCTTCGTCGACTTCATGACCTGCTTGTGGTTCGGCCTCGGCGGCCTCTTCGCGTCGTACTCGGACACGATGCGCAAGGACGCTCAGAAGAGCAACGGCGACGGCAACGGCGACGCGGCCGTGCCCGAGGACATGAGCACGAACTCGCTGGTCGGCGGCGGCATCATCGCCGGCGACTCGCTGGCGGCGCTCACGATCGGCGCCGGCAAGCTGATCGGCGGCTGATCAGGCGAAGAGCTCGGAGACCGGCGTGATGGTGATCGCGTCGGCGCGCAGGCGCAGCGGATGGCTCGCGATGGCGGCGTCTTCGGCCAGGTGCTCGGCCGACTTGACGACGCCCGCCGGGTAGGCGATCGGCGTCGGAAGGTCGCTCGCCAGCGCCGCGGCGAGGGCGTCGGCGTGCTCGGTGACGAGCGCGACGTGCAGGCCGTCGGGGCGGAGGTGGCGGGCGATGGCGGCGTTGACCTCGTCGAGGGTCAGCTCGGCGAGCAGGCGGCGCGCGCGCGCGAGGTGGCCGTCGGGCGCGATCCCGTAGAAGCGATCGTCGAGTGCGAAGGCGAGGCGCCGGCTGGTCGTGTCGGCGTGGTGGCGCAGGTACTTCCCGAGGAAGGTGCGCGTGTCCTCGAAGCGGCGCTGGCAGAGCCCGTCGGCGGCGAGGCGCTCGACCGCGCGCAACGCGGCGCGCAGCGCGAAGCAGGCGGCGTTCTCGGGCACGGGGCGGATCCACACCTCGAAGATCTGGTGGCGGCGGCCGACGCCGGTCGGCGGCATGATACGCGCGCCGCCCTCGGGGAAGGCCTCGATGT
The DNA here is from genome assembly GCA_011526585.1 of Deltaproteobacteria bacterium. Classification (GTDB taxonomy): domain Bacteria; phylum Myxococcota_A; class UBA9042; order PHBI01; family PHBI01; genus WYBB01. Next base: position 22,441 of record WYBB01000115.1, read on the forward strand.
AGGCGTAGGCGCCGTAGCTCAGGCCGCGGGCCTCGCGGATCACCTGGAAGAGGTGGCTCGCGGAGTTGCGGTGCTCGCCGAGCCACGAGGTCGCGAGCCAGAGGGCGTAGAACTCGCGCGAGCCGCGCACGAGGTCGATGGGGAAGCCGAAGGAGATCGCCGTCGCTTCGCCGGCCTTCTGCACGATCGTCACCCGGCGGTCGCGGAGCGGCTCCGGTGCGACGATGACCGGCGCGGGTCGGCCCGCCGGCAGGTGGCCGAGCCCGCTCGCGAGCAGCGTGGGCAGGGCGGGATCGGCGCCGCCGCCGACGGCGAGCACGAGGTTGTCGCGCGTGTAGTGCGTGCGCCAGAAGCGGCGCACGTCGTCGACGGTGAGGCGCTTGAGCGCGCCGACGAGGCCCTGCTCGGAGTGCGCATAACGCGTGCCCGTGAAGACCGCGGCGTAGAGGGCGGCCTTGCCGAGCTCTTCGTCCGAGGAGTAGCGCAGCGTGGTCTCGAGGCTCGTGACCAGGCTCGCGCGCACGCGCTCGAAGTCGCCGGCGTCGAAGCGCGGGCGCGTCAGCGCGTCGATGAAGAGACCGCCGAAGCGCTCGGCGTGGTCGCGGTGGCACTGGCCGGAGACGACGGTCATCTCCCGGTCGACGGACGCACCATAGGAGGCCGCCAGCGGGTAGAGCGTCTGCAGGATCCGATCGTAGGGCAGGCGCTCGGTGCCGCCTTCGACGAGCAGGGTCGCGGTCAGGAGCGCGAGGCCCTCCTGGCCGACCGGGTCGTTCATCGAGCCGGCCTCGACCCAGACCTGCACGAAGACGTTGGGCTCGTCGGGCACGCGCATGACGAGCGGCGGCTCGCCGAGCGGCGCGGGGAGCGCGGGCACCGGCGCGGCGGGAGGCTCGGGCAGGGGGTGGCCGCGGGTGTGCAGCCGCGCGACGGTCATCGTCTCGCGGCGAAACCAGGTGGAGATGGCGCGGCGCAGGTCGGCGACGGTGACGGCGTCGAGCGTGTCATAGAAGCGATCGATGGCGTCGAGCCCGCCGGTCAGCGCGACGACGCGCGAGGCCGCGGAGGCGACGTCGTTCGGGCTCTGCAGGCTGGAGAGGAAGCCGTACTTCAGGCGCGAGCGCACCTCGGCCAGGCGCTCCGGCGAGACGCCGTCCTGTCCCAGGCTCTCGACGGCGGCGACGATCTCCGCCTCGACGCGCGCGGCGTCGTCCGGGTCGCGCACCATGGCGAAGGCCCCCCACAGGCCCGGGTCGCGTTGCGAGTCGAAGCTGGCCGAGAGCAGCTCCAGGCGCTGCTCCTCGAGCACGAGCTTGCGATGCAGCGGGCTCGTCTCGCCGAAGGCGAGCTCGCCGATGAGCTTGGCCGCGACGGCGCTCGGATCGTCGGGCAGGAAGCGCTCACCCTTCCACATGATCGCCAGGATCGGCAGGGTCTGGCCGGAGAACGCGACGTCGACGCGGCGCGTGGCGGTCTGCGGCGGTTCGATCGGCACGGCGGGCGGCTGGTAGCCGGGGCGCCAGGACCCGTAGTGGCTGGCGATGGCGGCGCGCGTCGCGGCGTGATCGAAGTCGCCGACGACGACGATGACGCAGTTGTCGGGGCGATAGAAGCGCGCGAAGAAGGACCGCGAGTAGGCGTAGAGCTCGGGCATGCGCGCGATGTCCGCCTCGAAGCCCATGGTCGTGTGCTTGTACGTGTGCGCGCTGAAGGCCGTGTCCTGCAGGTGCTCGATCAGGACCTCCCAGGGATCGGTGCGGCCCTTGCGGTACTCGCCGTAGACGGCGCCGGCCTCGGTCTTGAAGGCGACCTCGTCGTAGGCGAGGTGCTGGAAGCGATCGGCCTCGATGGCGATCACCGTCGGCAGGTCCTCGGCGGCGAGCGCGAGGTGAAAGGCGGTGTAGTCGTCGGTCGTGTAGGCGTTGGCGTCGGCGCCGATGCGCTTGACGGTCGCGTCGTAGACCTCGGCGGGGGTGCGCTCGGAGCCGCGGAACATCATGTGCTCGAAGAAGTGCGCGAAGCCGGTCACGCCGGGCTCGACCTCGTCGCGGCTGCCGGTGCGCACGAGGGTCCAGTAGCTGACGAGCCCGTCGGAGGCCATCGGCACGAACAGGATCGAGAGGCCGTTGTCGAGGGCGTGGCGCTCGACGGGGAACGGGAAGATCGGCGGCATCATCCTCCTCGACGTGAGGCCATGGGGGCGCGCGGGGATCGATCGGATAGCAGAGGCTGGACGCCACGTCACCGGTTGACTCCAAAGCGCGACGTAGGCATGCGTTCCCGCGCTGCGCGTGGAGGGGTATGAGCTTCGATGCGATGAAGGTGCTGGGCTTGATGGTAGCGATCGGCGGCGCGCTCGCCTGCGACGACGAGCCGGCGTCACGTTCCGAGCTCGAGGTGGGCGAGGTCGACGGCGAGGTCGACGGTGAGCTCGACGGCGGCGAGCACGACGCCACCGAGCCCGCGGAAGCCGTGGTCGAGGTCGACGAGGACGCCGATGGAGGCCCGCAAGAGGTCGAGGCCGACGTGCCGGATGACGGCGCGGTCGACGCGGACGGCGGCGCCGAGGTCGACGCCGGTGAGGTCGACGCCGACGACGGCGAGGTCGAACCGGAGCCGCGCGCCTGCGACGACTTCGAGGCCTGCGACGAGTGGCCGGACGAGGCGGGGATCTGCCCCGGCACCTGCCGCTCGACCGACGACACCCTGCGCTGTGCCGGGGCGGTCGAGCACGGTGTGTGTCACGCGCTGCCCTCGCGCGTGATCCCGACCGAGGCGGTCGACTTCGGCGCTTTCACCGTGACACCGGTGAGCTGGCCGCAAGACACGCGCGTCGGCGAGACGCACGACCTGGTGATCCGCGTGGACAACGACGGCGAAGAGGCGCTTACGATCCCGTTTCGCTGGAAGACGCCGGATGTCTTCTCGTTCAGCGAGGTCTCGTGGGAGGGGCTCGAGGTGATCTCGCTCGAGACCGGGCAGAGCGTCCTCCTGACGGCGAAGGTCACGGCCGAAAAGGCCAACGTCTTCTCGGTCGGCGGCGACATCATCGCGACCTTCATCTTCGACGAGCAGGCCTTCGAGCCGCGCGCCGTCGTGCGCTTCGCCGAGACCGAGCCGATCGCCTGCGGCGCCGACTACTTCCCCGAGAGCTGGTGTGGCGGCGAGGGCTGCCACGAGTCGCGCACGTACTACGTCTCGGCGCGCTGCTGCGACGAGGTCTTCTTCCCGGGCGCGCTCTGTTGCGACGATAGCGACTGTCTGGGCGGCGGCGCGTGCGTCGACGGCAAGTGTGTCTTCGGCGTGCCCGCGCTCGCCTCGGCCGACGCTGCGCCGATCGGCCACCAGATCGTGCGCCTGGTGCTCGTCGATTCGCACCCGCACTTCACCGATCCGTGCGCCGACCAATACGAAGAGGCCAAGCACGAGATCGACTTCGCCACCGTCGAGAGCTGGTACGACGATCTGGCGCGGCGACGCCTTGGGCGCGACGCGCTCGACTTCAAGTGGGTCGTCACCGGCGGCGTCGCGACCAGCGACTTCCTGACCGGCCCCAACTGGTGGTCGGACTATTCGCGCGAGCTCGACGCCTGGCTCGAGGCGCGAGGGTGTGCGCTCTTCGACGGCGCCTACGACAAGGTGATCGTCGCGAGCTCGACCGTCGAGCTGATGGGCTATGGCGGCGTCTACCAGGGCGACGGCCAGATCGCGGTCTTCTCCCCGTACAACGCCTACCTCCTGGCGCACGAGCTGGCGCACGCCTTCGGCGCGACCGATCTGTACCTCGATCTCGGCGGCACGCTACTCTATCCGGCCGATCTCATGGGCAACCAGCTCAGCGGCCCGCCGCACCCCGGCGACAAGGTGGCGTGGGGCGAGATGGGTTTCGCCGACATCGATCGCAACGGCGTCATCGACGTCGTCGAGCTCGCCGCCTTCCCCGATTCGCTGGCGGTCGCCGACGCGCGCGCGGTGATCACCGACAAGGGCACGATCGAGATCGGCTGGGAGTTCCGAGCCGTCGAAGGCGGGGTCGACAAGCAGGTGATCGTGCCGCGCTTCGGCGTGAAGGTGCCCGTCGCCGAGGCGAGCTTCGAGATGACCTACGCGGGCCGGCGCAAGGTCGTCGTCTTCGACGACACGCAGCTCGACCTCGAAGCGATCGAGCGCGCCGGGGTGATCGAGGTCACGATCACCGCGAGCCACCGCTTCACCGATCGCGACTGGGCGCGGCGTGCGCTCGACCTGAGCGAGACCTTGCAGGTGCCGGTCAGCGTCGCGCGGTGAGAGGACGTCGGCGACGAGGGGAAGGCAGCTGAGGAACCCAGGAAGCGAGGAAGGCAGGAGCCCTGCTTCCTGCTCTCCTCGCTTCCTGCATTCCTGATTTTCGTCCCTGCAAGCCGGGCGCAGGACATGGCCGCGCGGCGTCGTCAGGAACGGGCGAGCGTCACGACCATGCGCGACCAGAACGCCGAGAGCCAGTACTCGTTGAGCGCCTCGAGCTTGTCGTCGTCGCTGCCTTCGCGCATCGCCGTCGCGTTCTCGAAGCTCATGCGCGCGGTCGCCGGGATGAAGCCGAGCAGCTTCTTGGCCTCGCCGGCGGCGGCGAGCGCGGCGCGCTTGGCGAGGTCGAGCTGCGAGGAGAGCGCGCGGCGCTGGGTGAGCACGGCGGTCCCGTCCTGCTGCTGCTCGTAGCCGAGCGAGTAGTACTTGTTGATGAGGCCGGCGCTCTGGATGAAGGCGACGACACCGGCGCTCAGGCGGATCATCGCGGTCTCCGGCTTCTCGCCGCCGGTGATGTGCTCGGCGTGGCCGGCGACCCCCGCCAGCAGCGGCGCGAGCAGGTAGTTGCCGTCCTGCTGCTGGAAGTGGCCCTGCACCTGCTCGACCGAGGCGCCGACCGACTTGGCGGTCGCCTGGATGATCGTCGACTCGAAGTAGGCGATGCCGGCCGAGGCGGCCGAGCCGTAGGCCTTGGCGAGCTTCATCAGCTTGGTCGGGTCGAGCTCGAGGCTGGCGCCCTCCTCGGGGGCGAAGTCCATCGACTCGCGGCCGGCCTGCAGGATCGCGTCGGCGGCGGCGAAGTAGCCGACCGGCTTGAGCAGATCGGCGACCATCATGTTGATCGCGTCTTCGCTGGCGGGGATCTTGTTGGCGCGAATGAGACCGAGGATCTCGTGCGCGCGGTTGTAGTGGTACTTGCCGAGGTCCATGAAGGTGCGCGTGAGGTTGAAGAAGGCGAAGGCGGAGACGCTGTTGACCGTGCCGCCGAGCGTCTTCTTGCGCACGTTGACTCCGAGCTCCATCTCGAGCGCCTTGGTCTTGCCCTCGACCGCGGCGAGCGCCTGGATGCGCTCTTCGACCTTGGCGAAGTCGCCGCGCTGCATCGCTTCGAGAACGTCGACCGTTTCCATGCACATGCGGAAGAGCATCGCCACCAGCAGCGTGCGGTTGTAGGCCGCGACCTCGAGGCCGCTCTTCTCGAAGTTGCGCGCTTCGTTGAGGTACTTGTTGAGCTGGGCGAAGATCGGCAGCGCGTAGCCCTTGACCTCGGGGCTCATCTTCTGGATGCGCTGGTCGAGGCCGGGCAGGCGCCCGTCGAGGTCGGCCTGCCAGGTCAGGAGCTTGGCCTTGACCCGCTGGCGCAGGTCGGGGTCGAGGCCCATGTCGGACTCGGACGCGAGCGTGAGCGCCGGCAGCTCCTTGCCGGTCAGGAACTGGTAGGCCTCGCGGATGTCGTCGATCTCCTGGACCTCCATGCCCAGATCGCGGCCGAAGGCCTCGAGGTCGACCATCTGCCCGGTCTTGGCGTTCATCGTGTTGCGCGTGCCGATCGGGTAGCCGAAGCGCGTCTTGCCCTTGGCCTTGGCCCCCTCCATCTTCTGCGGCAGGCCGCCGACGGGGCCCGCCGAGCCGTCGGGGTTGACGGTGCCCGACATCGTCGTATCGGCGCGCACCGGGGTGTCGGTCAGGATGGCGAGCATGGCCGCGGTGATCAGCATGCCGGCGGACGGGCCGTCGATGTGCCCGCCGGTGCGCACGAGGAACTCGTGATCGGTCAGCAGGTAGCCGGCGCTCTCCGAGGCGATGAGCGCCGCCATCCACGACGACGAGCGCCACATCTCGCCGGCGCCGCCGGCGTACTCCTCGATGACGCCGACCGAGGCCTCGGCCTTGCTGTTCGGCTCGATGCGCACCGTCACCGGCGAGGTGCCGCCCTCGGAGGTCGCGCCCTCGCCGCGGAACCAGACGCAGTCGACGACGACCTCGCGCCGCTGGGAGATGCGGGCGCGCGCGGCGAGCGCGGTGACGCCGGCGGCGAGATCGGGGCGCGCCACGGCGTCGGCTCCGGCCTTCGGGTCCGGCGCGGCTTGCTTGGCGTCGGCCTCGCCGGGCTCGGCGGGCGTCGTCGGCGGGGAGACGACGGGCTGCGCGGGCGTGGTGGCCTGGGCGTCGGCCTGACCGCCGACCAGCGCCGGATCGACCTTGCCGCAAGCGGACAGCGGCAGCGTGAGCGCGAGCGCGAGGGAGAGCACGAGGGACTTCGAACGCAACTTCATGGCAACTCTCAGTTCGAGGGCTTCGGGAACGGGAAGGGCTTGGGCTTTTCGTCCTTGGGCTTTTCGTCCTTGGGCTTTTCGACCTTGGGCTTGGGTCGGGGCGCCGGCTCGTCGTCGTCGGGAGGCGGCGGTCGCGGCGCCCCCTGACGACCAAAGCTGGCGATGCAGTGGCTGGGCACGTCGTTCCAGCGGCCGGTGACCGCATCGACGACGAGCGGCAGGAGGAACCAGATGTCGAGGATCACCCACAGCGGCTCGATCGACGGCTCGATGGTGCAGACCTGTGAGGCATGGCCCGGCAGGTCCACCAGCACGCTCGTCGCGTGGTCGGTCGGCACCGTGACCTGGACCGGCGTTCGTCCCACGCGCTGCCCGTCGAGCTCGACCCAGGCGCCGGGCGGGCTCGAATCGATCGTGACCACCCGCTGCTCCTCGTTGAAGAGCATGCCGCACGCCGTCAGTGGGAGGAGCGAGATGAGCAGTGCGATGCGGAGGGGAGACGGCATGTCGGTTCGTCCGGGAGGGCAAGCGAACGTGTAGAGGGAGATGCTGGATAAACCTGACAGAGATTAGCGCGACTCACGTCCGACGCCAAGTTGCCCCGGGTCTCGGATCGCCGGCCGACGAGGGGCCCGGACACACGCTCGGCGCATGTGCCGGAGCGCCCGGATCGGGTATGGTCGCCGCATGTGGTGGTGGCGTCGCAGGGAGCGCGTCTTCGAGGTCCTCGGCCAGCGCTTCACGCTGCCGGTGCTCGCCCTCGACCGCCCGCTCGAGCGCGCCGCGCGGGCCCGCCGCCGGCTCGGCGCGACCTGGTTCGAGGCGCTCGTCGATCCGCTGCTGCGCCCGCTGCGCTCGCCGGCGACGCGCACGCAGATCGGTTTTTCGCGGGCACATCGCGTGCTCTCCGCGCACGAGCAGATCGTCTTCCTCGCGCTCGACCACGTCGCGATCTACGACGATGCCCTGGCGCGTGCGACGCAGCACGTGGCCGAGCGCGCGCGCGCCAAGGTCGACGGCCTGCTCGCGCGCGCCGCCGAGCGCCGCCGCGTGGCCGAGCGCGCCGCCCACCTCGCGTCGCGCGTGGAGTCCCAGCTCGAGCGTGACCTCGCGCTCTTCCGCGCGCGCATCCAGGCGGTCGCCAGGGCGGCCCACCTGATGCTCACGCGCCTGGCGCGCTATCGCGGCTTCGTCCGGCACACCGCGCAGACGCTGGTCGAGCGCGAAGCCCAGCTCGCGGGTCGGCGCACGCTGCTCGTGCACGACGAGCACGCCTGGCACCTCGATCGCGAGCTGCGCGCCGATCGCGACTTCGCCGAGTGGCTGAGCGCGCCGGACGCGCTCTGCGCCGGGATCGAGGAGAGCCTGCGCGGGCTGGTCAAGGACCTGGAGGGGCTCGAGGCCGGCCTCTTCGCGGTGCCGGACGCGGTCGACCGCCTGCTCGACCAGGCCGAGCTCGCGGACGCCGCCCGGCTCGAGGACCCGCTGGCCGGGATCGACGCGCCGATCCCGCAGCGCCTGCCGGGGCTCGACGACGTGCCGGTGCGCCTCGACGACGCGGACTGGGATGCGCTCGCGGCGCACGAGCTCGAGGCCGAGCTCGTCTTCGAGGCGAGCACCGTCGAGGCGCTCGGGGTCGAGGTCATCGACTGGCTCGCGCGGCAGGGCGGTGAACCGGGTGCGCAGCGGCGCACGTGCGCGACCTGCGCGAGCACGATCGTCAGCGGTGCGATGCTCGGTCGCGCACACGTCCTGTGCATGAGCTGTCGCGATCGCGCGCGCGTCGGCGGTCGCGCGTGGCTCGAGCGGGTCGGCTTCCGTCCCGTCGCGCACGGCGAAGGTCTCGTCAGCGGGCCCGTGAGCCGCGTGGTCTTCGAGTCGGTGATGGGCTGGGTCCCGAGCGCGGGGCCGGCGCACGAGCCGGTCACCGACGTGTCCTGGCACGAGGCGATCGCGTTCTGCAACGCGCTGTCCGTGCGGGAGTCGCGGCCGCTCGCCTACAAGATCGGTCGCAGCCACACGCGCTGGCTGCGCACGGACGCGCCGCGCACCGGCTGGCGTCTTCCCGACGCGCCGCCCGAAGCCCTCGGCGACCTGCGCGAGTGGCTCTGGGGTGGCGCGGACGAGGCACCGAGCGAGCGCCTCGGCCCCGGGCTCCGCCGCATCGCGGCGCCATCGGGCGCGACGCGCGCGACCGCCGAGGCCCGCGAAGGGGATGTCGGCTTCCGGGTCCATTGCGATCGCGATACGCCGGCGGCGCTCGCCGCTCCGACCCCGTCGTCGCGGCCCCCACGCGCAGCGCGCGCCAGGAAGAGCCCACGCGTCGCACCGCCGCGCGCGACTCGCCCGGCGCTGTCGCCGACCGCGCGGCGCCGGCGCGTGCAGCTCGTGGCCTTCGGCGCCCTGATCGCGACCGCGGCGACGACGGTCGCGCTCGACGGCGCCGGGATCTTCCGAGGGAGCGCGCCGCGCCCTGCGTCGCCGCGCGTCGACCCGGCGACCCCGCCGCGCGACCCGGCGAGCGAGGCTCCGCCGGCGCCGCCCGCACCTGCGCCCGTCGAGAGCCCCGGAGATCAAGCGCGCCAGGAGGCCGAGATCGCGATCGTGCGCGGCTACTCCGCGCGCGCCGCCAAGGACCGCAAAGCGGCGCGTGCCTTCTTCGAGGAGGCGCTCGCGCTCGCGCCCGAGCAGCTCGACGCGCGCGACGAGGCCGCGCGCGAGGCCGCCTTCGCCCGGGATCACACCGCCGCCTTCGCGCACCTCGACGCGCTCATCGGTGCGCGCGAGCGTGAGGTCGCGGTCGCGCTCCTCGAGCGAGCGCTCGTCGAGCCCGAGCTCGCGCGCCTGAGGCGCGACCCACGCTGGAAGGTCGTCGCGCGCGCGCTGAAGAAGCCCTGAGTCGGTTCGCTCGCCCCCTCCTCCGGGTACGGCCTCGAAAGCGAGCGCTTGCGTTGGCGGGCGGATGTGTGGTCGAATCGCCCCTGGTCGGTCACCGAGGTCGTCATGTCCAACGTCGCGTCACAACCGCCGTCTCCGACCACGTCTGAAACCACGACGTCCGCGCCGAGCTCGGCGCCGGGCACGAGCGGCTCGACGTCGCGCGGGGTTCAGCTCAAGCGCACCCTCGCGGGCCACGGCCACGACGTGCAGATGGCCATGCTCGCCCCCGGTCCGCGCCCGGTACAGCGCAAGGGCGGCGCCGAGGACACCGATGCGGTGCACGCCGCGGCGGCGCACGGCGTCGCCAGCGGCGGCGGGTCCTTGCCGTTCGGCTCGCAGATCCAGCAGAGCTTCGGCCGCCACGACGTCGGCAGCATCCAGGCGCACACCGGCGGCGCCGCCAAGGAGGCCAGCAGCGCCATGGGTGCGTCGGCCTACGCCAGCGGCGACCACGTCGCCTTCGGTGACGCTCCCGACCTCCACACGGCGGCTCACGAGGCCGCGCACGTCGTCCAGCAGCGCGCCGGCGTCTCGCTCCAGGGCGGCGTCGGCAAGTCCGGCGACTCGTACGAGCAGCACGCGGACGCGGTCGCGGACGCGGTGGTGCAGGGCAAATCGGCCGAGCCGATCCTCGATCAGATGGCCGGCGGCGGAGGCGACAAGGGCGTGCAGCGGCGCTCGGTGCAGCGCACCACCACGCCGCCGACCACCCCGACGGTGCCGCCCAAGCCGACCACCGACGCCGAGTATCAGGCCCTGGCCGGCTACTGGGCCTTCGAGGCCAACGTCACGAGCTTCGGTCTGCCGGCGTCGTTGGCGCTGTCGTGCTGGAAGAACGCGATGGACCAGCTCTACACCAACACCGCTCATTACGAGGCGATCAAGGGCGACTCCGCGGCGGTGCTCGCCTGGGTCGACTCGGATCCGGCCCGCGCCGGATTCCAGCGCATGGCCGATGCGCTGCTCGCCGCCAAGCCGCTCGACACCTCCAAGTCCTACGCCCTCTGGTCGGGCAAGCCGTCGCAGAACTACGCCGAGGCGCAAGGTCATCAGGTGCTCGAGAGCACCCACCTCGGCAAGCTCTTCGACAACGTGCGCATCGTGTTCAACGAGTGGAACGTGTGCAAGACGCTGTGGCGGGCGATCTCGGACGTGTACGCGCGCCAGATCGGCACGATCATGGAAGGCAAGAAGATCCAGGTCTACCAGCGCAAGAAGGGCGACATCTTCGCCGAGGTCGAGTCGGTCGCGCTCCAGGAGGTCGGGCAGACCAGCGGCATCCCGCCGCAGTACCAGTTCCATCCGCTCACCACCGTCGGCTGCTTCGGCGGCGAGTGGGACTACGAGAAGCCCTACGCCAACAACGAGTGGCGCAAGGATCTCACCGCCGCCGCGGGCGGTGACCAGGCGCGCGCCAAGACGGCCGCCGAGGCGGAGGGCGTGCGGATCTTCGACTACTCCGACACGGTGCCGGTGTCCGCGCTCCAGGATCAGGGCGCCAAGGGCAGCGCCGCCGAAGCCGGCGCGGTGATCGACACGCACAACGCCAACGTGCTGGCGGGCTGCCAGCGCGCCCAGGCCGCGCTCTGAGCGACGTTGCCGCGGGTGAACGAGGGAGGTTAGCTCCATGACCATGCGCGCCTTCAGTACCCAACCGCTGTGGGACGCGCTCGAGACGCAAGGCCTGGGGCGCGGCGACGAGCATCATCGCGCGTTCGCGGGGATGGACCAGGCGGCGCGCGACGAGTTCGCCGACGAGGCGGCCGCCGAGCTGGCGCAGGGCTCGAGCGACCCGCGCCTGGTCGAGCTGCTGGCGTTGGTGGGCACCCCACGCGCCTTCGCGGCGGTCGATCGGGCGCTCTCCGGGCCGTCGCTGGTCGCCACCGCCGCGGCGCGTGCGCTGTGGAAGGCGGTGAAGGACGCGCGCGCGCTGCCGGTGCTGGCGGGCGTGGCGCGCGTCGGGGTGCCGCTGGCCGTCGAGGCCGCCGTGCCCGGCCTCCTCGAGATCGGCTCGGCGGATGCGCTCGAGGTGGTGGCCGAGGTGATCGGCGCGACCGACGCCGCGGCGCAAACGCTCGCCATCGATCTCCTGTTCGGGCACCTCGGGCTCGAGCGCTACGATCGCATCGCCACCGGCCCGGTCTGGCGACTGCGCCTGGGGCTGACCTCGCGCTTCGAGTCGGTGCGGCGCGCCTCGCTCGAGCGGCTGCGCGAGATCATCGCGCTGCGGCTGGCGAACGCGGACGACGACGCGCTCGGCATCGTGGCGAGCGAGCAGGAGCTGAGCCCCGACATGCTGAAGCTGGTGCGCGCGGTGCGCGATCCGACGCAGCCGTTCGATCCGTCGGCGCTCGACGCGGTCCAGGGCGACGAGCGCGCCTGGGCCGTCGACCTGGCGATGAAGGCGCTCGAGCGCGGCGAGGCGCGGGGCGAGGCGGCGCTCGTGCGGCTCGGCGGAGCGCGCGCCGACCTGGCGCTGGCCGACCATCGCGCCGCTCGCGTCCGTCCGAGCTGACCTACCGGCGGGCGTCGCGGCGTCGGTTCAATATCCCGGCACGCCGTCCGGGTAGTAGTACCAGGTGTCGCTGCGGGGGTCGTAGTACTCCCAGCGGCCCTCGTAGTGGTAGACCGGGCGCGACTCGTAGACGACGTAGCGGTGGCCGCAGTGGTGATGGTGATGGTGGTGGTCGTGCCACGAGAGCACCATCGCGGTCACGGCGACGACGGTGGCGACCTCGACCGCGCCACGGAAGAGCTCCCAGCCGTAGCGGTTGCAGCCGGTGCTGGTCGTCGCGAGCAGCGCGCCGAGCGAGAGCCCCAAGACGAGTCCGCGAGCGCGTGTGATGAGAGCGGAAGCCATCGTGCACCTCCAGGCGAAGGCACATGACGATCGTCAGCTCGGAGGATTCACGCGCGATCGCGGTGGCGCCGGGCCAGCACGACGAGGAGCGCGAGCAGGGCGGCCCAGAGCGGATTGGGCGCGGCGCGGCAGCCGTCGTCCGCGGGCGCGCGCGGATCGGGCTCGCTGGTTTCGAGCGCATCGGCCGCGTGGGACTCGGCCGCTGGTTCGGGCTCGGGCTCGGGCTCTTCGGCCTCGGGGCCGGGCTCGAGCTCGACGGACTCCGCCTCGGTCGGCTCGGGCTCGACCGGCTCGGGCTCGAACGGCTCGGGCATGGGCTCGACCGGCTCGGGCTCGGCCGCGCCGAGCTCCTCGCCGGGGCCATCGTCGAGCTCGACCTCCTCGACCGGCGGCTCGGCGATCTCGATGAGCTCGGCCTCTTCGGTCGGCTCGCTCTCGTCGACCTCTTCGGGGGTGGGCTCGGCGGTGGCCTCCGGGCCGGGCTCACCGCCGTCGTCGCGGAAGACCGCGAAGGTGCGCTCGGCAACGACGCGCTCGTCCTCGGCGATCGCTCTGACTACGAGAGGGCCCTCGAGGCGGGGCGTGACGATCAGATCGTAGCGCGCGAGGCCGTTGTACAGGTCCGCGCTCTCGGCGGTGATCGGCTCGGTCTCCGCCCCCTCGACCACGAGCCTGAAGCGCACGTCGCTGCCGAGGCCGCGCCCGTCGGGCCCGTGCGGCACGAAGCGGATCACCACCGCCTGGTCGAGGTGCGGATCGCCGGGCGATGTCACGAGGAGGCCGCCGCTCAATGCTCGGCGCGGGCTCGCCCGCTCGACGAGCGGCACCGTGCAGGTGATCGGATCGATCTGGCCGGGCAGGCGCAAGCTGATGGTGCCGACGCCCGCGACCTCGCCAGCGCGGACTGGTACGAGCCAGCCGCCGGCGCTCTCGACCAGCGCCATGCGCAGCACGGTGACGCCCTGGGCCTCGACCACCGGGCGGACCCCGTAGGTCCGCATGCGCACACCCTCGGCGTCGAAGAGCTGGATGAGCAGGCTGCCGCGGTCGTGGCCGTCGGCGACGAGGCGCGCTTCGGAGACGGCGCAGCGCGAACGCTCGACCGAGACGACCGAGGCGAGCGGGCGGTGGGGGGCCAGGTGCGCCACGTAGCGCGGACCGAACCAGGGCTCGTCGTCGACGGTGACCTCGAGGCGGGCGCCGTCGTGCAGGACGGCGTGCGGGATGCTGAGCGCGATCATCGTCGACTCGTTCGCGCGGCCGACGTCGCGCGCGGGCAGGCCGTCGACGAGCAGGCCGATCGCCTCGAGCGGCAGCGTGCTGACCCGACCATTGGCGTCGACCGGGCGCACGCGCAGTCGCGCGACCTGAAAGGAGGTCTCGGTGTGGTCGATGTGCAGATCGCGCACGACGAGCTCGGAGCGTGTGGGTGACGCGGCGCCCGCGACCTCGAGCGCGAACGAGGTCTCGCCGGTGCTGCGCGTGAGCACGAGCTCGGCCGGGCCGGTGACGGTGGGGGTCAGCGTCGCGTGATGCACGTCGTCGCTCAGCGGCGACAACGGCGCGGGCGCCGAATCGCCGATGTGCACCGAGGCGAGCGGGTCGGGCGTCGGCTGACGCAGATAGACCGAGAGCGGGCGGCCGACGATCGGGGTCGGCGGGTCGATCCAGAGCTCGACCTCCTGGTCCGGGTCCGGGCGCTCGAGGCGCACCTGCGCGCCGAGGGGGTGCTCGTCGTCGGCGAGCAGCGTGAGCCGTGCCTGCGCGGCGGTGAGCGTGAGCGGCCAGCGCCAGTGGTGCGCGCCCAGCGTCTCGCGCGCGCCGAGCTCGACCCCGTGGCCCACCGGCGTCACCGTCTCGGGCGGCGCGAGGTGCGCGCCGAGATCGATCGTGAGCGCGGTCGGGGAGGCGACGAGCCAGGCGGGCTCCATGACGCGCGTCGAGCGCGCGCTATCGACGGCGAGCGCCTGCAGGTAGCCGCTGGGCCAGCGCACCTGCCCCGTCAGGGTGAGGCCGGCGCGATCGCAGGGCGGCGGCAGGGTGATTTCGACCCGGCCGAGATCGGCGTTGCCGTAGTCGCCGCCGGCGATCACGTGGCGCGTCTGCGCGGCGCCCTCGCAACCGAGGGTGACGACGGCGCCGGCCGCGCCGGGCGCGGTGGCGCTCGGCACGAGCTCGAGGATGGTCGGCGGTGGAGGCAGCGTGGTGTCGCGCAGGATCGAGATCCCGCCGTGGATGTGCACGGCGATGATCTCGGGGCGCTCGTCGCCGTCGATGTCGGCGAAGGCGAAGTCGCGCATGGAGGATTGGGGCACGGCGAAGGCCTCGCCGGGAGGTTGGGCGACGAGGCGGCCGGCGGCGTCGGCCCTGAGCCAGGGCGACTGCATCTCCGGGCCGTTGCCGATGAAGTCGGCGGCGGGCAGGGAGCCGGCGGCGACGAGCAGGTCGAGGCGGCCGTCGCGGTCGAGGTCGAGGGCGCGCGCGGTCCACGTGGCGAGGTTGCGGTCGGCGGCGAAGCGCAGGTCGAGGCCGCGGGCGGGGCCGGCGTCGACGAAGCGGCCGGAGGGGTCGAGCTCGAAGAGGAGGGTCTCGCCGATGTTGGTGATGAAGAAGTCGAGGCGCCCATTCTGATCGAGGTCGGCGATCGCCATGCCCATGCCGTAGACCGGGGCGACGAGCCCGCGCTCGCGCGCGACCTCGCGCCAGAGCGGGAGCCCGGTGGCGTCGTCGCGCCCTTCGTCGAGCCAGAGCTCGGTCGCGCCGGTGAACTGGGTGAAGTCGTTGATGGTGACGAGGTCGAGGTCGAGGTCGTCGTCGAGGTCGAAGGCGAGCGTGACGAACGAGCACCCGCGGGTGCCGGCGAGGCCGGTGAGCGCGGTGACGTCGCGGAAGTGTCCGGTGCCGTCGTTTTCGAGCACGAGGTTGTCGTGGCAGAGGTGCATCGGGAACTCGGTGCGCTCGATGTAGCGGGCGAGCAGCAGGTCGAGGTCGCGGTCGCCGTCGAGGTCGACCGCGGTCGCGGTGAAGGTCCAGCCGGGCAGGCTCGGCAGGCGCGCGGCGGTGGCGTGGACGAGCTTGTCGCCGACGTTTTCGAAGAGGCGGTCGCCGCTGTCGAGCGCGTAGAAGACATCGAGGTCGCCGTCGCCGTCCATGTCGAAGAGGGTGTGCCCGTAGCCGATCCCGACGGCGCCGTCGGTCCACTCGGGGGCGGCGCGGAAGGTGGCGCCATCGCGCAGGTAGACGGTGAGGCCGCGGTAGGGATCGGTGACGACCAGGTCGATGGCGGAGTCGCCGTCGAGGTCGGTCGCGGTGACGCCGGCGACGAGGGTGCGCGGGGCGGTGGCGCCGAGCGCGCCGATCGGCAGGCCGAGCGCGGGGCCGAGGTCCTCGAAGCGCTCGGCGCGCGCGGCGCGCGGCGAGGCGAGGGCGAACGCGAGGAGGAGCGCGAGGAGCGCGGCCTTGGAGGCGGAGCACATGCGCTGAGAGCATGCCGGCCGGGCGGACGGGATGCAATCGGGAGCGCCTGAGATCTGGTCGGGAGCGCATGGTCCGGGGTGCGTCGGCGACGTTGTCACGACCCCGATGTGGAGGTTCATGCGCCCGGTGGTCCGCCTCGTCGGATCAGGGGTCGTCGCAGCCGTCGACGTCGGCGTCGACGAGCGCCGGCATCGGCCCGAGCATCAAGGCGTCGACGTGGGATCCGCCCGCGACGTAGTCGACGAAGTAGATGGTGTTCTGGACGTCGCCGAGCGGCGACGCCGGGAGATGCGAACCGAAGTCGTCGATGCGCATCGCGAAGACGTCATCGTAGCCGACCATGGCCTTGCCGAGCTCCTTGCGCAGCGCCAGCGCGCTGGGGTCGTTGCCGACGGCGTCGCTCGTCGTGAACGTCAGCGCCAGCATGCCGATCGCTCGGACGCTGGAAGGGTCGTCGGGAGCGAGCTGCAGCGTGCCCACGCCTCCGGTCGCCTCGATGTGCGACGCGAGCACGACGTAGACCTGATGCCCCTCACCGAGGTTGGCGTTGAGCGCCATCACGATGCGATCGATCTGGTAGGGGCTGGAGCCGGGCTCGAGCGCATAGTGGTCGGCGAGCGCGAAGGTCTGCACGGCGGATGGCACGTTGGCGGGGTGCAGGTGATAGGTGAAGAGGTGGATCTTCGCCGCCGCCGTGCCGTTGCCCGTCACCGCGAACGCGGCGCAGTGCTCGCCGCCGCCGTCGGTCGTCTCGAAGTCGCCCGCGAAGACGGCGTCGATCGGCTCCGGCAGCGTGATGATCTGCTGCATCTCGCCGGCGAACCCATCCACGGTGGGGAAGGCATAGACACTGTTCGGGTGGGTGGAGCCGATCGCGACCATGCAGCCGCGCCCGCTGAAGAGCATGCGTCGGCTCGATGAGATCTGGGTCATGACATGGTCGACAGGGCTGATGCGGGTGCCGGCACCTCCCAGGTGATAGGCGCCGACGTTGACCTCGCCGCCGGTCGTGAGCTTGAAGAGCGACATGTGCGACAGCTCGATCGCGACGGCGTCCTGGGCCCATGCGGTCTGGCCCGGGTTCGCGCCGAAGTAGTCGCTGTGCTGACCGGTGATTCGGCTGATCGTCTTGATTTCCCAGGGGTTTTTCTTGACCAGCATCACGCTGTTGGAGACCTCGGGTAGCCCCTGAAAGGGGAAGCTTCCGAGGATCCGCCAGCCATCGGAGGCCGACAGGCCGAGGGTGGCCGTGAGATCGTGGGTGACCGAGGCGGCGCCGGGCAAGTCGATGACGCCGTTGTAGTCGGCGGCATGGACCCGGGAGGGCAGCTCGCTGTACATCAGGTTGCCGCCGGAGTGCTGCCAGAGCATGGCGAGGTGCGGGTCGGAGACACCGTACCAGAGGGTGTTGGCGCCAGTGACGTGCAGCACCTTCGAAGGCACGCGCGCGTCGTCGAAGAAGGCGGCGAGGATCACGTCCTCGGCCGGTGTCATGCCGCCCGCGAAGGTCGCTCCGGGCACGAGGTCGCCCGTGTCCTCGTCGACCCGCATGCCGACCACGTGGTCGATCGTCACAGGCGTGCCGGTGGCCGCGCCGCCGCCCAGCGCGACGAGCGCTCCGAAGCCGAGGCCGCCGTCGATCGCCAGCGCGCTGCCACCGCCGTGCTCGACGAAGAACCGGCCATTCCAGGTGCTCGCGAGCGCCGAGGTGCCGATGAGCTCGGGCGGCGTCTGGATCTCGATCGTGAAGATCCCGCTCACGAGCACGGGATCGCACAGGCCGGGGAAGAAGCAGTCGGGGTCGGGTACCTCCGCGGTGTCGGCGACGACCGTGAGCGCGAAGCCATGCGCCGCAGCGGCGTCCAACTTGGCCTGGAGCGAGGTCATGTCGTCGTTTGCGTCGAAGTCGACGTTCGCCGTCATCGCCGTCGACTCGAGCGTGACCGGGTGACGGAGCGAGAGGATCGTCGAGACCGCGCTGTCGATCACGAGCTGGAAGCTGCCGCTCGCCGGCACGTTCGATGACACACATGGCGTCGTGTCGCAGGCGCTACCGGCGCCGGTCGGGCTCGCCAGCCCGTCGAACTGGAAGCACATGACGGGCGGAGGCTCGCCGACGACCTCGCCCTTGTAGGTCGTCGTGACGGCGCTGCCGAGGGCGTCCAGGCGATGACGCTGACAGGTCGCCGTGCTCGGGGCCGGATGTGTGCCGGCAGTCGTGAGCGTGGCGAAGACGTCGAGGTAGGGGTAGGCCAGCCCCGGGGCGGTCGGCAACCCGGCGGCGAAGCCATCGTTGGCGTCGTTGGCGGTGGCCGAGAAAGAGAGCGTGCAGCTCTGGCCGAAGCTCAGGAGGTCGGTCATGCTGATGGCGAGGTTCCAATAGGCTTTCTTGCAGGAGCCGGCACCGCCGCCACAGTCGAGGAGCTCGAGGCCTCGGTAGATCCCGTAGTGGAGCGTGTTGTCCCCGACGGTGACCTTGGCATTGCCGGCCTCGGCGATCGGGTCGAGGTGGAAGACGCCGGTGCTGCCGCAGTCGATCGTGACGAGCCCGTAGAGGAGGTTGGTCTTGACCGCGTCGGTGCCGGCGGAACAGGCGAAGCCGAAGTTGAGCGTCCAATCGCGCGTCGCCCCGGCTCCGTAGAGGAGCTCGATCGGGTCGTCGTCCTCGTCGCAGTTGTCGAGCTTGGCCGAGCAGAAGATGTCGTCGAAGTCCACCACCACGTCGAAGAAGCCCTGGTCGGCTTCGCGCATGATCGTGAGGTTGAGCTCGACCAGCGTGTCGCGGTTCTCGACGCAGGAGAACGAGAGCGTGCAGCCTCCCGGGCACGGATCGCGCCATTGTCCGAGGTCGACCCCGGATGGGTCGTAGAGCCCGTCGATCCAGATGCTGACGTCGTTCTGCACGCCCGGTCGGTCCGCTCCGGGACGCGTGTCGGCAGCAGGCGACGCGTCACATGGGCCGACGTACGTGACGTCACCGCCCGAGGCGTTGCCGAAGACGTCCGAGCAGACCGTCTCCCCGTCGGCGCTCGCCACGGTGACGCGATCGAGCTGACTGCGACCGGCACGCGTTCGCAGGGGATCACCACGGGTCCAGACGACGTCATCGAAGGTCGCGATCGCGAGGTCGTAGCAGGCCCTGGCGACCCCGGGAAGCACCAGGGGTGCGACGTGGATCTCGACGCCGCTCTTGCCCGGGTGGCCGGGCTCTCCTGCCTGGCACGCCGCCAGGATGAGGAGCGCGACGTTGGCGCTGACGACCGACTTGTGGATGTTGCAGGGCATGACGTCTCTCCTGGGGCAGGGTGGTGCGGGTTCACTCGGGGCAGAGCAGCGCGGGGTAGACGACGAGCTCGTCCGGGGCGTCGGCGCGCGTGTCGCAGGCGAGCGACGCGCCGTCGGCGAAGCAGCGGATGGTGCCGACGGTGAAGCCCTCGTCGTCTTCGACCAGCGCGTAGAAGACGGGGCCGGGATCGCAGAGCACGTCGAAGTGGTTGTCGACGACGCCGTCGCAGTCGTTGTCCTCGCCGTCGCAGATCTCGGGCGCGCCGACACAGGCGCCGCACGGCGGCGGCAGCGCGTCGTGGCGGCAGGTGCCGTCGGTCTCGCGGCAGCCGTCGGCGGTGCAGGGATCGCCGTCGTCGCAGTCGACCTCGAGGCACTCGCACGCGTCGCCGACGCCGTCGCCGTCGCTGTCGGTCTGGTGCGGGTTGTAGACGGTCGGGCAGTTGTCGGTCGGGGTGGGCAGGCCGTCGACGTCCGGGTCGTCGGGGCCGACGCGCTCGTTGAGCACGACCGTGATCCCGGCGTCTTCGCGCAGCTCGGTCTGCAGGAAGAGCGCGGCGAAGCCCGTGCCCTGGGGTGGCGTCAGGGTGATGCCGAGCACCTGGCTCGGCTTGGTGCGCGGCAGCACGAGCTCGATGGCGCCGGTCGGGCCGAGCGCCGCCTGGGCCGAGCCGCGCAGGTCACCCCAGGCGACGCCGTCGAGGGTGGCGCTCTCGCCGGAATAGAGGTTCGTGTTCAGGCTCACGCCCTGGATGGGGGTGCCGAAGCGATCCTGGACGGTGACGAGCAGGCGGCGCGTGTTGAGGCGCAGGGTGGTCGAGACGTCGGCGCTCGCGACGAGGTGGTGGCTCAGGGCGCTGACCTCGAAGCGGCTGCGGGCGTACTGCGCGGCGCCACCTTCGCCGGTGGTGTAGTGGGCCTGCGCGTCGACGGTCGCCTGCAGGGTGCCGGCGGGCATGCGCGCGCTGGTCAGGCCGGCGGCGTCGACGTAGGTGCTCCACATCGGGGCGCTGGTCACGCCACCTTCGTCGGACAGCGCCCACTGCACGCGCAGGTCGCTCGTCGAGACGAGCCCGAGCGGTGCGCCGGAGTGCTCGGCGAGGACGGCGTCGATCACCGGATCGGTGATCGCGATCACGAAGTCGCCGCTCGGCGGGTAGGTGACGGCCGACGAGCGGAAGGCGAAGCCGGTCGGCGTCGCGGTCAGGGTGACGCTCGCGCCGGCGGCGGCGAGCGGCGCGAGCCAGCTCATGCTGTGGCCGGGTCCGGTGCGGACCTCGTGGTGGTTGGCCGTGCCCGAGAAGGTGAGCCCGCCGGTGGTGAAGGCGGGGACCGCGTACTGCGAGGTCGCCATGCGGTGATTGATCCCGCTCAGCGGCGCCCCGGAGCCGTCGAGGAAGGTCACCGTGTGCGGCACCAGAGGCACGACGAAGTCGCGCACGAGCACGTCGTCGGGCTGGAAGTCGAGGGACTCGCTGCTCACGACGGAGAAGTTGGTGCTGGCCTGCGCGTTGCCGGGGCCGGGCTGCACGATCAGCGAGAGGTTGTTGATGCGCACGCGGTGGGTGCCGACCGGGATCGAGCCGACGATGAAGCTGCCGTTGGCGGTGACGTTGGCGACGCGCGACTGTCCGTCGATCTCGACGCGCAGCCCGGTCGGTGGGACGGCGCCGGTCGGCAAGAGCACGGTGCCTCGCAGCTCGGGCAGGCGCTCGAGGGTGTAGACGAAGAGGTCGCCGTCGCCGTCGAAGACCTGGTCGGTGATCGCGCGATTGAGGTAGCCACCGCGGCTCAGCGTGAGCGTGCGATCGGCCGCGGCGGTGTTCTGCGTCGCGGGAGCGGAAAAGCAGACGCCGCCGCTCTTGCCGGTGGTGCCGGCGAAGCCGCCCTTGAAGGTCGTGAAGGTGAGACCGCCGGTGACGAGCGGTGTGTCGGAGGTGTAGCGCGGCTGGGTGATCGCGACGTTCGCCAGCGGCGCGGCGGCGCTGTCCTCGATGCGGAAGCACACATCGGCCAGCGGCAGGCGGAAGTGCGCGCTGGTGTCGGCGTCGATCGTCACGCCCTCGGCGGTGGCGAGGTAGTCGAGGCGCCGCTCGGCGTCGGGCACGGTGCCTGGGTCGGTGTCTTCGTCGTAGCTCTGGGTGGCGACCGAGTTCTCCAGCGTGATGGTGTAGCTGCCGGGCTCGAGCAGGTAGGAGAAGGAGCCGTCGGCGGCCGGGGTCTGGAGGCCGAGGTTGGTCGGGCCGACGATGCGGATGCGCGAGCCGAAGATCGGGGTGCCGTCCGTGCGCAGGATCGAGCCGGCGAAGGTGACGCGACCCCCGAGCGGCAGGACGTGGGTCGTGTCGGCGGGCCAGGTGAGCCCGGCGTGCGTGCGCGCGAAGAGCTCCGAGCCGAAGGGCGGCGATGCGGTGAGAGAGACCGCGGTCGTCGGAGCGGTCGCGGGCAGGTCGAGCGCGACGAGGCCGTCGGCGCCGGTGTTTGTCACGTTGAGTGAGCCCGAAAACGTCGAGAAGGTGACACCGCCCGCGCTATGCGGTGAGGTGGCGGCGTAGCTCGTGCCGCCGACGGAGGCGCGCGCGACGTCGGCGCCGCCCGGGTCGGTCACGCGCAGGGTGAGCGTGACCAGCGGCACGGTGAAGGTGCGATCGGTCGAGGTCTCGAGCGCGATCGTGCCGCCGCTCAGCGAGAAGCCCGTGCGCACCTCCTCGAGCGGCGTGGCGGGGTCGGCGTCGTCGTCGCGGGTCTGGATGTGGTTGACGAGCGCGACGCTGATGTTCGCGGACGGGGTCGGGAAGAAGTCGCCGCCGAACTCCCCGGCGGCGTCGCAGTCGAGCGACCGGGAGTTCGAGTTGCCGTGCGCGTCGACGCCGGTGACGTTGACACGCCCGTTGAGGCCGACCGGGGTGATGACGCCGCCGAGGTCGCGTTGGATGCGGCCGGACAGGCGCACCATGTCGGCGCAGGTGATGACGTGGGTGGTGTCGGTGGTCCACGCGAGGCCGGCAGCGATGGTCGGCACGAGCTTGTCGGCGGTGGGCGGCACGCCCTTGAGCGCGAACGAGGCGGTGGCGCGGCTCGAGGGCACGACGAGCTGCGCGCGGCCGTCGGCGCCGGTGTTGGCGACGCGGAGGCCGCCCCGGAACTGCGTGAACGAGAGCCCGCCGATGAGGACCGGCGTCGGGGCGTCCCACTCGAGGAGCTGGCTCGTGTTGGTCGCGAGGGCGACGAGGCTGCCCGGTCGATCGACGCCGCGCGTGTCGCGCACGACGAGCGTGAGGTCGACCAGCGGCACGCGCAGGTCGAGCTGCGTGTCCTCGTCGATGTCGAGGGTCGCGCCGGTGATCGTCAGGGTGGTCCGCGTGCTCTCGGCGGGCGTGGCGGGGGCGGCGTCGTCGTCGTGCGAGCGGGATTGGTCGCGCTCGATGCCGAGCTGGTGGCTGCCGGCGCGCACGGTGATCGTCTGCAGCGCTCCGGTCGCCGGATCGGGATCGAACCAGGTCCTCGGCATGCCGGGGCCTTGGATCCACACCCTGGCTTGTGGCATCCCGTCGCCGTTGGAGCGCAAGAGCGACCACGTGAGCACGAAGCGGAGCGAGGTCATCAACACGTCGCGGCGGGTCGCGCCGGAGACCGAGACGTTGGGGATCTCGGCGACGAGATAGCCGCCGGTGATCGGCGGCTCCACCCGGACGAGGTAGGTGCCGGCGGGCAGGCTCAGCTCGTAGTAGCCGTCGGTGAGCGCGATCGTCGAGGCGACCGGCGTCGTCCCGGCGAAGGCGGTGACGATCGCGTCGGGCACGGGCAGGTCGTCCTCGTCATCGACCCAGCCGAAGAGGGTGTCGGCGCGCGCGGCGCCGGCCGTGACGACGAGCGCGAGGAAGAGGGCACCGACGGCGGCGTGCAGGTGCATGCGGCGCCGTGTTCCGGGTGGCCGCCCTGGCGGGTCGTGACGCGTGGAGGATGACGGGAGTAGGGCCATGGGCTTGGTCTCGTCCTACTGACAGCCGGGGCAGGGGTTGCCGCAGCAGCTCTGGAGGCGCAGGCCGGAGGGCAGCTGATAGATCGGTGACAGCGCTTCGCCGTGCCCGAAGACGACGCCGGCCGGCGTGTGCACGAAGCTGCCCTGCTCGGAGCCGGACTGGCCGCCGCACAGGATCCGGCCCTCGCCGATCGGCGGAGGCGCGCCGCAGCGCCATGACCAGGGGAAGTCGCGTCCGCTCGGCGGCGTGTAGCCGGTGGAGACGCCGCTGCCCGGTTCGTCGAGCGGGTGCTGCGCGCAGACGAAGCGCGCGGATGCGTCGGTCAGGGCGACGTCGAAGGCGATGTACGGGTAGATCCAACCCGCGGGGGATCGCCGCGAGTCGTCGAACGGCGCGCGGCTGGCGGTGCCGTGGGCGATGAGCCGGCACTCACGGGCAGCGCCTTCGGGTCCGAGGTCGAGCCCGAAGGCGAGGTTCCAGTAGCACTTGTCGAGATCGGCGAAGGCCTCCTGGCCGCGATAGGTCGCCAGCTCCCAGACGGCATCGCTCTGTGCGCCGACCTGACCGGGGCCGAGGTGGGGATCGAGCCAGGTGGTGCCGCCATCGCAGACGACGGCGACGTCGCTCATGTGGAGCCACGTCGGTTGGTCCTCCCCGGAGGTACAGGCGAAGGCGACGACGACCGTCGGTCCGCGCGCGCCGCCGTCACCGTCGCCGTGCAACAGCGCGTCCTGGCAGTCGACCTTGGCCGAGCAGAAGACATCCTCGAAGTTGACGGCGACGTCGAAGAAGCCCTGCCGAGCGTCGCGCATCACGACGAGGTCGAAGCTCACCGCGACGTCGGTGTTCTCCTCGCAGCGCACCGGGAGCTCGCAGGGTGGGAAGCCGTCGTGGTTGCCATTGTCGAGGTGGCCGCACGGGTTGCGGTAGGTCGACCGGGCGAGCGCGCCGCCGCCGTCGAAGAGCTCCTCGAGCTCGAGGCGTGCGACGTTCTGCGGATCGGCCGCGTCACACGGCCCGACCCAGGTGATGGCGCCGCGCCCGTCGCCGAAGCGGTCGGCGCAGATCCCGCCCTCTTGCCAGACGGTCGCGCCCGAACCGTTGAGCACGGTGAGCCGGTAGCAGGCGTCGTCGACGTCCGGCAGGTCGAGCGGCGCGACGGCGACGTGCAGCCTGCCCGCCGGCGTCGGCGGCGGATCGGCGCTGTGACACGCGGCCAGGGAGAGCCCCACGCACCCGGCGAGCGGGAAGAGAGCCGCCATCCTGCTGATCTGATTCCTGTCCATGGCTCTCCGCTCGAGCGATCACGACCGCGCAGGATGACGGCGCTGGCGCGGCGCGTCGTGCGGGAGGGCCGGCCAGCAGGACCAGGGTCTCGGATCGACGAGCGCGCCGATACCTGCAGAACTACGGGTGCCGGGCGGGGGCGCTCAGGCGACGCAGTCGACGAAGGCGTCGGCGGTGGTGCGTGCGAAGCAGAGGAAGCCGGTGTGGCCGATGATCTTCTGCTCGGGGCGGCAGGACTGCGGGGTGACGAACCAGGGGCGCTCGATCGTCTCGAGCGTGTCGGCCGGCAGGAAGCGGCGCGACTGCGAGAGCGCCATGACGAGGCGATGGAGCTGGAGCGTGGTCGGCACGTAGGCGGCGAAGACGCCGCCGGGGCGGAGCGCGAGCGCGGCGTGGGGTACGACCTCCCAGGGCTCGGGCACGTCGAGCACGACGCGATCGACGGCCCGCTCGTCGATGCCGGCGTAGATGTCGGCGAGCTTGACCTCGTGGTGGGGCTGCTCGCCGAGGTAGGCGCGCACGTTCTTGTCGGCGCGGTTGCGGGCCTCGGCGCGCAGCTCGTAGGTGACGAGGCGGCCGCCGAGCGAGGCCGGGCCGATGGCGCGGAGCAGCGCGAGCGAGAGCGCGCCCGAGCCGTAGCCGCCCTCGACGACGGTGGCGCCGGGGAAGATGTCGCCGTAGGCGACGAGGAGCGCGGTGTCCTTGGGGTAGACGATGGTGGCGTGGCGCTGCATGGCGCGGGTGTACTGGGCGAGGGTGGCGCGCACGACGCGGAAGACGACGGCCTGGCTGCCGCGCACGCTGGCCCCTTCGGGTTGGCCGACGAGGCGGTCGTGGGGGATGAGGTTGCCGCGGATGTCGGTGACGCGGCCGGGGGTGAGCACGGCCATGTGCTCGCGTCCTTCGCGGTCGACGAAGACGACCGGGTCGCCGGCGGTGAGGCGATGGGCGGTGTCGTCACGCGGCGGAGGTGGCTCGCTCATCGCGTCCGGGTAGCGCGCCCGCGCAGCGGAGACCAGATTTTTTGCGTGCGCGGGCGAGCGGGCGGAACATGGCGCGACCCCAGGATCTCTCCGAGGAGGACGCGATGAAGCTCGAGCTCGACAAGTTCCCGACGATCAAGAACCTCGCCGATGACGTGCGGGAAAAGGCGCTCGAATACGCGGCGAAGCTCGGCGCGCGTGGACCGCGGCCGACGACGGTGCTCGGCACGGCGGTGACGCTGGCCAAGGAGTGGAAGTCGGGGCGCTTGCCGGCGCGGCCGGTGGCGGCGCCGTTCCTGGTGCAGCCGCGGCAGGGGCGCTGGGTGATCAAGCGCTCGACCGAGCCCGAGCCGAGCCACACGTTCATGAAGAAGGATGATGCGGTGCGGCGCGCGCAGGAACTGGCGAAGGCGGCCGGCGCCGCGTGCTTCGTCTTCGGCCCGGGCGGTACGCTGATCGAGCGCTACGAGGCACGCACGCTGGCGGCGTTGACGCTGGCGCCCGAGCCGGCGGCCGCGCCCGAGCCGGAGCCCCAGCCGATCGTCGAGGCGCCCGCGGTCATGCAGGCGGTGGCGGCGGCGCCGGTGGTCGAGGCGGCGATCGAGGCGGTCGCGCCGTCGGTGGTCGAGGTGGCGGTCGAGGCGGTCGCGCCGCCGGTGGTCGAGGTGGCGGTCGAGGCGGTCGCGCCGCCGTTGCTCGAGGCGGTGGTCGTGGCCCCCGCGACCGAGGCCGAGGCTCCCGCGCTCGAGGACGATGAGCTGCCCGGACCGAGCGAGGCGACGGCCGGCGAGGAGCCGATCCGCGTCAAGAAGCTCGCGAACAAGTGGGCGCTGATCATGGGGGATGGACGTACCGAGACGCACGCCACCCAGAAGAAGGCGGTCGCGCGCGCCAAGGCCCTCGCCAAGAAGCTCGGGCGGCCGGTCGTCGTCGGGTGACGCCGCCGAAGATCGTCGCGCGCGCTTGATCGCATGCGCGAGACCGTCCATGATCCGCGCTCCCCATGCCGCGTGCGAGGAGTGCTCATGGGACGGATGGTCGTCGTCGGAGGCGAGTCGGTCTTCGCCCTGGTGCTTCGGCGCCGACGTTTCGATCCGAAACGTCGGGCCGAAGCTCTGGCTCACGCCCTTGGGCTCGTGAGCGCGTCGCCCTGAGCGTACTGGTCACCGGTTGTGCGGGCTTCATCGGCCACGCGGTCACCTCGCGACTCATCGCGCGCGGTGATGCGGTGCTCGGGCTCGACAACCTCGACGCCACCTACAGCGTCGCGCTCAAGCGCGCTCGTCTGGCACGCTGCGAGCACGAGCGCTTCACCTTCCTCCAGGGCGACGTCGCGTCACCCGCCGACCTCGCGCGAGCGTTCGCGAGCGGCGTCGATCGGGTCGTGCACCTCGCGGCGCAGGTCGGGGTGCGACCGTCGCTGGTCGATCCCGAGGCCTACCTCGCGGCCAACCTCGTCGGGTTCTGCCGAACCATCGAAGCCGCTCGGCAGGCCGGTGTGAAGCACTTCCTCTTCGCATCCTCCTCCTCGGTCCATGGCGCCAACCGCGAGCTGCCGTTCACCGAGGCGCAACGGACCGATCACCCTGTCAGTTTCTACGCCGCGACCAAGAAGGCCGATGAGCTGGTCGCCCACGCCTACGGTCACAGCCACCGGCTGCCAGTGACCGCGCTCCGCCTCTTCACGGTCTACGGACCCTGGGGTCGACCCGACATGGCGATCTTCGCCTTTGCGCGCGCCATCGCCCAGGGTACACCCCTGCGCCTGCACGGTAAGGCGACCCGTCGGGACTTCACCTACATCGATGACGCCGCCGCCGCGATCATCGCCGCCCTGGACCGCCCTCCCGTGCCCACTCTCGAGGCCGGCTCGGGCGGCGCGCCCGACCCCGTCCCATTTCGCGTGCTCAACGTCGGCAGCGGCCGCCCCGTCGCGTTGACCGAGCTCGTCGCCCTGCTGGAGCGCGGCCTCGGCAGGCGCGCCATGGTCGAGGTCGGCAACTCCCAGGCGGGCGACATGCCGGCGACCTGGGCCTCGCTCGATGAGCTCGACGCCGTCACGGGCTACCGCCCCGAGACCTCGCTCGCGGCCGGCGTCGCGCGCTTCGTCGACTGGTACCTCGGTCACTACGTCGGGCGCTTCGATGACGTGGGAGAGTCCTAGGTGCGCATCGCCTATCTGCGCCAGATCTTTCCGCTCAACTCGACCACCTTCCTCATGGAGGAGGTCGCGAGCCTCATCGCGGCCGGTCACGAGGTCCGGGTCTTCGCGGACCTGTGCAACTTCGAGGGCCTGCACGAGAAGGTCATCGAGACCGGGCTCTTCGACTACATCCGCTACCCGCGCCCGGCCTGGACCTGGCGCGAGCGCGTGACAGGCGCGCTACGCTTCGCCGCCAAGCTCGGTGTGCAACCGAGGTTTCGGCGCCAGTACACGCGCAACCTCTTGCGCGATCCGCGCCGCGACCTCGGCCGTCTGCGTGCGGCAGGCGGCGGCGCGCTCGCCGAGCTGCCGGACTTCGTTGCCGACGCCCTGCGCCTCGGCAACCTGTCCCTGGCGCTCAGGCAGCGCACGCTGGCCGCCACCTCCTTCGAGCCCGACGTGATCCACTGCCCTTTCCTGTACCCCTGGGAGGCGAGGACCATCGAAGCCCTGCGCGCGCGCTTCCCAGGCACGCCTGTCACCATCGCCCTGCGCGCCCTCGATCTGCACCGCGACCCGCGACATGATCACGAGCACGCCATCCGGCTCGCGGCGCTCTCGCGCGCATCGCGTCTCATCACGATCTCGCGCTACAATCGCGACCACATCCAGCACGCGGATCACCTCGCGTCCCTCGACCCGGCACTCCGGGATCCGGCGCGCGTGCCGATCGTGCACAGCGCGATCGATACGCGCCTCTTCGCTCCCGATCCGCACATCGCCAAGCTCCCCA
Source organism: Deltaproteobacteria bacterium (assembly GCA_011526585.1). Lineage (GTDB taxonomy): Bacteria > Myxococcota_A > UBA9042 > PHBI01 > PHBI01 > WYBB01. The sequence goes on from WYBB01000115.1 coordinate 50,752, forward strand.
ACCAGATCGCCTGTGTCGCGCGCTTCACCCCGATGAAGGGGCTGCACTACCTCGTGCTCGCTTGCGCGCTGCTCGCCGAGCGCGGCGTCGACATCCGCTGCGTGATCATCGGCGATGGCGATCTGCGCGGCGCGCTCGCTGCGCTCATCGCCCAGCGCGGTCTCGCCGCGCGGATCCGCGTGATCCCGAGCGCGACCCAGCGCCAGGTGCGCGAGGTCCTCGCGCACTCGGAGGTCTTCGTCTTGCCCTGTCTCCCCCTGTTCAACGGCGATCGCGACATCCTCCCCAACAGCGTCAAGGAAGCGATGGCCATGGAGCTCCCGGTCGTGACCTCGGACACCTCGGGGATCGACGAGCTCGTCGTCGATGGTCAGAGCGGGCTCCTCGTGCCGCCGGGTCAACCGCTCGCGCTCGCCGATGCGATCGAGCGCCTGCTCGGCGATCCGGGATTGCGGCAACGTCTGGGCCGCGCTGCTCGGGAGGTGGTCGTGCGCGACTTCGACACCCGCGGCGAGAGCCGCAAGCTCACTGAGGTCTTCGCAGACGTCATCGCGAACGCCCACCGGTGAGCGCGTGACGCCGGCCGCCTTTTCGAGCTCGTGCACGGCCAGGGGAGGGAACCTTTCGCGAGACCCGTTGTCTGGTCCGTCCGATGCAGCTCCGACCCGTCATCAGCGGACTCACGATCCTGTTCCTGTTCGTGGGTCCCGCCCGCTCGGAGCCGCGAGAGCTCCTGCTCGGCGACGGCACGGTCGTCGGGGCGCTCGCCGTTGGCGTCCCACCGGAGTGGGAGCCCGTCGTCGGGCAGCCGGAGACCTACCTTGCGCTCCTGTCCGCGGACGGACCGTGGACGAGCACCGTCATGGGCAAGGAGACCCTGGGACGGGAGCGTCCGAGTGACGCGCCTGTCAGGCTCAGGCTCGGACGATCGATCGACGCGGTGCCGCGGACGCCGCGTCACGCGTTCCGCGCCGTGACGGTCCAGCTCGAGACGGCGGAGGGCGCGGCGATCGCGACCTTGCACTGCGCGACCACCGAGGTGCTCGGGAGCGACGAGCACGGGCGCGCGAAGGTGCGGGTCTATCGCAGCGGGCCGTCGGGCGAGCGCTATGTCCTCGAGGGCTGGGTCGACGAGCCACCGACGGCCTCGTCATGGTGCCGGGAGCGCGTCGCTTACGTCGACACCGGGACGCTGCCCGACTTCTGGATGCGGGTGCCGGCGCGCTTGCCGCGCTTCGTGCCGAGCGGCGTGATCTGGTGGCGCGTCGGGGACCGCTGCGAGCGCTGGGCGTTCCACGGAGGGCAGCTCGTGCGGCGCGCGGTCACGCGGCACGACGGTTGCGACGTCGTCACCGAGAGCCGGATCGACGTCGCGCGCGAGGGCGACGCAGTGCATCTGTCCAACTGGACCGAGCGATCGCGATCATCGTGCGGCAACGCAGGCGGGATGGGCCTGCGGGGCGGGACGGGGGACCGCTATCGATTCGTCTCCGCCGAGCGCGGCGTCTGGCGCTGGGTGGTCTCGACCGGCGTCGCGCAGACGCCGGTCGCCTATCACCCCGACGATCCGGGGCTTTGGTCGCGTACCCGCCGCGGTTGTGAGGCGAGCCTGCGCGCCGCGACGCCCGGCGACGCACCATGAGGGCCTTCGCTGGTTGCGGGTAGCGCCCGTCGTGGCCGGGACGCCGCCGCCATGGCGAGGGACCGCACGCGCGATCGCCGTGCGAATATTTCCGGATTACGTCCGCACGCGCGCGCGCGCCGACCTCTATCAACGACGGGTGACCCCTGGTCATGAGACCCTCGGAGGAGTCCCCACATGAGCACGCAGCGAGCAATCCCGGCGACCACGGTCGGCGCCGTCCAGCTCCGTCAGCAGGCCGCTGACGCGCCCACCTCCAAAGTCCAGCTCAAGGCCGCCTTGCGCGGTCAGGATCTCGACACCCAGGTGCAGATGTTGAGCCCCGGCGGAGGCGGCCCCAAGAGCGCGTCGAGCGGCAAGAAGCCGCCGGCCAAGGGAGGTGGGACGAAGAAGTCGACCGCGAAGACCCCGAGCAAGCCCGCGCAGGGCGAGGCGCCGGTGGACGAGAGCGATCCGAAGCAGCTCCTGCTCGATCAGATGGCGCGCGAGTGGCGCGCCGGCGAGATGGAGGAGTACGAGTACCTGAAGGCCCACTACGTCAAGCTCTACGGTCCGGTCCCGGGCGACGAGAGCTCAGGGGCTTCGTCGGAGGCCGACGAGGAGAAGGCGCAGATGGAGCAGCTCCTCGGCACGTACTGGCGCAACGGGGAGATGGAAGACTTCGAGGCGCTGAAGGAGGTCTACGAGAAGACCTATGGGGCCTATTAGAGGTTGCCCGACGGCCGAGGGTGGAGATCGGCGACCCGCACCACGGCGCCCCGAGAGAGGGGGTGGAGGCGATCAGAGGCGGATCCGAAGTCCGGTGGCTGCCGCCGGGCCGCAGGGAGATCGGCATTGTGCTCCAGCCAGACCTCTGAGAAAGAGTGCAAGCGCGTCGTCACGCGCAGGAGAACACCATGAAGCTCACGCCCCGCCACGGTAGCCTCGCGCTCGCCGCCATCACCGTCATGTCCGTCTCGACCCCCGCCTGTGACTCGTCCGACGACGGCGAAGAGACGAAGAAGCTGACCTACACCGGTCATATCGTCGACGCGCTCGACGGCGCGCCGCTGGCCGGCGTCGAGCTGTGCATCACCAGCCCGAGCGGGATCCCGTGCGTGATGACCGACGCGTCCGGCGCCTACACGATCCCCGAGCTGCCGGCGCGCACACGCGTCACGGCGACGGTCTCGAAGGACGACTACTACCCGGTCGCGGCGGCGTTCATCACGCGCGATGCCGACTTCACCATCGACGCCGTGCTGCTCCGCAAGGCGCTGGTCGAGCTGGCGTTCACGACCGCGGGCGTCGCGCTCGACACCTCCATGGGTGCGGTGCTCGTGCGCGCCTACGATCCGGCGCTCGGTCAGACGTCGACGGTCGCCGGGGTCTCCGGCGAGATCACGCCGGACGGCGGCGAGGGTCCGTTCTACAACGACGCGCAGACGATCCCCGCCGACGCCACGGCGACCTCCGACTCGGGGACCTGGGCCGTCGTCAACCTCGCCGCCGGCACCTATCAGGTCCGCACGAGCGGGCCCGGCCGCGACTGTGCCGGCACCTTCCACTGGCCGGGCGACGCGGGCGCGGGCTGGATCGAGACCCCGGTCCTGGCCGGTCACGTCACCTACGTCTACGTCGACTGCGCCGCGGAGTGAAGGCCGATTCCGCCGAGGTCGCACGCGTCGGCCGCCTCGTCGCGGTGACGGTGCCGGTCGGCGCGCTCGACGCGGCGACGCGCGCGGGGATGTGGTCGCTCTACGCGAGCCACTACGAGCGGGTGAGCGAGGCGGTCTTCGCGACCGACCTCGCCGCGAAGGATGACGTGATCGTCGTGCGCGACGTGCTCGACGGGAGCCTGCAGGGCTTCACGACGATCGCGGTGCGCGCGCACGACACGGCCGACCGCCGCTTCACGATCGTGTTCTCGGGCGACACGATCATCGCCCCGGCCTACCAGGGGCAGTCCGCGCTCCAGCGCGCGTTCGTGCGTTACGTGGTGAAGGCCGCGTTGCGGGCGCGCGGCACGGAGGTCTACTGGTTTCTCATCTCGAAGGGCTTCAAGACCTATCTGCTCTTGAGCCGCAACTTCCTCGAGTACTGGCCACGGCACGATCGCGCGACACCCGAGCCGATGCGCGAGCTGATCGCCGGGCTCGCGCGTGAGCGTTTCGGATCCGCGTTCGTCGACGAGCCGATCCTCGGCGCGCCCGATCCGAGCTACGGCAAGGTGCGCTTCGATCCGCCCGGGGCACGCCTCAAGCCGGGCGTCGCGCCGGTGTCTCCCGAGGCGTTGCACGCACCCGACGTGCGCTTCTTCGTGCAGGCGAATCCGGGGCACGACGAAGGCGACGAGCTCTGCTGCATCGGGCGCGTCGATCTCGCGATGGGTCTCAACTACGTGCGGCGCCTCGGTCTGCGCACCGTGCGCCGCGCGCTCGGCGGGCGCTGAGAGGTCGTCATGGCGCTACCAGCGCCCGTTCCAGAGCACGCGCCACAAGGTGCGGCCAGGGCGCTGCTCGACCGCGGGGAAGGCCCTGGGCAGGCGGTACCATGGGACCTTCGGGTGCAGGTGGTGCTCGCGGTGATAGTTGATGTGATACGGCCAGATGAGTAAGCGGCCGAGCCAGCCCGGACGCCAGCTGTAGGAGAGCTCGGGCGCGTCGATCGGCGCGTGCTCGACGAAGCTGCGCACCTTCTGGATCGCTTGCGTCAGCGTGAAGAGCGGCACCACCCAGAGGAGCGCGAAGCGCAGCACGGTCAGCGGCTCGGCGATGGCCCAGGCCGCGAGCGCGCCGGCGTAGAGGACCGCGAAGAGCCAGAGCTCGGGATGATAGTGCGCCTTGGGGAGCTGGAGCTTCGAGGCCGGATCGCGCAGCTCGCGCCCGAAGTGGCGGAGCGTGCGGACGTTGTTGAGGAGGAGCAGGTCGCCCATGAGCTGGGCGACGAGCTTGCGCAGCGGCAGCGGGCGGTAGTCCCAGGGCTGATCGCGGTAGAGGAGGAGACGCTCGGGATCGGCGTCGCTGCCGAGGCGCGCGTGGTGCGCGAGGTGCAAGCGCCGGTAGAGCTGCACCGGCACGAGCTGAGGCAGGCCGATGAGCGCGTTGGTGAGGAGGTCGTTGAGCCTGCGGTTGCGCGCGACGTTGTAGTGCACCGCGTCGTGATAGAGGATGAAGAGGGCGTGTTGGCGCGTCGCGATGACGAGCATCGCGGGTACGACGGTCCAGGCGTGCCAGTGGCTGAGCGTGAGCCCGACGACCGCGACGCACACCGCGACCTCGATCAGGATCGCGGCGATCGTCGGCCCGTGCAGCCGCGGCGAGGCGTCGTCCGCGGGGCCGCTCATCGCGCGCCGCCGAGACGGCAGAGCCGCATGGTCAAGAGGGGAGCGAGGCCGCCCCAGACGAGCGCGCCGAGCGCGTCGATCACGTAGTGCTGGTGCGTCGTCAGGATCACGACCGCCATCATCGCCGCCCACGGGACATAGATCCAGGCATGGGCGACGCGCGCGCGGCGCGACAGGATCGCGAGCGCCAGCGGCAGCGCGAGGTGACCGCTCGGGATGACGGCGCGCGGGGCGTCGCCTTCGATGATGGTCGCGAGCAGCGTGCCGGCGACCTCGGACGAGGGCAGCGGCTCGGCGAGCTCGGTCGGCAGCAGGATGTTGATCAGGAGGTTGCCGAGCACGACCAGGCCGGCGGCCATGAGCCAGCGACCGCGCTCGGGCTCGCGCCGCACGAGCCATACCCAGCTCGGCATGAGGAGGAAGTAGGTGAGATACGGTCCGGCCGTCCACGGCACGACCGGGATGAGACGGTCGAGCGCCGACGGCTCGACGATGAACGGCTGATAGAGCGGCGCGCGCAGCGCGAGCTGGTAGAGGGCCGCGGTCACGAGGAGGTAGGCGAGCAGCCACCACCAGGGGTGGCGTTGCGAAAAGGCGATGACGCGCTCCAGCTTGCGTGCCGCCGGCATGGCGCGCGCACGCTCGGCGCAGGGGGGAGACGTCGACAACGGCACCTCGCCCGACGAGCGCGGCCGGACGTCGCGGGCGTGGCCACGATGCGCAATCGACGTGACCAGGGCAAGCGCCGTCGAGCGGGACGTCACCGCGCGCCGCGCACCGCCGCGCACCATCTGAGCGGGGTCTGATCGCATCGCCGACCGCGGCCGCTCCGAGATCGTGTAGGATGCGCGCGATGACGACGCCGGCCGATCCGATCCGCAGCGCGCGCCAGCGCCGAGCCGCCCTGGTGACCTCGGGCGTCGTGCCGCCCGAGCACGCGCCCACCCCGATGCCGCCGAAGAAGAAGGGTCGCTACGGGACCCAGAACCTCGTCGTCGCCGCGGCGCAGCTGCTCGGGTGGGCGGCCTTGCTGACCGCGATCGATCGAGCGCCCGCATGGCTCGCGCCGCCGCTCGTCTTCGTCTTCTGCATGCTGATGCAGGGCGTCTTCTCGATGATGCACGAGTACTTCCACGACAACGCCCACCCCGACCGGCGCGTGTCGTACGGGATCGGCTTTGCGCTCTCGCTCGTCTTCGGCACCTCGGCGACGCTGCACCGCGTCAACCACTGGGGCCATCACGTGCGCAACCGCACGCCGGCCGAGCAGGGCGAGTTCATCCACGAGGGCGAGTCGCCGCTCGGCAAGGTCCTCCTCTACTACTTCGCGGTGACCTGCGGTCTGTGGCTCTCGGGGCTCGTCTTCCCGGTCATCGCCCTCTTCGTGCCCTATCGGGCGGTGCACTGGCTCTCCTCGCACGAGCGCTACAACACCTACTCGGCGGCCTTCGCGCAGTTCAAGCCGCGCGACTGGACCCGCATGCGCTGGGAGGGCCTGGCGCTGATCGCGCTCTGGAGCGCGCTCATCCTGTGGGGGCCGTGGTCGACCACGACGCTCGCGGTCGCCTACGCGGCCTTCGCGTTCTCGTGGTCATCGCTGCAGTGGGTCTATCACCTGCGCACGCCGCTCGACGTCGTCGAGGGTGCCTACAACCTGCGCCTGCCGACGGTGCTGCGCTGGATGTGGTTGTCCTTCAACATGAACCTGACGCACCACCGCAAGCCGTACCTGCCCTGGCAGGAGCTCTGGGCCGCGTCGGATCCGCGCGAGACCCAGCCGCTCTGGTATCGCTGGCTCCTCATGGCGCTGCCCCCCGAGCGCTTCCCGGAGGATCCCACCGCGCTCGCGCGCTTCGAGAAGCGCTATTTCTGAGCGCGCGACCGCGCCGTGGTCCCCGCGCGGCTTCGAGGCCTTCCGCGTGCGCTTCCCGGCGACGCCGGCGCTCGACCTGCCCGACGACGAAACGGCCGGGCGCTTCATCACCGCCTGGGAGCGGCTGGCCGAACCGGGGGCACGCCGCGCCGCGCTGTGGGAGCGGCGCGCCACGACGGTCGTGCTGGTGCGCGGCTACCTCGGCCGCTACATGCCGGGCAACTTCATCTCGGCGTGGCACGCGCTCAGGCGCGCGGGCCTCGACGCACACATCGCTCCGACCCGACCGGGTGGCACCGTCGCCGACAACGCAGCGCGAATCGCGCGCGCGATCGATCGGCTGCCGCGCACGCGCCCCCTGATCTTCGCGGGTCACTCCAAGGGCGGGATCGAGGCGCTCTCGCTGCTGATCGCGCGCCCCGATCTGGCGGCGCGCACGCGCACGGTGCTCCTGTCGCAGACGCCGCACGGCGCGTCGCGGGTTCTCGAGAGCGTGCTCTGCCGCATGCACGCCGATAGCCTCGTATCACGGCGACGGCTGGCGGAGCTGACCCAGCGCGCAGGCCTGCACCTGCTCGGCGCTGCGAGGGCGGGCCGCGAGCTCACCGGCGATCGCCTGCCTGCGCTGCTCGCGCCGATCGACCGCGCGCTTGTCGAGCTGCCATTCCCGATCGTGCAGACGGCGTCCTGGTCGACGCGCCCGACGACGTGGCTCGACTCGTTTCACGAGCGGCTCGGCGAGATCGCGCCCGGGGTCGCGCACGACGGGCAGTTCCTGCTGGCCGATCTGATCTGGCCCGCGCCGGTGCGACACGTGCTCCTGCCCCACCTCGATCACGCGCAGCCGGTGATGGACGGTTTCGGCTTCGACTCGGCGCGCTACTGGCAGACGCTGCTCGCGACCGAGGCCTGAAAGACTGTCGGAAATCGGCTGCGGCGGGCGTCCGCGGCGTCGGTCGGTCGGGCGCTTGTGCGGCGTACTCAAGTACGCCTCCGCGCTTCCTTCCCTCCCTCCTTGCGGCCATCCCGCCTCGCTCGATTTCTGACAGCCTTTCGCTGAGCTCGGCGCTTCACACCAGGATCGTCGTGCGCCTCACCTGCGGCTCGGGCGGCGCGCCTTCGGGTCGCGCGGCGAAGGCGCGCAGCGCCTCGATGTCCTCGTGCACCCAGTCGGCGGAGGTGCCGTGGAACTCCGCCGGCGCACGCAGGAGGCTCTCGCCCTGATTGCGCATGATCGCGACGTCTTGTCGGATCACGGCGCGCGTGTAGGGCGGCAGCCACCAGCGCGCGAGCGCGTTGAAGGCGCCGAGCTTGTAGCTGATGAGGGTGTAGACCTCGGTCTCGGTCGGCGTGATCGGCGTGCAGGTGCTGGTGATCACGAAGGCGCGCTCGGGCGCGTCGCGGTCGCCCCAGAGGTAGTCCACGCGCGTGTGGTTGGGCGCGTGGAACGCATCGCTGTGGCTCAGCGGCAGCCCGCGCGGGTTCATCAACCTGTCCGACCAGCCGATGGCGTCGTCGGGCCGCTCGTAGGTGACGACCACGCTCGTCGGCGTGCGCGCGATGGTGATCGGCGTCGCGCGACGCGTCGCGGTGCGGAACCAGCCGCGGTGCACGAAGACCGTGTGCGGCACGTCCATGAAGTTCTCGACGAGGTTCGTCACCCCGTTGGCGAAGCGCGTCACCATGTAATAGGCGCCCCAGCCGGACTCGCCCCAGTGCGGCATCGGGAACGGTCGGCGGGCGGCGTGCTCGGGCAGCTCGGGTGAGCGCGGGCCGACCCAGACCCACACGAGGCCACCCTGCTCCAGGGTCGCATGGGCGCGTACCGCGAGCCGTGGCAGGGCCTCGCCCGGCGGCAGCGAGGGCACGCAGGCGACGCGCCCTTCGCCGTCGTAGGTCCAGCCGTGATACGGGCAGCCGAGCGTGTCGCCGAGCACGACGCCCTCGGACAGGAGGGCGTTACGGTGCAGGCAGCGATCGCGCAGGGCGCGCGCGCGTCCCTTGCGGTCGCGCCACAGCACGAGGTGATGCCCGAGCACGGTGCGCGCGAGGGGCCGGGTGCCGAGATCCTGGGAGCGCGCGGCGGCGTACCAGTAGTGCACGAGGTCGCCGTAGGGATCGGAGGCGTCGGTCGGGGTCATCGGGGCAGCTCCGGATCGGCAGCGGGGAAGACGTCGGGCCAGAACGAGCGCCCGTCGAGGAGTGTCGGCTTGATGTCGCCGAGACGCTGGCCGCGCGCTTCGAGAGCGGCGAGCCAGCGATCGCGCCCGCGCGCGATGCGCTGCACGACGATCGGACCGAGCTGGCCGAGCTCGCGACAGTAGCGATAGGCGTGGCCGCTGGCGAGCCGTCGGTCGAGCTCCGCGGCCAGCGCGGCGAGGGCGGCGTCCGACGCGGCGCTGTCGAGGTAGAGGCGATAGTGCGGTGCGCGACCGCCGGCGGGCGCGAGCAAGGCGAAGTCCCACGCACGCGGGGACAGGCCGAGCGCGGCACGGGCGGCGGCGAGGGCGAGCTCGGCCTGGCGCGCGTGCACCTTCTCGCCGGCGAGATCGGAGACCTGGTCGAGCTTGCCGACGAAGCACACGCGCAGCGGCGCGACGGCGCGCACGACGTCCTTCAGGTGATAGCGCACGAGCCCGCCGCGCGTCGTGATGAGCGGCGAGTATTCGCAGCCGATCTCGAGCTCGTGCGCGAGCAGCGGGCGGCGCGAGCGATCGACCGCGCCGTCGTGGTCGAGCGGCAGGAACTCGAAGAAGGTGCTCGTCAGCGCGAGCAGGGCACCCGGCTGCGATGGTCCGCCGACGGGCACCGACACGACGCCTTCGGTCGCGAGGAGTCCCTTCGGCTCGAGCGCGACGCCGGGAAAGAGCGCCGCGAGCTCGGGCACGAAGGCGGCCGAAGGCCCATCGGCCCAGGTCGAGATCACGCGCAGCGCGGGGAAGAGGCGGCGCCCGAGATCGGCGTGCGGCAGGGCCGCGATCAGCGCTCGGCGGCGCTCGGCCGGGAGGAGCGCCGCGATCGGATCGGGGTCCTGGACGAGGTGCCGCAAGAGCACGCTCAGGAAGGTCGGGCTCCACACCGAGATGAGCCCGAGGTGCGGCGCCGAGAGCAGGTGCAGGAGGGTCTGCCGCCGCCAGGTCGCCATGTCGGGCGCGTGCGCGACCGACGGCGGCACGGCGAGCGAGCGCGCGATCACGAAGCGCCGGATCGGTCCGAAGTATGCGCTGTCGTCTTCGATGCCGATCGGCACCCCACCATGGGTGGAGCGCTCGCCCTGCGAGACCGGTGAGAGCGACCAGTAGCTCGGGCGCGCGAGGAGACCCGGGTGACGGCGGTGCAGGTCGAGGAGCCACGGGTTCGTCGCGGCGGCGAAGTCCGCGAGCAACCCGGCGGTGTAGGGCACGAGCTTGGTCGTCGTGCCGGTCGAGCCGCCCGAGCGCTCGAAGAAGCGGACCGGCTCGCGGGTGAGCACGCCGGTCTCGCCGGCGGCGATGCGAGCGAGCCACGGCTCGAGCGCCTCGTGATCGACGATCGGCGCGCGACGCTGGAAGCTCTCGACCGACTCGACGCCCGTGAGGAACGCGCGGTGATAGGCGCTCCCCGCGAGCGCCCGCAGGTGCGAGCGCAAGAGCGCGGCCTGGGTGTGCGCGGGGTGGCGCCGCGCGCGCGAGAGACGCAACGCGGCCGGCACGAGGCTCGCAAGCCAGGGCGGCTGCAGGAGCGCGAGCCAGGGATCGCGTCCGCCGATGCGGCGCGGGATGCGGGTCGGTCCCGTCGACAACGCCGCTGCCATAGCGCCTTCGGCGCCGGCCAGGCAAGATCGCGCGGCGCCCCATCTGATTCATGTCGGTGGCAGCGCCAGCGACCGGGCGGTATCATCGGTGCGTGACGGCCCAGGTCCAGAGCTCGGATGCACACCTCGTCGCGGACCTCGAGGTCTCGCTCGAGTCGGCCCTCGAGACGGACGGCGGCGTGCGCCGACGCGATGTGCCGCGCGCGCTCCTCTTGCGCGCGACGATCCCCGATCTCCTCCGCCAGGCCGGGGTCGACTGGGCGCTCCTCGCCCTGCTCTGGACCGCGATGGCGCTCTCACCGACCTGGCTCGACCTGCCGCTGATGCTGCTCGTCGCCGGGCGGCTGCACGCGCTCGGGGTGATCCTCCACGACGCGACGCACATGCCGTTGCGCGGCAAGGACTGGCGTACGCGCATGCTCGAGGTGCTGGTCGCGTACCCGATCGCGACCACGCTCGACGCGATGCGCTATCACCACCTGCGCCATCATCGCGACAGCGGCATGGCGTCCGATCCGTACTTCAAGGCCGGCGTCGACGAGCACCGCGGTCGCTGGCTCGTGCAGTGGCTCCGGGGCTTGCTGCTGATGCCTTTCTGGACGGTGCGTGCGCCGTTCGGTCTGCTCGCGAGCATCGTGCCTTCGCTGCGACCGGCCTACGCGCGCGTCTTCCTGCAGGATCGCTCGGGCGCATCATCCGAGGCGCTGCGGGAATCGCGCGAGGTGGCGAAGTGTGCGCGCGAGGAGCTCGGCCAGGTGATCTTCCAGGCGCTCTTGCTCGTCGCGTTCGTGCGCTGGCCCGCGGCGATGGCGTGGCACTATGCGCTACCTGCGACGATCACCGGGCTCCTCGCGAGCTACCGCGTGCTCTGCGAGCACCGCTACGTGGCGACGAGCGATCGCACGCTCGCCACGATCCTCGCGACGACGCGCGATCACCACCTGCGCTGGTGGGAGCGGGTGTTCTTCGCGCCCCGCAACATCGGCTTTCACGTCGTGCACCACCTCCATCCGCAGGTCGCGCAGCAGCACCTGCCCGCGCTGCGCGACCACTATCGTGAACGATTGCCGCGCTATCCGGCGCCCGACGGCTGGCCGCGACCCGGGGGCGCGCGCGATGGCTGAGCTGTCGGTGCGCGGCGACGGCTGGCACCTCGTGCGCGCCGGCCCGCAACACAACGAGGCCTTGTGCGAGCTCTTCGCGAGCGTGCACCTCAAGTCGGCGCTCGACCTCACGCAGGAGCGCGACCCCGACTTCTTCATGCTGCCGCGCATGCACCAGGGCAGCGCGGCGGCCACCGCGGTGGGCCTCGACGACGAGGGCCGCGTCGTCGGCTGCGGAACGGTGATCGTGCGCGACGGCTGGTTCGACGGGCGCCGCGTCACCAGCGGCTACCTGTGCGACCTGCGGGTCGCGCCGGGGTTTCGCGGCGGGCTCCACCTCGCGCGCGGGTACGGAGAGTTCATGGCCTGGATCAGCCGAGAGCTCGGCGCCGAGCTGTTCACGACGGTGATCTTCGACTCGAACCGCGCCGCCCTGCGCGCGCTCACCGAGCGCTCCGACAAACGTCGCGAGCAGCCGGTCTACCGCCCGATGACGCCGTTCGAGATGGTGTCGGTGCAGTTCACGACGAAGCGCGCCGCGCCCGGCGCGCACGTGCGCAGCGCGACCGCGGCCGATCGCGAGCGCCTGGTCGCCTTCCTCGCAGAGCGCGCACGCGCGCGCGTGCTCGGCGAGGTCCTCACCGCGGAGCGCTTCGACGAGCGGCTCGCGCTGTGGCCCGGCTTCGCGCTCGAGGACTTCCTCATCGCCGAGCGCGGCGCACGCATCGTCGGTTGCCTCGCCCCATGGGACACCGGCGCGTTCAAGCGCACGCGCGTGCTCGGCTATCACGGCCGCATGGCGTGGCAGCGGCGCCTCTTCGACCTCGGCGCGCGCCTGCGCGGGTTCTCGCCCCTGCCTCGACCGGGCGCCTGCTTTCGCTTCGCGTTTCTCACGCACCTCGAGATCGAAGGTGACGACCCCGCCATCCTGCGCGAGCTCCTGCTCGCGGCGTACGCCCGCCTGCGCCCGCGTGGCCTTCACTTCATGAGCGCGTTCGTGGCGCGCGGCTCGCCGCTGGCGGCCGCCTTCTCCGGGTTCTTCACGACGCGCACCGCGATGACGCTCTACGCCGTGCACCCACCCGAGAGCCGGTGGGCTTCGGTCGAGCTGGCGACGTTGCACCCTGGCTTCGAGATGGCGCTGTCGTGATGCATCAGCCCCGCTCGGTTCGCCGCTGGCGCCGAGCTGGGCGACCACGCGCAGCCTGACCTCGCCGGTCCGGTCGCTGGGGCCGTGTCCCGTGACACGTCCCGTGGCCACGCGCGTCGCGGGGCCGACCTCGATCCATCGACGCGTCTCGACGACGCCTCGGGGCTCGGCCGCGCGAGCCGTGCTGGACTCGACGGGGGTAGCCTCGTCGCCCTGGCAGGCGGATTGCACCGGTGGGGGTCACCCCCCACCGGAGTCCGCCCATGACACGCCTCCGTGCGCTCTGCTCGTTCGTCTCATCCGTCCTGCTCTCGACCGCGTTCGCGCCCGGCTGTGAGCCGATCGAGGATCCCCCCGCCGACCCCGACACGAGCCCGACCGGCGTCCCTGACACCTCGGAGGCCGAAGGCGACGCGGCGCGCACGCGCATCGATCTCGCCGGACGTGTCATCGACGGCTACGGACAGCCGCTCGCCGGCGCCATCGTCGCGGTCGATGGGGCGACGACCACCGCCGACGGAGACGGCCGCTTCACGCTCGGCGGGGTGGCGGCGCCGTACGACATCCTGGTCGCGACCGACGACGGCTTCTTCGCCGTCGCCTACCTGAGCGTCACGCGCGCCGATCCGACGCTCACCGTGCCGATGGGCACCGATCCGATCGACACCTCGATCGACGGCGAGCTCGCGGGCGACGTCGACGACGACGGAGCCAACCGCGCCTCGATCATCGCCGTCGGGGAGGGTTTCGGCTTCACCGGGCTCCGGAACGCGACCGCGGACTGGAAGCGCTTCGGACCGCTCTTCGCCAAGCACTGGCAGGTCCCGGCCGAGGTGCGGCTCTACGCCTTGCAGTGGCAGGTGGCGACGCCCGAGGTGGTCAGTCACCTGCCCGCCCCGACGACGTTTTCAGCCTTCGGGATCTCGAGCCCGCTCGAGCTCGACGGTGAGCCCACCGCGATGAGCGTGTCGCTGTCGAGCGCGGCCATCCTGGGCACGGGCCGGATCCGCGGCACGGTCACGCTGCCCGCCGGCTACACGCTCGGCTTCAAGCAGCACTGGGTCTCGTTCGCCCCCAACGCCGACATGGTCTTCTACTTCGACGACTCACCCGACCTCGCCATCGACGTGAACACCCCGCGTCTCGGCGCGGTCGCGGGCGACCCGCGCTTCGGCCTCGAGGTCGCCGCGTCGGGGCCCGCGGGCGCAACCGCCTGGGTCGCGCGCACCGGCCTCGCGTACGACGCGACCGGGCTCACGGTCGCGGTCCCGCCCCCGCCGACGGACCTCGTGGCGGGCGCCGCCGGCGTCTTCGGTTGGACGCCGACCTCGCCCGTGAGCCTCGTCGGCTTGCGCCCGAGCGAAGCCGTCGGTCCCACCCTCTGGGTCGTGACCGGCGCGGACACGTGCACGTGGCCCGACTTCTCGGCGGTCGGGATCGACATCGCGCCCGGCCGCGGCTACCGCTTCGGGGTGGCGGCGATGAGCGGGCTCGCCGACGTCGAGGAGGCCACCGCCGCGGGCGGCATCGCCGATCCCTGGGTGCGCTTCACGCTCGGCATGCGGGCCGAGCGAGACGGTGGTCTGTCCTTCTCGGACGAGGTCGTGTTCGTCACGCCGCGCTGACGGACACCGAGCCGGTGACCCGCCGAGCTGTTTGCGTTATGTCCTTGCATGGAGCAAACGCATGAACAACTGGACATCCACCGCGCTCGCCGCCATCGGACCGGAGATCGCCTCGGCTCGCCCCGCCTCCCTGCCCGGAGATCTGGTCGCGGCGGCCGACGTGCTCGTGGCGATCGGCGCGCTCGTGGTCGAGGCCGAGCAGCGCGACGGCCTGACCCGCGTGAAGCAGCGCCTGCTCGTCAAGCAGCGCGAGCGCCTCGCGCTTCTCGCCGACGCGGCGCGTGCGCTGAAGGAGCGCGACCAGCCCCTGCACGCCAGGATCGAGACGTACCTGATCCTGGACGAGCCGCTCGCCACGAGCTCGCTCGAGCGGCGCGAGCGCATGGCCAAGGTCGTCGAGGCCGGGCTGCCGGAGGCGCAGCGGACCTTGGCGCGACTCGCGGTCGGCGATCACGTCCGCAACATCTACGATCGCGCGCTCGACCTGCGCGAGCTCGCGAGCCTCTACGGGCGATACGGTTCGGCGCTCACCGGGGTGCCCGGCTACGAGCTCGGCGACGAACCGCTCGCCTTCCGCGAAGCGCGCACGATCCTGAGCTACGTGACCACCGAGATGCGCGACGCCGAGCGCCTGCGCGACCACGCCGCGCTGTGGACCCTGCTCGAGCATGGCCACGCCGCCGCCGTCGCTGCGCTGGTCTACGTCAACGGGGACGAGCCGGTCGAGGTGCCGCCGCTATGACCGATCGCCTGAACGGTCGCGATGTGCCGCAGCAAGGACGACGTTCATGCAGCACGTGGGGAGAGCCGGCGAAGCCGGCTTGACCTGGCGGCGACTCCGGCGCGATCCGGGCTTCATGTCTCCTCGGAGCCAGCCCGGGCGGTCGCGGGTAACCGCTCATCGCGAGCGCGGAGCGCCGCTGGCTCCGGCCCAGGCGTTCCCTCAGGAAAACCAGTTGGATTCCCAGCCCTTGCTGATCTTCGGCACGGACGGAGCGATCGTCCATCCGGCCTTGAGGTTCGTCTTGACCTTCAAGAGGCGGGGCTCGCTTTTCGGGGACATCGGCTCGACTGCTGCGGGAAGCTTCATGGTGCACATCTCCAGTGGGTGACAGCATGGAGGTGAGCAATCGTCGTGCCAGCCAGCCGAAAGCGCCGGCAGGGCCGAAAATGGCCGGTGAAGCAGACCCTGCACCCAGCGACCCGCCCACGAAGTTGACGCGCGCCCCCTCGCCGACCGGGAACGCCGCCGTGGCCGCGGCCCTCGGGCTGCCCACTTCGGTGTCAGCCTCGGCTGCCCCTTTGATGTCACCTCGGCCACCCCGATTGCCGCCCGCTGAGGCGGCGCACACGTCGCGCGTGCGCGACGAGCAGGAGCAGGACGAGCAACATGCTGCCAAGCGTGCCGAGATCCGCGGAGCCGCCGGAGGCGCAGCCACAGCCGTCGGAGCCGCTGCGGGTCGAGCCCTGGCGCTCGGCCTCGGCGCCGTCCTCCGGGCCGGGGTCCGCGGGTGCGACGACGTCACCCGCGTCCTGCGTGTCGGTTGTGACTCGGGTATCGGTGGGCTCGCTCGTGTCGTTGGGCTCGCTCGTGTCAATGGGCTCGCCTTCTTCGGTGGGCTCGCTGGTGTCGGCGATCAGCTCGTCGACGACCTCGGCCGCTTCGACGACCTCGACGGCCTCGACCTCGTCGTCGCCGGGACCGCTCTCGCAGAGGCGGCTCGGTAGCTCGGTCGGGCTCGGGGTGCGCACGCAGGCGGCGAGCTCGGGGTCGCAGCGGTCGTCGGTCCTCGGGTCGCCGTCGTCGCAGCTCAGCGCGACGGCCAGGCGTTCGCCGCAGCCGTCGCGCCAGACCAGATCGGAACCGTCGCAGCCGAGCGCGCGCGTCGCGTCGCAGCCGCCCTCGGGCGCGCACGACGGCGCGTCCGAGACCCCGAGCACGCACGCGCCGAGCCCGTCATCGCAGCGCGCGACGGCGCACGGCTCGGCGCTGGCGCAGGCGGCGGCGATCCCGGCGCCGAGGCCACACGGATCGCGCCAGACGAGGTGGCCGCCTTCGCAGGCGCTCGTCCAGTCGCCGGCGCAAGCGGTGTCGCAGTCGTCGCGGCCGAGCGGCACGCGCAGGCAGACGCCGAGCTCAGGATCGCAGCGGTCCTCGGTGGCGATGTCGCCGTCGTCGCAGGCGACGGCCGTCGCGCCCGGCTCGGCGCAGCCGTCGTGCCAGGCGAGGTCGCCGTCGACGCACGCCGTCGTCGCGTGCAGCGGCGCGCAGACGCAGGCCGGATCGGTCGAGGCGGTGTGGGTGCAGCCGGTGGCCGGATCGCACGCATCGATCGTACAGAGGTCGCCGTCGTCGCAGTCGAGGGCGTCGCCCGGCGCACACGCGCCCTGTAGACATGCGTCCGCGTCGGTGCACACGCTCTCGTCGGCGTCGCACGGGCTGCCGTCGCTCGCGGGTGCCGTGGTGCAACGCCGGGTCTCGAGGTCACAGGCCGCGACGAGGCAGGGATCGGGATCGTCGGGGCACTCGCTGGCGGCCTGGCAGCAGTTGACGATGTCTACATGCCGGCAGCCGCTGGACGGGTCGCAGCTGTCGCTCGTGCAGGGATCGCCGTCGTCGCAGGCGAGCGCGAGGCCCGCGCTGCAGGTGCCCGCGAGGCACGCGTCGCCCTCGGTGCAGACGCTGTCGTCGGCGTCGCAGGCGGTGCCGTCGGCGACCGGCGCCTGGCCGCACTGGCCGGTCGCGGTGTCGCAGCGCCGCGTCGTGCAGGGGTTGGCGTCGTTCGGGCAGGCGGCGTCGGACTCGCAGCAGCCGCTCTTCAGGGTGAAGCGGCAGCCCAGGCGCGCATCGCAGCTGTCGGTGGTGCAGACGCGCTCGTCGTTGCAGGTCCTGGGC
This sequence comes from Deltaproteobacteria bacterium, assembly GCA_011526585.1. GTDB lineage: Bacteria > Myxococcota_A > UBA9042 > PHBI01 > PHBI01 > WYBB01. The sequence continues at coordinate 68,159 of WYBB01000115.1, forward strand.
GGGCCGGCGGTGCAGACCCCGGCGAGGCAGCTGTCGCCCTCGGTGCAGACGCTGCCATCGGCGTCGCAGGCGGTGCCGTTGGGCAAGGGCGTCGTCAGGCACTGGCCGCTCGGCAGATCGCAGAAGATCGCCTGGCACTTCGGCGCGACGCCGGGGCACTGCGCGTCGCTCGTGCAGCAGCCGGGGATCGGGCTCACGACGCAGCCCTGGCTCGGCTGGCAGGTCGTGGTGGTGCATGTCGTGTCGGGCGCGCACTGGAGCGGCGCACCCGCGGTGCAGGTGCCGTTCTGACAGCTGTCCTGGTTCGTGCAGAGCGAGCCGTCGGCGTCGCACGGCGTGCCGTTGGAGACCGGGGCGGTGCCGCAGACGCCGGCGGTGCAGGTCGCGGCGGTGCACGCGTTGCCGGTGGCCGGGCAGTCCGCCGGGCTCTGGCAGCAGCCGGCGATCGGCGCATTGACGCAGCCCGTGGCGGGGCTGCAGCTGTCGGCGGTGCAGGCGTCGCCGTCGTCGCAGTCGGGCGCGGGTCCGGCGACGCACGTTCCGGCCACGCAGGCGTCGTCCTCGGTGCAGGCGTCGCCGTCGGCGTCGCACGGCGTGCCATCGGCGACGGGGGCGGTACCGCACGCGCCATCGACGCAGGTGGCGGTCTGGCAGAGCGCGTCCGGGGCGGGACAGTCGGAGGCGTCGCAGCACTCGCCGGCCGGCTCGTTCACGCAGCCGATGAACGGCTCGCAGGTGTCTTCGGTGCAGGCGTCCTGGTCGTCGCAGTCGAGCTGCCAGGCCTCGCAGACGTCGGCGCCCGGGCAGGGCTCGCCGGTCGCGAGGCAGGCGCCCTCGGAGCAGACGCCGTCGCGCTCGCAGCTCAGCTCGGGATCGCAGGCCTCGCCCTCGCGTGTCGTCACGAGGCATCCGAGGCTCGGGTCGCAGACCGTGTCCAGGCACGGGTCCTCGGCGCAGGGGTGGGCGGCGCAGTCGCGGGTGGCGGTCCACACGAAGGCGGCGGTCGGGTCCGCGCCGGCCGGCCCGAGCGCGAGCGCGGCGAAGAGCGCGTGCGCGCCGGCGTCCTCGGCGAGCACCTCGATGGCGAGCGTGAGCGTCTGGCCGTCGCCGATCGCGGGCAGCTCGCAGCTCGCCTGCCCTTCGAGCACGGCGCAGTCGGCGTCGGGCCCGGTGACCGAGCGCAGCGTGAGCGCGGGGCTCGCGTCGAGGGTGACGCGCGCGCCGGCCGTCACCGCGCCGGCGGCGCTGATCTCGAGGTCGATGAGGGTCGGCTCGCGCGCGGCGGGCACCGGGTCGGGCGTCACGAAGCCGAGCGAGAGCGCGCCGCCCATGGCGACCTCGACGCTGAGGTCGGCGCTGGCCGTCGCGCCGGGCGCGGCCCAGGCGGCGTTGACCAGCTCGGTGCGGCTCGCGCCGACCGGGCTCACCTCGATCGGCAAGGCGTGGGTCTGACCCGGGCCGAGCAGCGGGACCTCGCAGGTGATCGTGTCGCCGCTCGCGAGGCAGTCGCCGGAGGTCGGTGTCACCATCAGGCCGGGCGCCGGCGTGAGCGTGACCGCGCCGCCCGGGAAGACGTCGCCGCCCTGCCCCGCGACCTCGAGGGTCGCGCTGCCGCTGGCCGCGGGCGCGGCGCTGATCTGCGCGGGCTGCCAGCTGAGCGTCGCGCCTTCGCCGCTCGGCGCACCGAAGCGCCACGAGGCGGCGGCGGAGGTCGTGCCGGAGAGGGTGAGCGGCGCCGAGAGGGTGGCCGCGAGCGCGACGCGCAGGTCGGTCGCGCTCTGGCCCGAGAGCACGACGTCGACGCTCTCGCCGGCATCGAGCGGCGGCAGCGCGCAGCGCGCGCCGAGCGCGTCGAAGGTACAGACGCCGCTGTCGACCCCCGCATCGACGAGGACCTCGGGGTGATCGCTGGCGAGGGTGAGCATGGCGTCGAGGAGCGGCTCGCTCCCGTCGTTTTCGACCGTGAAGGTGGTGCTCGCCAGCGTGTCGAGATCGACGGCGACGAAGCTCGGGCTCGCGTGGACCTCGACGGGCAGGACGGCCTGGGCGGGCTGGCAGGTCGTGAGCGCGAGGCCGCCGAGCTGCCAGGCGCCGGGCTCGACGCCGGCGACGCGCCAGCGGGCTTGCAGGTTGACGGTGTCTACGCCGAGCGCGGCGCGGCCGAGCGCGAGGGAATAGGCGGCGGGCTGACCGGGTGTCGGCGACGGCTCCGCGATGTAGACGTCCTGCCAGCTCTGGCCGCCGTCGGTCGAGATCGCGACGGTGGCGTCGGCGCCTTCGCCGAAGGTGCGGGCGTCGAACCAGCTGATCCAGACGGCGTCGGTCGTGGCGGGCAGCGCGACGCTCGGCGTCGTCAGCGCGCCGGCGGCGTCGGTGAGCACCCAGCGAAGCGGCGCCTCGGGGCTCGGCGTGCCAGGCGCGAAGCCCTCCGCGTCGACCGGCGTCGCGTCGCCGTCGACGAAGCCGGCCGTGTCGATCCAGGGGCTGCACAGGTCGGACGGCGCGACGAGCACGACGGCGGAGGTGGCGTCGTCGAGCGCATCGGCGTCCGCGCCCTCGAGGCTCGCGAGCCACGTGATGACCGCGGCGTCGGCGTGCACGAGCTCGAGCGCGATCCGGGTCTCGGCGCCGGGGGCGAGCGCGTCGACGGGGCAGTGCCAGGCGTCCCCGACCGCCGCGCAGGCCGGGGCGTAGACACTGTCTACGGGGATCGACGGCGTGAGCACGAGCGTGCCGGCCGGCGCGCCGCTCGCGCTCGAGACGGTGAAGCTCAGCGTGGCCGGCGCGTTGGTGGCGGCCTCGACGACCGGGGTGGTCGTGGCGAGCGCGCGGTTGAACGGGGCGACGGTGACGCCGAGCTCGTCGCAGTGTTCTTCCAGTACCGCCTCGCCGGAGACGCGACGCGCGCACGTTTGCAGCGTGCCATCGGCCGGGGGCGCGTCGAAGGCGAGCGCGATCGGCAGCGAGCCGGAGGCCGGGACCTCGCCGGGCAGGCAGATCACGACGTCGCCGAGCGGCGCGCAGGCGGCGTCGGCGCCGCGGAAGACCATGCCGGCCGGCGGCGTGACGATGAGCTGGACGTCGACGAGCGGGCTCGCGCCGCTGTTGGAGAGCGTCGCGGTCCAGGTGGCGAGCGCGCCGCTGGGCAGCGCGGAGCCTGGGCTGGTGAGGTCGATCGACAGGGCGGGCGGCGGCGCGGTGACGGTGAGCGGCGGCAGCGTCGCGACCTGCGGGCCCTCGATGTTGGGCGCGGGGCTCGACGCCTCGACGACGACGTCGTGCGTGCCGCCCTGCGAGAAGACGAGCGCGAGGTCCAGGGTGACGGTGTTGACCGGGAAGCCGGCCGCGCAGGCGAGGGCACCGAGCTCGCAGGTGACCTCGGCGCCGGCGACCGTGCAAGGGTGCGTGTCGGGGATCACCGAGGTCCCGGTCGGGACGTCCAGGGTGATCGTCAGGTCGGTGATGGTACCGACGAAGCCGGGGTAGCAGGCGACGGTCGAGGTCAGCGCCACCGCCTCGCCGGTCGCGTAGGTGCGGTAGTCGACGTAGCTCGTCTGCTGGATGAGGTAGCGCACCGGGCCGACGAGCAGATCGGCCTCGGCGCGGTCGTCGCTCGGGTCGGGGTCGCGCGTCTCGCTCGCGACGGTTGCGACGATGGGATAGGTGCCGGCGCTGTCGCTGCGCACGAGGTAGGCCACCTCCCAGATCTCCCCCAGGCCGAGGTCGGGCGGCGCGCAGCTCAGGCCTCCGGTGCGCGGCGTGCAGGTGCCGCCCGTGATCCAGTCCTCGGCGCCGAGCTCGACGCCGGCGGGCAGGTCGATCTCGACCGTGAGGCCGGTCGCGGTGTCCGGTCCGGTGTTCTCGACGGTCGGCTGGAAGTAGCCCCACTGGTCGATGGCGGCGCCCTCGACGTAGAGCGTGAGCGCGAGGTCGGCCTCGGGCCCGGCGATCGGCACGACGCTCGGCCCGAATTCGGAGCTGCCGTCGGGGCCGGTGGCGATCGCGGTGAGAGACTCGCCGGGGTTCGGCGAGCGGCTCAGGGTGACGCTGCCCGCGGCCTGGCCGCTGCCGTCGGTCGTGAGCTCGGCCGAGCCGAGGAGCAGGTCGGCCTCGCCGTGGCCGCTCGGATCGGGATCGGCGACGCCGTAGACATCGATCATATAGGTCGTGCTCGCGGCCGAGCTCAGCGTGACCGCGACGCTGGTCGTGTCCTCGTCGAAGGCGCCGACGATCGGGTGGTTCTGCGAGCCGTTGGGCCCGCCGTCGGCATCGAGCGCGTCGTTGGCGATGGGGATCGCGCCGCCGAGCGAGACGCCGAGCTCGGCGTTGTCCGCGAGCGCGTTGCCCCGGATGACCACGCCCGAGACCGCGCCGACCCGGATCCCGGCCGCGCCCGCGCCGGCGATCGTGTTGCCTTCGCCGGGGGCGACGCCGCCGATCTTCGCGTGCGCGCCGACCGCGAGGATCCCGTGCTCGGTCGGGGCGCCGCGGCGGGTGCCGTCGGGGTCGACGCCGATGCGGTTGCCGACGATGAGCGTACCGTCGGCGAGCGGTACGCCGGACCCGCTGACGTCGTAGATCGCGAAGCGCGGGCTCCCGAGCATGACGTTGCCCGACAGCGTCGTGGCCGGCGCGTCCGCGAGCAGCACCAGCGGGTTGGCGATCGGCGTGACGGCGCCCCACGGGCCGTCGCGCCCATCGCGCAGGAGGCCGAAGACGTTGTCGCGCACGAGGGTGCCGCGGGCGCCGCCGAGCAGGCGCACGCACGCGAGCTGGAGACCGTGATCGGTCTCGGCGCCGCACGCGCCGACGAGGTTGTCGTCGATGACCACGTCATCGACCCCGTAGACCCGGACGGCGCCGCCTTCGCACACGGTCGCGGCGCGGCCGTCGGCGGTGAGGCCGAGGAGGTTGTCCGCGATGGCGACCTCGCTGACCGCGCCGAAGTGCCCGTCGACGTGCACGCAGGCGTCGACGTCGAAGGTGTTGGCGATGGTGTTGTGGCTCACCGTGACGCGCGCCGCGCCGTCGCGCACCAAGACGCCCCGGGGCCACACGCGCCAGTAGGTGTCGAAGTCGACGTCGGGCCCGGGCAGCGCGAGGCCCGACGGCAGAAGCCCGATGCGGTTGTTCGTGATGACGGTGTCGTTCGTGCCGGCGCCTTCGACGTAGAGGCCGCTCAGGGTGTTGTCGTCGATGGTCGTGCCGGTCGCGCCGCCGCCGACGTAGAACGCCGTCTGCACCTGGGCCGTGAAGCCGGGCTTCACCGGCGTCTGCAGATCGGCGAAGAGGCCGATGAAGTTCGACTTCACGAGGTTGTCGGTCGTGTCGGCGCCGGTCAGCTCGAGCGTGCCGACGCCGAAGACGTTGCCGGCTCCGGGCGCGCCGACGACGTTGTCGTGGCCGTGCTCGATCGCCAGGCCGCGCACGTTGTAGAGGCGGCAGAGGCCATCGTAGAGCGTGGCGACGCCGATGTCCGGCGCGGGCTGGCAGGTGCCGTCGGCGGCGAGGCCGACGAGGTTGTTGTAGAAGTGGTTGTCGTGGCCGCCGCCCTCGACGACGATCGCGTCCTGGTGGTCGCCGAAGACGTTGCGGTCGGCCTGATCGAGGCCGCCGATCGTCCAGCCGGAGGCGCCGTCGAGCACGAGGCCCTGGAGGTTCTTCTCGAGGCAGGGCCCGCGGCCCTCCTCGGCCGGTCCGGGGTCGTCGCGCGTGAACGCGTTGCAGAGGCCGTTGGCGCCGAGGCCGAAGAGGCTCTCGCGCAAGACGGCGCCGGTGCCGTCGCCGGTCGCGAGCACGCCGGTGTTGGCGCCGTTGACGACGACGCGGTCGATCCGGGCGCGCGGCGTGTCGCGTAGCCGCAGCCCGATCGTGAGGTCGGCGCTGAGGCGCAGCCCGTCCTCGGGGTCGACGTTGACGCGCGCACCGTCGACGCGGATGTCCTCGCCGCTGAGATCGAGGCCGTAGGTCGCGCCGCCGTTGATGCGGCCGACCCAGCTCTCGGCGATCATCAGATCGGTCGCGCCGTCGGCGACGACGGCGGCGTGCTCGGTCGTGCCGCCCGTCGCGTAGAGCGGGCGGCCGAGCCAGGAGTCTGCGACACGCGCGGCCGGCTGCGTGATGACGAGGCCGTGGCCGTCGACGTCGCGGAGCTTCACGCCGACCAGGCCCGCGGCGGCGACGCCGAATTCGAGCAGGCGGCCGGGGCCGGGCAGGCTCGCGCCGGAGATCGTCAGGCCCGGCTCGGAGGCGGTCGGGCCGGGCACGTCGGAGCCGTCGATCACCGCGGGTGTCGTGAGCGTGGGCAGCGCGCTGGTCGGGGCGATCGTCGTCGGCGCGGCGAAGTCGAAGACGACGTAGCGCGGGAGCTGCGAGGCGTTGATCTCGGTGAGCGCCGCGCGCAGGGTGCAGGTGTTGGCGGCGGTGGCGCACTGGCCGTCGCCGGGGTCCGCGTCGTCGGCGTCGCCCGCGTCGTCGGCGATCATGACGGGCAAGAGCGGCGTGCCCGGGTCCTCGATCGTGCCGTCGGCGGGATCGTCATCGCCGCGGCCGTCGTCCTGCACGGTGACCTCGAGCACGCGCGCCGAGATCAACTTCGCGCCGGTCTGGGTCCCGGCGTCCCAGGTGAACTCCGACCACTGCTGCGTGCCGTCGTCGTACTTCCACCACGCGTGCGCGGGCACGCCGGCGGGGAAGGTGAAGCGCACGGTCGCGAGCGCGCCCGGCGCGAGGCCGCTGACGCGGAAGCCGAAGGTGCCGTCGGGTGCGAGCGGGGCCCGGTGGCCGGCCGGGAGCGGGCTCGGGTTGGCGCGCGGCACGAGCTCGAGGATCGTGTTCGCGGTCAGGGACTCGGCGATGAAGGGGCCGTACTTCGGGATCACGATCGTCGTGACGTGCGGCTGCAGGCTGTCCTTGGTGTTGTCGCGGTTGGCGTCACCGTTGTTGGGGCCCTGGTCCTCGGCGGCGTCGGGCGTGCCGTCGCCGTCGCTGTCGCTCGAGGTGATCGTGAGCGTCGCGGTGCTGGTGTCGTTGCTCGGGTCGGCGTCGCCGCTCACCTTCGCCTGCGCGGAGAGCGTGATGGCGCCGGCGCGGGTACCGGCGATCTGCGACGAGAAGACCTCGGTCTGGGTCGGTGAAAGAGACGGGATGGCGCAGTGCGCGACGCCTTGCTGGAGCGTGCAGCCCGCGGCGAGCGCGCTCACCGAGACCAGCGCGCCGAGGTTGATCGTCGCGGTCGTCGCGTCCGAGGCGACCGAGCCGACGTTCTGCACGCTGAGCTGCAGCGTGACCGCGTCGCCGACGCCGGCGGTGTCGGGGATCGCGGCGAGCGTGACCGCGAGGTCGGGGCCGAGCACGCGCGTCGTGAGGCTCGCCGCGTTGTTGTTCGCGTTGGCGTCGGGCTCGTAGCGCGAGGTGACGCGCGCGGGGATCGTCACGTCCCCGGCTTTCTTCAGGCGCGCACCGAAGGTGACGTCGACGTGCGCCCCGGGGGCGATGGGGCCGGCCAGCGTGCAGACGCGGCCGGTGTTCGTCGCGGCGCAGCCGGTCGCGCCGTCGACGGTGATGAGATCGATGAGGCCGGCCGGCTCCGTGAAGGCGATCGCCGGGTGCTCGGCGGGGGCGGGCCCTGTGTTGTGCACCTCCATGACCCACTCACCGCGCTCGTCGACGGTCTTGCCGCTCGGGGCGGTGAGGACCGAGATGGAGAGGTCGGGGCCCTGGGCTTCGAGGGTGGCGGTCGCGGCCGTCGGCAGGCCCGCGGCCGTCCGCACGGTCCCGAGCGCGCGCAGCGTGCGCGTCGCCGGACCATGACTCGAGCGCACGGTGTACTGCATGCGTATCGACCCGTTGGCAGGGATCGACTCGAGCAGGCAACGCGCCGGGCTGAGCGTGCAAGTGCCGCTGGTCGTCGTGAGCGACTCGAGCTGAAACGGCGACGGGACGTCGACAAGGTCGACGTGGATCTTGTCCTCGGGCGCGTCACCGGCGGCGATCCCGTAGCCCGAGAGATCGGTGGCGTCGAGGGCGCCCGCGAGCGCGTCATCGTAGGGTCCCTGGACGGTAGACGGTGTGAACACCAGGCCGAGCTTCGGTGCGCGCACGTTGATGGCGGTCGTCGCCTTGTTGTTGGTCTTGTCGAGCTCGGGTCCGAGGGCGTGGGCCTCGACCTCGAAGTCGACCTTGCCGATGCAGCTCGCCTTGTAGGTGAAGCGCAGGATCGCCTCGGCCCCGGGCGCGAGGTCGCAGTAGAATAGGCCTGGCCCGATGCCGGTGCTGCAGGCAGACATCGATGAGGTGATCTCGGTGAGCGGGGCGTCGCAGCCCGGGGTGCCCGTTGCCTTGGGCCGAGAGATTATGTCGGTGCCGATGGCCTCGGTCGTGGTCGAGTTGTTGCGCAGGCGGAAGTCGACACTGCCGGTCTGCGGTGGCACCGGGAAGCTCGTCGGGTCGTTCTTGACGTGTGTCACCTCGAGGTCGGGCCCGACGACCTCGAGGTTGGCCTTCAGGTCGAAGACCTTCTCGTTGTTGTCCTTGGGCTGATTGACAGAACCATTGATGAGCGCACTGCCGAGCTTCTTGCCACGGAGCGGGAGCGTGAAGGTCACCTCGCCGAACGCGACGACGTCTTGCTCGCATTCGATGCGCCCCGGCTCGCTCGTGCAGCCCGTGGGCACGGAGCCGACGACCTCGAGCCGGTCCGCGGGGAAGGTGAGGAGCCCGTGCGCGGGCTTGGCCGCGGCCGGACCCAGGTTCTTGATCTTCAGGTCGAGCGAGAACGCGACTTGGGCCTCGACCTTGGCCGGGCCGCTGAGCGTCGGCTCCAGCTCGGCCCCCAAGACGCCGAAGAGATCCGTCGCCACGTTGTCGCCGGGTTTCTCTTCGTTGGAATCAGTGGCGGTGGCGAGGACCTGGTTGTTGCCCCGTTGGTCCGGCGTGATGGTGAAGGTCGTCTCGTGGTGCTCGTTCTCGGCGCCGAGGAAGGGCAACTTGCAGGTGATGCGCGTGCCGCGGCGATCGGGGAGCAGGAGCTGCGCCCATGTGCAGTCGAGGCTGGCGTTGGACGAGGTGAGGCCGGTCGCGCCGATCGTCAGGTCGATGACGACCTTGCTCCCCTCCGGCGGGGAGGCGCCGAGGCCGGCGTTGGTCGCGCTGAAGACGAGCGTCGTCTCCGTGCCGCGGACGAACCCGTCGGGGAACGACACCACACCCGGTAGCCGGACGCTCGGGACGATGTCCGGCCCCTTGGCGACGAAGGTGTGCTTCATCGGGTAGAGCGCGGCCGAGGCGTTGGGCTCGGTCGACGAGACGTTGATCGTGTGCACGACGTCGCCCTTGCCGCGCGCGTCGACACTCATGGAGATGATCGTGCTCTCCTGGGCGGCCATGGCGCCGAGCGTGCAGGTGACGACCGAGCCTTCGCCGGTCTTGGTCACGGGGCAGATGATCGCGCCGCCGCGCGCGCTGGCCCCAAAGACGGCGACCCCCGCCGGGTGTGCGAGCAGCATGGTCACGACGACGTTGCTGGCGTCGTCGTTCGCCTCGTTCTTGATCGTCCAGCTGACCTCCTCGTCGACGTAGGTGCGGTAGGTCGGCGCGGGCGTCGGCGCCTCGACGCGGAGGTCGACCGCGCCGAGCCAGACCTTGACGGGGAGCGTCTCGTTGCCCGGCTTGGAGTCGGGGTGCAGGCCCTGGAACCGGGCCGGCAACGAGACCTCGCGCGCGACCTCGCCGTCGGCCTTGGGCGGCGCGACGAGCGGGATCTGCACGCTGTAGAGCTGCCCGGTCGGGAGTGCGTCCGCCGGGCGCGGCAGGGCGCAGCGCACCATGCCCGGGGTCGGCAGCGCCTGGCAGCCCGTCGGCAGGGAGCCGAGGGTGAACGGGCGCGCGTCGAGGTCGATGAAGAAGGTGTCGGTATGGCCGGGCCCGTCGTCGCGTCCGACCAGGGTGATGGTGGTCGCGCCGCTCCACGGCACGACGCGCACACTCGGCGTGCCCGAGACGGCGACGAGGTCGGGGCGGCGGAAGGTGATCGGCAGGGTGGTCTTGTCGTTCGCAGGGAAGAGGTCGGGCTTGCCGTCGAGCGGCGTGGTCGCGGCGGTGATGACGACTCCGGTCTCGGGGGCGATGACGGCGCTCGGATCGAGCAGGCCGAACGAGATCGTGCGCGAGAAGCTGCCGGCGTTGTTGCTCTGCTCGGGGCCGTCGCAGCTGAGCGGCAGGCAGGTCTTGCCGTCGCCGCAGGCGGTGGCGGTGCAGCCGCTGATGTCGTCGACGGCGACGACGAGCGGCGTCGCGGAGGTGAGGGTGACGCGCCCGCGGGCGAGCTCGCCGCCGCGGTTGCGCATGATGAGGAAGGCGAGCGCGCTCTCGTGCATGCCGACGACGGCCGGATCGGGGGTCGGCGCGACGGGGAGCATGGACGGGGAGAAGTCGATGCCACCGACGATGATGAGTCCCTCGATGTCGTTGTTGTCGGGGTTCGGATCGAAGGTCGCGGTCTTGGCCTCGACCCGGAAGAAGTAGACCCCGTCCTTGGCTGGGGCCTTGAGCACGAAGGTGAATTCGGACCGCGCACCCGACTCGAAGATGCCGGTCGACGGTCGGCAGGTCCAGGACAGCGGCGACGCGTTCTGGGTGCAGACAGAGGCTGGAGGCGCGGTGTGCATGGTCACGCCGTCGGCATCGAGCGTGATGTCGACCGAGACGCCGGTCGCGTCGACGGTGCCCGTGTTCTCGACGCGCACGGTGACGTCGGTGGTGGCGTCGTGCGCGAGCACCGGCTTGGCGATGTCGAGCGCGACGGACAGATCGGCGACCTCGACCGGCATGCGCACGACGAAGGCCTGGCCGGCCTCGGGGTTGTGCGCCGGGGTGTGTGGCCCCATCTTGCGCAGGAAGGTCGCCCAGCGGGTGCGGGTCATGCCGGTGAGCGTCGCCTCGCGGTCGGGGCCGAGCGCGACCGCGGTGGCGACATCGTCGCTCGAGACGAGCGGGGACTCGAGGTCGGGCTCGCCGCCGAGGTAGGAGAGGATCCTGAGGGTCTGGAGATCGGTGTCGACGACGGCGTAGAAGGCGTCGACGCCGTTGCCGACGACCTGGCCGGCCTCGGGCTGGATCGCGGCGCGGGTCTGCAGATCGGCGCTGGCGGTGCGGCCGGCGAGCACGAGGTACTCGCGGCCGGGGGCGTAGCGGGCGAAGGCGGCGCCGAAGAGCACGTCGCCGAGCGAGCCGCCGACGAAGAGCACGTTGACGCAGTGGTCACCTTCGAGGAAGGCGACGAAGGCGTCGGTCATGCCGCAGGGCGCGCCGTTGCAGCTGCTGAGCTCGGTCGCGTCACAGGCGAAGCCGTCGAAGCCGCCGACGTCGCCGAGGGTGTTGCCGACGATCAAGCTGCGCGTGACGCCGGGCGTGTCCGAAGGCAGCGTGAAGGCCTGCACGATCGCGGCGCCGCCCGTGGTGGCGAGGTAGTCGGTGACCGGCGTCTTGCGCTCCTTGTTCGGCAGGCGCCAGCGCATCGGGCGGTCTTCGTGCTCGCCGAGGAACCAGGGCTCACCGGCGACGATGTGGATGGCGTTGAAGAGCGAGCGGCCGAAGGGCTGGTTGACGACGAGCGGGCTCGGGGCGAAGTGGGGGGCCGGCTGCCAGCGGTCGATCGGGTCGGTCGCGGTCTTCTTGATCGTGAAGGCGTAGGCGTGGTGGGCGACGCGGTTGGCGGTGGGCGGCGGCTGGTACTGCGGCGTGCCCCAGTCGGGCGAGCGCGTGCCACCGAGCACGGCGAAGGTGTCGGGCGCGACGGCCTGAACGGCGCTGACGAGGTCGTCGTCGTCGCCGCCGAGGTAGCTCGCCATCACCGGCGCGCCGCTCTCGCGATCGAGCACGAGCACGAAGCCGTCGCGGCGACCCTTGTGGGTCGGCGCCGGCGCCAGCGGGGCGGCGGCGATGAAGGGGTCGAGGGTCGGCAGATCGGTCGAGAAGGTGTGGCCGACGACGGCGAGGCGGTCGCCGATGATCGCGAGCGCGATGGCGTCGTCGTTGCCGCCGAGGCCCGAGGCGTGGGCGACCCAGGTCTTGCACGGGCTGTTGAGGTCACCTGGGACCGTGTGCTCGCTGCAGGTCGGAGGCAGGAGGTTGTCCTTGGTGCCGCCGTACCAGGTGAGCCAGAGGAGCTTCAGGTCCTCGTCGAGCGCGAGCGCGAAGGCGTCGCGCGTGAGGGTGCCGCGCACGTTCGGGTCCGGGTGCGCGCCGCCGACGACGTAGGTCTCGCCGGTCGGGGCGATGGCGACGTCGTAGCCCGAGTCCTCGTGCAGCGTCGGGCCGAAGAGGCCGCCGCTCGGGATGATCGGATCGATGACGAGCGCGCGCGTCGGGTCCCAGGGGCCGAGCTCGAGGGCGACCTCGCCGTCCGGGGTGACGACCCAGGCGACCGGGACCATGTCGCGCCCGGTCGGTGAGTCCTGCCAGCCGATCGGGGCGGACTCGACGATCGGGCAGGCGGGGTGCGCGATGACGAGGCGGCCGTCGCCGTCGACGTGCACCGGGGCGCCTTCGACGCGCAGGCGGATCGAGGTCGGGTCGGCGCCGGCGGCGACGTGGAAGTCGCGCACGAGGCCGGTCGCGGTGGCATCGACGACGAGGTCGATGCCCGGCCAGAGGTCGGTGTGCACGACGCGTTGATAGCCGAGCGTGTGGGTCCAGGCGGACGGATCGGCGCCGAGGTAGCGGTGGATCGGCACGGGCTCCTCGCCGTGCACGAGCGCGGGCGCGGCGCCGACGAAGGTGACGGTGGCGGTCGCGGCCGGCGCGGACCAGGTCCACGCGCTCGGCGAGAGCGCGAGCTCGCAGGAGGCGTGGCGGCCGAGGTGGAGCGAGGCGCCGTCGCGGGTCGCAAGCTCGAAGGGCCAGGGCACGGCGCGCGCGGGGGACACGGCGAGCGCGAGCGCCAGGGCGGTCGGGATCAGGGCGATGGAGCGCAGATATGACGGTGGCTGCAAGGCGGCCTCGGTGGCGCCTGGACCCGACCCTGTTCGCAGTGCGCAATGTACGCGAGGTCTGGGTTTGTTCGCAAGGCTCGAAGGCATCTGGTTCGGCCGTCGATCCCGACGCGGGCCACGTCGTGCCCGTGCCGCAGCGCCAGATCCCGGCGCACTGGTTGGACCCGCACTCGACGCGGCAGGGCGCCCCGAGCGGCGCCGAGTACGGCGCGTAGCAGCGGAAGTCGAGCGTGGCCCCCTAACGACACGCCGTCACCAGACCCCGCTCGACGTCGCACTCGATGTCGAACGAGCGCACGAGGCGATAGGTCCCGTCCGGCACCGCGCGCCGCTCCTCGGCGCTGGTGGCCCAGGCGTGGAGGGTCTCGCCCTTCTTCTCGATCGCGACGGAGCCACCGTCCTCGAGATCGACGAGGGTCATACCCGTGCGCAGCGTGTGCGTGAAGGTGGCGAGCGACACCTCCCACTTCGGCATGTCGCTCGCGAGCGCCGGGCCCGCCGCCGCCGCACCACCGATCACCATCGTCCCGAGAATCGCCGCCAGAATGCCCTTCATCGGTCCTTCTCCGTGCTCGTTGTCCGCCGCTCGTCGACGGTCACGCGAAGGCCTTCGAGCAACGAGCGTGCCGAGCGCGCACATCATGCGCGCACCCGCATGAGAGGCCGTGCCGACGACCCGCCTCGGCACGAACGGCGGTGGCGCTACCGTAGACCTATGGTAGTCCCGTGGAGGCTGCGGATCCGTCGGTTGGGGGCGCAACGAGAGGAGCTTCGAGGCGACGTCATCGACCGCGAAGTGCGCCACGCATCGGCCGAGCCCGAAGAGCTTCGGCCCCGGCCGCCGGTCGTGAACCGAAACACGCCTCCTGATTGTACGACCTCCGGATTTCGACTAGGGTCCTGCCCGGGCCGGTCCACCACGCAGAGGCAAGATGTCCACCGAGACTCTGGCGCCCCAATCGACCACCTCTGTCACCTCGTCGACCCCGTCCTCGTCCTCCACGCCCTCGGGCTCGTCGCGATCGGGATCGGTGCAGCTCAAGAAGGCCGTCAGCGGCAAGCCGCTCGACGTGCAGCTGTCGATGCTGTCGCCCGTACAGCGCCACGGCGGAGGTGGGCCCTCGAACGAGGACGTGCACGCCGCGGCTGCGACGGGCATCGCGTCGGGCGGCGGCCCACTGCCTCACGCCGACAAGATCCAGCAGTCCTTCGGCGGGCACGACATCAGCGCGGTGCAGGCGCACACCGGCGCCGCCGCGCAGAGCGCGAACCAGGCGATGGGCGCCGAGGCCTACGCGACCGGCAACCACATCGCCTTCGGGTCGTCGCCCGACCTGCACACGGTGGCGCACGAAGCCGCGCACGTCGTGCAGCAGCAGCACGGTGTCTCGCTGTCGGGCGGCGTCGGGCAGAGCGGCGACGCGTACGAGAATCACGCCGACAAGGTCGCGGACGCGGTCGTGTCGGGCAAGTCGGCCGAGCCGATCCTCAACGAGATGACCGGCGGCGCGCCGGCGGGCGGCGCGATCCAGCAGCGCTCGATCCAGCAGCGCGCGGTGCAGCGCGAGGAGACGCCGGCCGCGCCCTCGCCCGAGGGCGCGAGCAACACGCAGGCGCCGCCGCCGGTCGATCCGGCCACGGCGAAGCAGGCGGCGTTCGACGCCGCGAAGGCGACCGCGCTGGGTCAAGCCGATGCGGCGACGGACCCGGGCTCGATCCGCGGCATGTTGAGCGGCCTGCCGGCGTCGGCGACCGACCAGGCGAGCGGGCTGTCGACGACGTTCGCGACCGACCAGGGCCTCGCCGGCACGATGATCGGCAAGCTCGAGACCGCGTTCACCCAGGCGCGCGCGGCGTGGGCGGCGGCCGACGCGGCCAACGCGGCCCAGGGCAAGCCGGCGATGGCGCCCCAGAAGGAGAACGACTTCATCACGAGCCGCCTGAACATCCTCAAGACCAGCGGTCCGGCGGGCATCAAGAAGACGCTGAACTCGGCGACGGTCGCCAAGCCCGTCTCGATCAAGGACTGCTTCTGGAACATCTGCGCGGCGAACTGGGACATGTGCGCGCCCGAGGAGGAGGCGAGCGGCGAGCTGCTCGACAGGATCGGCGGCGTGTACAAGGCGTTCGACGCCGGTGACTTCTGGACCAAGATGGACCCTGCGCTGCAGGGCGCGTGGGCGGCGCACGGCGGGCAGGCGGCGTGGATGGCGCTGCTGACGAACGGGGCGAAGGTGCCGGTCGCGCCGACCGGCAAGGAGGCCGACCCGGACTTCGCCGACTACACCTCCGGTCGCAAGGTCGCGTTCCCCGGCACGATCAGCGGCTTCATCAGCACCGCGAACGCGATGAAGAACGCGCAGATCATCAGCGCCGACAAGAAGGGGGTGCTCGACCTGCTCGCGCTGCAGCCCGGGCGCTACACGTCGCCGAAGATGTTCCTCGCGGCGATGGGCTCCGCCGGCGCCGGCGCCTCGCGCGCGGCCACCGCGGGGCAGGCGAAGGCGGCGCGCCTCGGCAAGCCGTCGATGTTCTACCTCATCGCCTTCCCCGAGAACGTGTACGTCGCCGAGAACCGCGAGCACGGCGAGACCGCCGGCGACGAGCCCGAGCTGCAGACGACGAACATGCCTGCTCAGGCGTTCCTCGATGGACCGGTGATGGTGAAGAGCTGATGCTCGACCGCGAGTGGGGTCGCTGATGTCGTTCGTGTTCGAGGATCAGACCTATGTCGCGGACGAGGTGCTGCCGGTGCTGCGCGACGCGGCGCACGGCTTCTCGCGCGCGAACGACCCCGACGGGCGCATGAACCCCGAGAGCTGGGGGCTCGCGTTCGCGCACGCGGTCGCCGAGTCGGACCTGCGGCCGGCGCTCACCGACGCGCTGCGCGCGATGTACGCCGGCAACGACGAGGCCGAGCTGCGGCTCGCGTTCAACATCGAGTCGGCGCTGACCGCGCTGCCGGCGCAGGAGCTCTGGAACCTGCTCTTCGCCGCCGACCCCGGCGCGCTCGCCGAGGGTGGGTCGGACGCCGCGCGCGGCGGCATGATCGCGGCGTCCCTGCTCGCGTGCATGGCGCGCGGCCAGACCGACGTCGATCCGCGCGCGTGGCTCTTGCTCGTGCGCCCCGATCTGGCCGCGGCGATCCGCAACCCGCTCTTGCGCATCGTCGGCGCGCTCGAGCCGGCGCGCGCGGCGAGCACCGTCGCGCTGTTCGACGCCGGCGACGAGAGCGATACCTTGCGCCGCATCCAGTACGCCGTCTCGAGCCTCGGCTCGGCCGCGCTGACGACGTTCGTCGACACCGTCGCGCCCGCGCTCGACAAGCTCGGCCGCCCGCTCGGCGCCGAGTCGCGCGCCGCGCTCGCCGCGATGGCGACCGCGCGCCGCAACGCCGGGACCTGACGCCGCGGCCGCGCGCCTGGTCGCTCGGTACCGCGGCTTCAGGAGGCAGGTCGAGACCTTCTGGCACCCGCCGGATTTTCGCCGCAAGGTCGATCGTCACCGCATGGCGACGCCTCTTCTGACCGTGGTCACCGTGCGCCTCGACGCGAAGGGCGACCTCGTCGACGTCGTCGTGTTACGGAGACGACGCCGGTGGCACGTCGCCGTATCGGGGTCAGCGGCGCTCGATCACCACCGGATCGGGCTGAAGCGTCGACATCACGCTGGCCCAGCAGCCCGAGAGCGTGCGCAGGAGCCAGATGTACTCGGCGACGTGCGCGGTCTCGGCGTCGAGGGAGGTCTCCTCGGCGAGCACCAGCGTGCAGTTGCCCCAGGTCTTGGGCGTGGTGCCGAGCTTGGTGTAGACCGAGGTCCAGGCGCTGGCGGCGCCGTTGATGATCGCCGAGCCCTTCTTCTGTGGGCCCCAGATCGCGAGGAAGCCGACCTCCTCCTCGGCGCGGGCGAGCGCGGCGTCGGCCTCGCGCTGCATCAGCGCGACCTCGAAGTCGGTCGCCGTGATCGTGCGCACGCGCACGCCGACCGGGGCGGGATCGTTGGCGCTCTGCACGCCGGTCAGGAGCAGGACCGGCAGCGCGGCGCTGTCGCTCTCGAAGGGCTCGACGACGAAGTCGGCGTTGGCGCCCTCGAGCGGGAGGCTGTCGGCCTGCCAGCGCGAGCCGTCGGAAAAGCCGTGGGTGCCGCGCTCGACGGCGAGCACGTCGACCGCGAGCGGGGCCCCGTGGGGGCCGAGCGGTGGCCACGCCTCGAAGCGCGCCTCGAAGCCGTCGGGCCCGACGTTGCGCACGCGCACGACGCCGCTGGTGCCGGCGAGCGACGGATCGACGACGCCGGCGATGACGATCGGATCGATCATCGCGATCGGCATGGCGACGATCTGCCAGCCGTCGTCGATCTCGATCGCGAGGCGCTGGATCGTCATGCCGTCGGCGATCACCTTGCGGGTCGCGGTCTTCGTCGAGCCGTCGCCGTCGACGACGGTCAGCGTGATCGTGTAGCGGCCGGCCGCCTGGTAGGTGTGCGTGAAGCTGGCGTCGGTGCGCGGCGGGCTGCCGTCGCCGAGGTCCCAGGTGCGGCCGGCGATCCCGTCGTAGGCCGTCGAGGTGTCGGTGAGCGTCACCGCGAGGCCGTCGACGAGGCTGTCGATGCGCGCGGTCGGCAGCGTGTCCTTGATCTCGAGCACGAGTGAGACGCTGCCGGTGAGACCGACACTGTCGCTGACGCTGGCGGTCACGGTCTTCGGGCCCTGCTGCGCGTAGCGGTGGCGCACGGTCGCACCGCTGAGCTGGGTGCCGTCGCCCATGTCCCACTGGATCGGCGAGAGGGTGCCGACCGGGCTCGAGGCATATCCTTTAAAGGTGAGGTTCACGCCCTCGGTGAGGTTGCCGGTCACCTCGATGGCGACCTCGAGCGCGACCTCCGGCCCGATCACGGTGACGTCGCGGAAGTCGTGCAGCGCCTGCGGCACGCCGGTGGCGCCGACCCAGAGCTCGACCCGGTAGGTGCCCGGGCGGGCGAGGAAGAGCTCGGCGGGCTGCGCCTGGGTCGAGTCGGGCGCGAGACCGCCGAAGTTCCAGCGATAATTGACGTTCTGGCTCGTCTTGCCGAGCGCGCCGAGCTGGCTCGAAAAGCGCAGCGTCGTGCCGGTACGCAGCACCGGGTGCACGCGCGGCGTGACGATGTAGGCGAGGCCCGAGCACGCGTCGCCGAGGCCGTCGCCGTCGGAGTCGGCCTGGCTGCGGTTGCCGATGTTGAGGCAGTTGTCGAGCGCGTCGACGACGCCGTCGCCGTCGCTGTCGGCCTGCGCGGCGGCGCGCGCGAGGCAGCCGTCGAGCGCGTCGTTGGGGCAGGGATCGCTCGCGTCGTTGGCGCCGTCGCCGTCGCTGTCGGCGATGAGCGGGTCGGTCGCGGCGGAGAAGACGACCGGCTCGGGTGGCGTGCCGCGCGCGATGAGCTCGGCCGACGAGGCGAGGCCGTCGAGATCGTAGTCGGCGGCCGGGTCGAAGGCGAGCGTGCGCTGAGCCGGCGTGAGCTTGCCGACCACCTCGAAGCCCGACACGTCGAAGAGGCGCGCGAGGTAGCGGCCGAGCTCGCTCGTGCGGTAGCTACGGTCGATCGGGCCGGCGCTCTGATCGGTGAGGTGCGAGAGCAGGACGGCGCCCTCGGCGGCGAGCGGGCCGCCGGGATCGAAGAGGCCGTCGAGGGCGGCGACGAACGCGCTCATGGAGCCGACGTGCTGGCGCAGGGCGACCATCGCCTCGGGCGCGGCGCCGCCCGCGAGGCCCAGCACCGGGCGCTGGCCGTCGCCGAGGCCGGCGCGCCACGAGACGAGATCGGTGAGCAGCGAGGCGGGCAGGAGCGCGCGCGGGCCGACCCGGCCGTCCCAGGGTGACTTGACCACCTGGGCAAATGCGACCTGATACGCGTCGCGGAACGCCTCGGGATCGGCGATGGCCGACGGGGTCATGCGCGCGAGCACGTTGAGCGGGGTCGCCGGCTCAGCGCGCGGCACGAAGGCGAGGCCGACCCAGTCGGCCGAGGCGAGCTCTTGATCAGCGATATCCCAGATCGGGCCGGTCGTGCGGATGACGTTGTCGCTCGCGGCGGAGGCGCGCAGGAAGAGGCCTCCGACCTTGCGCTTGTCGGAGTTGCCGGTCGGCGTCGGTCCCATCGGGAAGGGGGGCGCGCAGCCCTCTTCGTTGCGCACGTCGCGCGCGGTCCAGTCGAGGCCGACGATGTCGAGGCCGCCGACCTTGGCGACGAGCTGGTCCTCGCCGAGGGTGGCGTCGTGGATCGGGTTCTCGACGATCACCTCGGCGTCGAGGAGTCCGCTCACGCTCGGCAAACAGGTGTCGTCGACGGCGTTGGTGTAGCGCGCGTCCTCGTCCCAGTCCGACCAGCCGTCGCTGTCGGTGTCGAGCGGCAGGCACGGGGTCATCGCGCCCGCCGGCGTGGGCGGCGCGCAGTCCGGGTCGGAGCCGCGCAGCCACTCGTCGAAGTCGCTCATGCCGTCCTTGTCGCGGTCGGCGCCGAGGTCGGCTTCGCCGGGGTGGCCGTCGTAGTCGAGCTCGATTCCGTCGGGCACGCCGTCGCCGTCGGAGTCGAGGAAGGTGTCTTCGAGCCCGTCGCCGTCCGAGTCGACGCCGAGCGGCACCCGCACCTCGTAGCTGACGGTGCCGGTGTAGGTCGCGGCGCCGACCGTGACGAACCAGTAGACCTCGCTGAAGCCTTGCGGCAGCGGACGCAGCGCGCCGCGCTCGGCGTCGACGGTCTGGATCCAGGCGCCCGCGTGCAGGACGCGCACGCGCACCGAGTCGACCGGCTCGAGGCTGAGCGTCTCGAAGACGATCGTCGGCGAGCGGGAGTAGCTGCCGGCGCCGGGGCGCAGGCCGACGTAGGGGGTCGGAGACACGCCACCCGGCCCGACGAAGCTGCCGCCGACCTCGCTGAACGCCGCCGGGCCAAATCCGGTGGTGACGACGGGGGGACCGTGTGCGGGCACGGGGGCGCTGCCGCGGATCCGGTTGACCAGGATCGCATGCGGTGAAGCGCCGGCGACCCCGATCGGAGCGCCGATCGAGAGCAGGACTTCGAAGAAGCCGGGTGACGTGTGGGTGACCTGCTCGCTGCGCGCGCCGGTGGGGCCGACGCGCACCGGCACGGGCGGCGCGGTCGGGCTCGCGTAGAGCCAGGCGTTGGGCGCGTCGCCGCTCCAGAACGGATCGGGCGCGGCCTGGGCGTGCGCATCCGGCGGGCGCGAGAGCGCGGCGAGGGCGAGACAGGCGAGCGCCGACAGGGTCTTCATGGCGGTCCTCATGGGTGCTCCGGGGAGATCCAGCCGGTCTGGCGGGTGGCGGCGATCTCGCCGAACGCGTCGAAGTAGACGAGCTCGTAGCGGTAGGCGTAGGCGGGATCGGCGACGAAGGGGTAGCGGTCGACGAAGACGAGATCGAGCGCGCCCTTGTCGTTCGACGACAGGCGCGCGAGCGCCAGATCCGGATCGATGAGCGCGTGGCCCTGCCGCAGGCAGTAGCGATCGATGCCACCGCCGGTCCAGAGCATGCACATCGGCGCGCAGATCGGCGCGTCGACGCGCGCGCTGACCTGCACGAAGTCCGAGACGCTCTGATCGGGGCGGCGCTCCTGGCGGTAGACGACGAAGCTGCCGATCTCGCGCGCGACGAACTGCACGGCGAGGCAGAAGGACGGCGAGCCGAGCGCGGCGACCGGCTCGAGGCAGGCGCCGGCGCAGCGATCGCCGGTGCAGGCGCAGCTCGGCGCGTCGCAGTAGCTGTAGGCGCCGTCGTCGATGCACGACTGCGCGCCGGGGCACTTCTCGTCGTCGCTGCCGCACGAGAGATAGCCGCCCCAGTTGGTGCCGTAGAGCGACTCGGGCGCCTTTGCGAGCTTGATCATGAAGGCGCCGTCGCCCGCCGCGTAGAGCGGCGAGAGCGGCGCGCCCGGGGTCGGGATCACCGGCTCGGGCCAGGGGATCGAGTCGATGAGGCCGGGCCCGGGTGGCTCGCCGATAGCGGCGCAGGTGCGCGAGGTCCACGCCGAGAGGTTGGCGCCGCCGCCGCTCTTGGTGGCGCCGACCGAGCGCGCGCGCAGACACCAGATCTCGCCGGCGACCGACGCGTTGGCGCTCGGGAAGGCCTCGATGAGCTCGGTGATCGTCTTGTCGGCGGGCTGGCCGCCGAGGAAGGTCGTGCCGTAGCCGGTGCCGTCGTCCTTCGCCCACTCGACGTGGATGCCGGCGATGCGGCCCGAGGGGCGCGTCCAGGTGAGGCTCGGCCGGCCCTGCGGATCGAAGCTCAGCTCGTCGAGGCGCGGCGGCCGCGGCGCTTCGATCTTGGGCAGCGACTTGACGCAGGTCGCGGCGGCGAGCGCGCTGACCACGTTGCCGTTGGCGTGGGCGGAGGCCTTGATGCAGCGCAGCGACTCGTCGTTTTCCTGCGGCGGGATGTAGACGTGGATGAGGCCGTCGCGATCCTCGTCGCAGCTCATGCCCAGCCGATAGAGGTCGCCGACGAACTGCGGCTTGCCGGCGAGATCGGGGTCGCTGTCGTCGCGCTCGTGCGGCTCGGCTTTGCGCTGGATTTCTTCATTGATATCGATACATTCGCCGACACCGACGTCGGCGCGCAGAGTGAGCGGGCCCTCGACGATCTGGCCGTCCTCGACCGGGCGCAGCGTGCAGGCCGCGGGGTTTTCCCAGAGGCTCGCGGTGAACCAGCAGCCGGCGTCGGGGGCGTTCGGATCGGTCGGCTCCCACGCGGTGAAGTCGGGGTTGCCTTCGATCGGTACGTGGGTCGAGAGCGCGCCTGTGTTCGGCTCGCGCAGGTCGATGACGCGGTTGTCGCGGTCGACGAAGAGCACCGCGAGGTTGCACTCCTCGGTGACCGCGCGCGGCAGGACGGCGCGCTCGCATGCGGTCTGCGAGATGTGGGCGGTGGCGCGGCGCGGGGTACCCTCGCCGATGACGAGCGGGCACTCGCCAAAGGGCGCCTCCCACAAGGTGTTCGTGGCGAGGTGCGCGAGCAGGAGGCCGAGCGCCCGGCTGCGCTCGTCGGCGGTCGGGATCCCGTCGCGCGCGTCGATCGTCGCGACCAGCTCGATGAGCGCGGGCAGGCGCTCGAGGGCAGGCCGACACGGTGGGAAGATATCGGCGGTGTTCGGCTCGCTCTGCCAGGCGGCCTGGCACTCGGCGATCCAGTCCTCGTGACAGACGAGGCGCACCGACTTCGCCTCGCAGGTGAAGTCGTAGGCGAGCACGCTGCCGTCGCTGCCGTCGGCGGCGGCCTGCTTGTCGCAGACCTCCTCGCCGATCGTCAGGCGCGGCGGCAGCGGCATCTCCTCATTGGGAAAGAAGGCGCGGATCGCCGGGCTCGGCTCGCCGGCGACGTTGCTCGTGGTGACCGGCACGATCTTGTACCAGTAGACGATGCCCTTCTGGGTCCGCGGCTCGTGGTTCTCGTCGAGCTCTTCGAGATCCTCGGCGAAGACCACGAACCGGCGACCGTCGGCGCCGAGCTGCGAAGGCGGCGGGCTCTGCTGCCAGCTCGCGTGCAGCACCGTGGTGCCGTGGCGGGTGAGCGCGCCGGGTGGCGGCGTGCTCGTGGCGTCGCAGGGATCGGTCGGGATCAGCGCGTCGCGCTCGTCGCTATCGGGCACGCCGTCGCCGTCGGTGTCGCGGAAGCCCTCGGCCAGCCGGATCGAGTCGAAGCGGTAGACGCGGTAGCCGGCGACGCCGAGGCTGACCTCGTGCGCCTCGTCGGCGCAGCGATCGGGGTGGTCGCTCACGCGCACGCGGCCTTCGTCCAGCGCGGTCTCGAGGTTGCAGAAGACGCGGCCGTCCTGGTGGTCGGCGAGGTAGCTCGCGACGTCGACGTGGCTCCAGCGGAGCGCGAAGCGATCCTCGCTGGTCAGGACGGGCGTGCCGTCGGCATCGGTCGCGGCGTCGAGGTCGCCGGTGCTCTCGTTGATCACCTCGACGTCCCACGGCGCGGGCGGTGCGAGCGCGTCGGTCACGGTCGCGAGCAGGGATCGCGTCGGGCCGTAGTTGCCGGTGATGTCGCGCGGCACGACGTAGTAGCAGGCGCGGTCGCCGGGCACGAAGCCCTGCGCGGCGAGGTCGTTGCGCTCTTCGATGAGGAGCGAGGGGTCGCCGCCGGGGCCGGGCACGATCAGGACCGGCGCCGGGTTGACCTTGACGAGCTCGGGCAGGCGCACCTCGCCGGTGCCGTAGTCGAAGGTGCGGGTCCTGGCCATGGCGGCGATGTCGGCGCTACAGCCGGCCTGGGTGGCGGCGTCGGAGAGCGGGCGCGCCGAGCGGTAGACGTCGTAGCCGACGATGAGGCGATCGGCGTAGTAGCGATCGATCGGCGAGGTGCCGCCGCCGTGGTGCCAGGTCAGCGCGACGGTGCCGTGCACCAGGCCGGACGACGGCGTGTCGCAGGCGGCGCCGCGCTCGGCGGGGTCGACCTGACGCAGGCCGTCGGCGGCCGGCACCGGCACGACGTTGCCGAGCGCGGGGTTGTCGACCTCGAGCTCGCCGAGCGGCACGACGGTCTCGACGCCGGAGACGACGCGCACCGCCTCGAGGCGGTAGGTGACGATCGGGCCGGCGGTCGAGGGCGGGCGGTCGACGTGGCCGAGGCGGCGCGCGCGCGCGACGTTGGGATCGAGGCGCGTGGCGAGCGCGACGAGCACGTGGCTCTTCGGGTGATCCTTGCGGCCGCTCGACAGATCGGCGCGCACGTTCTGGAGGTGGGTGAGCAGGCGCTGGCCGAGGGTCTGCTCGTAGGGGGCGAGCGCGGCGCCGGTGCAGTCGGGGATCGCGTCGGGCGTCGCCACGTCGTAGGCGTCGAGCTGGCAGAGGCGGCGCGCGAGCTCGGTCTTGCGGCGGCCCTGCGCGGCGGCGGCGTAGAAGCCGTCGATCTGGGTCGCGGTGGCGTCGGCGGTCGCGAGCCAGTTGCCGATCGAGGCGCCGTCCCGATACAGGCGAAAGCGCGTGATGCCGGCGGGCAGCTCGCCCGAGGCGAGGCCCCAGGAGAGGTAGACCGTGAGCGTGTTGGCGCCCTCGGAGGAGATCGAGCCCTGGGGCGCGACGATCGCCGAGAACGGGATCTGTTTGTCGTCGTCGGCGTGGACCGGCGCCGCGAGCGCGAGCGCGAAGACGAGACCGATCGGCACGGAGGAGCTGAGCTGGGTGATCTTCATCGTGGTTCTCTCCGCGTGACCGATCAGTGGAGCGCGCTCGGCTCGGCGCCATCGACCGAGAACGAGCCGTTCTTGTAGGAGGCCTTGAGCGAGACGTCGGCGGTGCCGCACCAGTCGTCATTGCGCGAGGCGGGGATGTCGACCCAGTCCTCGGGCTCGCAGAAGCCGATGCCGCCCGCGCCCCAGGCCTCGCCGAGCAGGCTCACGTCGCCGTCGGCGACCTGGGCCATGAGCTTGACGCCGCCGCGCACCGACACGATGCAGATGAGGTTGCCGTAGACCGAGCCGCCGAGGATCCCGCCGACGGTGGTCGAGCCGCCGTAGTCGAGATACCAGAAGCCGACGTCGGCGCCGGCGCCGATGCGCAGGAGGCAGCCGACGTTCCAGATCGGCACCGAGACCTTGCCGCGCACGAAGATCCCGGCGAAGACGCCGTTGGGCAGCGCCATGAAGCTGGCGGCCTCGGGGTCGAGGCGGCCGATCACCTCGCCGTTGCAGGTCTTGCCGGCGAGGAAGGCGGCCTGCATGTTCATGCCCTGGAAGGTCGCGGCGGCGCGCGCGCCGAGGTAGGTCTCGATCGCGCCGACGCCGATCTCGAGGCCCATGTCGTAGAGCTTGAAGCTCGAGAACTCGAGCGAGCCGGTCGTGTAGATGCGGCCGTTGATGCCGAGGAGCGAGATCCCCTGGCCCTGGCCGGAGAGGTCGCCGAGCGTCATGCCGAGCGAGAGCTCGCGGATCCCGAGGTTGCCGGAGCCGATCTTGATCGGCACGTTGCGCACGGTGATGCTGGCGTCGAGCAGGCCCTGGCCGGGGGTGTCGCCGCTGGCCGGCACGCCGCAGTTCTTGCCCTTGCCGTTGGCCGCCCACGAGGTGACGTCGAGCGCGGCCTCGAAGTCGGCCTGCTTCTCCTTGGCCTTGGGGTCCTCGGCCTGGCCGCCGCTGGACTTCGACTCGTTCATCTTGAAGACGGCGCCGATGTGCAGGCGCAGGAGCTCGCGGTCGTTGATCTCGGCGTAGCCGTCGACGGTCGCGCCCTTGAAGGGGAAGTCCTTGAAGGCGGCGGTGGCCGAGGCGAGGAGGCCGGAGACGAGCTGGTCGAGCTTGTCGAAGGCGCTCTTGATGAAGCGGTTGACGTGCTCGAGCAGATCGGCGCCGAGCTGATCGAGCGGTTTCAGGATCAGCGCGAGGTTCTCGTGGATCAGCGCCTCGAGCTTGGGGACGAGGGGGTTGTTGAGGATCTTGTCGTAGATCATGCGGCGCAGATCGTCGCCGCTCGGGAAGGGCACGAGCTTCATGAGGTCGTCGACCTCGGACTGCACGGCGCCGGCGATGGTGCCGATCACCGCGCCGACCTCGGACTGCAACATCGCCGAGAGCGCCGCGACGAAGGTCTCGTGACCCTGGCAGACGTTGTCGGCGCCCGGGTCGCAGTAGCGGACCGGGGTCTGCCCGGGGTTGGCCCAGCCGATCGCCTGGTCGAGGAGCGCGCGCACCGAGGCCTCGACCGAGGCGTGGCCGGTCGGCAGGGACGGGATCGTCGGCGTCGCGGCGAGGAGCTGGTCGACCTTGGAGAAGAGGTCGGCGCGCGCCTTCTCGAGGCTCGCGACCAGCGCGAGCTTGCCGAGATCGTCGGCAACGGTGTTCACCTTCTTGGTGACCTCGTCGAGCTTCTTGGTGTCGACGCCGACGATCGAGGCGATCCCGGAGGCGAACTGGCCGACCGTGTTGGCGCCGGTCTTGACGGCACCGATGAGGCTCGTCACCTGGCCGTGAAGGGCGTCGAACTTCTGCCAGAGCGCGTTGCCCGAGGGCGCGCCGCTCTGGCACTGGGTGAGGCTCGTGAGCTGGGAGAGCACGCCGTTGACGTGACCGATTGCGCGGGTCGCGGTCTCCAGCGCACCGTCCATGTCCTTGCGGACCTTGACCAGCGTCGCGGTGGCGGTGTCGAGGGCGCCCTTGACCTTGGAGATCGCTTCGTGGGTCGTCGCGACCGCGCCGCCGAAACCGCCGGCGGTCGAGAGCAGCGCGCGCAGATCGCGCACGCTGTTGGCGAGCGTCTCGTTGGTCTGCTCGGTGTACCAGGCGGCGCCGC
The DNA here is from genome assembly GCA_011526585.1 of Deltaproteobacteria bacterium. GTDB lineage: Bacteria > Myxococcota_A > UBA9042 > PHBI01 > PHBI01 > WYBB01. Next base: position 94,427 of record WYBB01000115.1, read on the forward strand.
CCTGCGCGGTCTGCTGGACCTTCTCGATCGCCCGGCCGATCTCCTTGGGCAGCTCCTCGTAGAGCCGCGCGGCGGCGTCGCCGACCACGCCGGTCAGCGCGCCGATCGCGCGGTTGGCCTCGGCCTCGATGAGGCCGAAGACCTCGCCCACGGCCCGCGAGGGCAGGGCCTGCACGTGCGAGACGCCGCTCGCGCTCGGTGAGGCTGGCGGCGCGGCTGTCGAGGCTGTTGGGGGCGACGGCGATGGTGAAGCGACGGCCGCCGTGCTCGAAGGCGTCGATGGCGACGAGGCGCTTCTTGGCGACGTCGCTCCAGGCGCGCGCGGTGGCGGCGGCGGAGAGCGGCTCGTCTTCGTGCATGGCGCGGGTGGCGAGCGCGCGCAGGGCGGCGAGCCCGAGCGGGGCGAGCTCGGGCGGGGCGGGCGCGGGCAGCACCGAGCCGACGATGCGGGGGCCGAGCTCGGCGGAGGCGGGCAGGACCATCTCGGCGGCGCGCGCGAGGTGGGTCGAGAAGGCGCAGAGGTCTTCGGCGAGCTGACCGGCGGGCGGGGCGATGGTGTGCTCGGCGACGAAGGCGAGGCTCACGCCGCGGCCATCGGCGCCGACGCCGTTGATGCCGAGGATGTCGGCGAACGGTGGCGGCATGCCATAGGGTTGGGCGCTGGTGTCATCGGGCGTGATGCCGCGCGCGGTGCCGAAGGCGACCGAGCGGTGCGCCGCGATCTGGAGCGCGACCGGGACATGGGGGAACCAGCCGCGCCAGAGCTCCAGGACCCGCTCGGGCCCGACGAAGCCCCAGTAGCGGGGCGCCGAGGGGTCGCTGACGTCGACGAAGTAGCCGGCGCCACCCAGACCCTGGTCGAAAGATGGCGTCACGACGTCGAGGAGGGCGCGCAGCCACCGCTCGGGGCCGACGTCCACGGCGTAGACCGCCGTGAGGGCGGCCATGAGATCGAAGCGGCCGTGGTGACGATATCGTGACATCCAGCCTGCTCGGGGTGCGACCGGGACGGAACGTATCGTCGCAGAAGACCACGGTCGATACGCATTTCGATGGTGTATTCCAGCCGCATGCGGAACCCCGCGGGCAAGAGCTTGACGAGTCGCGGCGTCGCGCCCTAGCTACCAGGTATTCCGTCAGTCTGTGGTCGTTCTACAATCGGTGTGACGTGGATCGAATCTTCGCCAGCGCGCAGGGCAGGGGGGCCGCACCGCCCGGCCTCACCGTCGACGTCATGGAGGTCGGCGGGCAGGAGCTCGTCGTCGTCAGCCATCCGCTCGACCCGACGCTGCAGCGCGTCGGGATCGAGGCGCTACCGGCGGCGATGCGCGAGGTCGCCGCGCTCGCGCTCGAGGGGCTCGACAACGCGGCGATCGCGAGGCGGCGAGGCACCTCGGTGCGCACCGTCGCCAAGCAGATCGAGGCGATCTATCGGCGGCTCGGGGTCGGCTCGCGGCGCGAGCTGATGGCGCGCTTCGGTGCCGGTCCGATGGGAGGCGCGTGATGCGCAGGGCGGTGATCGAGGCGCTCGATCACGCCTATCGCTTCGATGGTGACGACGCGAGCTGGCTCACGCGGCTCACCGAGGCGTTGGTGCCGGTGCTCGACACCGGTCATGGCGTGCACGCCTTCCTGGTCGACGTGCGCGACCCCAACGCGTTCCGACTGCACACGCCGATCTCGGTCGGCCTCGACCGCCGCTGGGAATCTCGCTGGTACGAAGACTGGTGGCAGGCGTTCATGCTGACGATGCCGCCGCAGGCGATCTCCGAGATGTTGGGACACAGCGCGTGCAACTACTCGCATGAGCTGTGGGCCGCGATGGCGAAGATCGTGTCGGAGTTCGGGCCGCACCTCGAGCAGCACCGCGCGCCTCCCGATGGGGCGCCGGCGCCCCAGACCATGCAGTACCCCGATTCGCTCAACCTGGTCGCGGTGGACGCCTCGGGGTTGGGCTGCGCGCTCGCCGCCAACCGGCACGAGGTCGTGCAGGGCACGCTGCCGAAGGCGAGTGCGCGCACCTTGAGCATGCTGGCGATGCATATCGCCGCGGCCTATCGGCTGCGGCTCCGCCATCGCGAGCGCGACCCGCTGGCGAGCGGCGAGGCGGAGGTGATCCTCGACGAGCGCCGGCGCGTGCTGCACGCCGAAGGTCCGGCGAAGAGCGAGAGCTCGCTCGCCGCGATCCGCGAGAGCGCGGTCGCGGTGGCGCGCGCGCGGCCTGACCCGGATGGGCGCGCGCCGCAGGACCCGGAGCGCGCCATCGCCGCCTGGAACGCGCTGACCTCGGGACGCTGGTCGGTGCTCGATCACTTCGACCGCGACGGTCGTCGCTACTTCATCGCGCGCGCCAATGCCCCGGAGGTCGCGGAGTGCGCCGAGCTCAGCGAGCGCGAGGTGCAGGTCGTGAGAGCGATCGGGCTCGGCCACAGCAACAAGCTCATCGCCTACGAGCTCGGCCTTCACCCGTCGACGGTCTCCAGCCATATCGCCAGCGCGAGCAGGAAGCTCGGCGTCACGACGCGCCTCGAGCTGGTCCGGCACGGGCGCCTCTTCGGCGAACGCGGCGCCGAGCGCGGATAGCGGCGCGGCCTCTGCCGACGCGGCGCGCGCGCGGTGGGCGAGCTCGCTCATTGCCTCGGGCCACCGCGGGGATCGACCTCGTCATGAGCCCGCTCACCGTCAGCTTCACCAACCTCGGGTGGATCGAAGAGCAGGGCGCGATGAGCGGCACCGGCAGCATGAGCGCGGCGCAGCCGACGATCCGGCACACCGCCGACCTCGGGCGGGGCGGGCTCGATCATCCGATCCGGCCCGCGCCCGTCATGCCGAGCGCCTCGAGCGTCGCGGTGATCCGCCTGACGCCTTCGGTTCCCGGGCCGAACTGCCGGCTGAAACCCCCGGGCAGAAACGGCGGATAGTCCTTTCGCAGCCGCCGCACGTGCTCGGCGGCGCGCGCATCCTCACCCGCCTCGCGGGCGCTGACCGCGGCCATCACACGCGCGAACGAGTAGCGCGGGTTCTCGGTCACGGCCTGCTCGGCCGCGACCAGCGCCTCGCGATACTCGCAGCGCATGAAGTGCAGCATCGCCAGCCCGGCACCGAAGGCGCGCGGGCCCAGGCGCAGCGCGTGGCGCATCCGGGCCATGCCCTCCTCGCTGCGGCCGCTCACGTGGAGCGCCTGCGCGAGCAAGGCGTGGGCCTGCGCGAAGCTCGGGTTGCGGCCGATGGCGGCCTCGAGCGCCGGGACGACGCGCCCGTGCTCGCCACACGCCTGGAAGTAGCGGGCCTGCAGGAAGTAGCCCTCTCCCATGTGAGGCGCGAGCGCGAGGCAATGGTCGGCGGCCGCTGCCAGCCTGTCACGCGCGGCCTCGCCTTCGCCCGCCCACTGGTTCAGGACCGCGTCGTACGCGGCGAGCCCGGCCCCGTAGTGGGCCAGCACCAGCGTCGGGTCGCGCGCGCTCGCGCGGGCGAAGAGCTCGGTCGCCCGCTGGTTGGCGTCGAGCGCACGCACCGCGCACAGGTCCATCGCCTGGTGCGGGATCTCCCACGCGGACAGATCCGCCGCCACGGGCCTGCTCGCGAGCCCCGCCTGCACCTGCTGGACCAGCACCGGATACGCCTGCGCCACGACGCGCGCGCAGATCTCGCCCAGCACATCGAAGATCCGCTCGGCCGGGAGCTCGAATCGCTCCGTCCACAAGCAGTGTCCGCGCGTGGTGTCGTCGATCTGGAGGTCGAGGCGCCACATCTCGCCGGTCATCCAGAGCGCGCCGTCGACCAGGAAGCGCGCTCCGAGCTCCGCGCCCAGCGCCTGGCTCGTCGTGGCGACGGTTCGCGCCCTCGCGCTCGAGATCTGTGAGATCACCGGGAACCAGCACGCGCGTGCGAAGAGGCTCGTCAGATCCCGTGCGATGGCCCGCGCCACCGTGTCCGTGCGCGCGTCGTCGTCGAGCGCGACGAGCGGCAGGACCGCGATGGCCGGGCGCTCCAGGACGACACCCACGCGCTCGGGCCGCGCGCACGCGGCGAGGAATCGCGCGGTCGCCTCGGTGCGATTGCTCACCTCGAGCACGGCGAGGATCGCGCTGACGTGCGCGCGCACCGTCGTCGGTGAGCACCCGAGCAGCTCGCCGATGTCCGCGTTGGTGAGGCCCTTGGCGACCAGCTCGAGGATCTCGAGCTGTCGCCCGGTCAATCGATCGATGTCGGAGCTCTCACTCATCGATCCCTTCGGCGCGGTGCGCTCCACTGCGGGAGGCCCCGGGGCTGAAGAGCTGCAGGTGATCCGCGAGGTGGATCGCCTGGTAGCGCGCGTAGCGATCGGCGTCGAGCGCGCCGAAGAAGGGGTGGGGTCGGAGCGGGGCGCCTTCGTCGATGGCGCGTGAGAAGGCCGCGAGCGCGGTGAGCAGGTCCGCCAGCGCGTCGATGTAGGGGCGGTTCGCGTCGGGTTCGGCCACCCCCGGCAGCGGCGCGTTGCGATCGTGGCGCATGGTGGCGGTGCGCAGGAAGCGCGGCAAGACGAGGGTGCGCGCGATCCAGCGCAGCGGCGCGGGCTTCATCTTCGGGAAGCCCTGGAGCGGACCGGTCAGGGTCGAGCTCAGGTGCTGCAGGTGCTGGGACGCGTTCCAGCGCCCCTCGGCGATCGCGGGCGCCGGGGACTCGGCGAGGCGCGCGAGGGTCTCCGCGATGTCGGCGAGCGTCGGTGCCATCGCCTTGTGATTCGCACACCGGGTCACGCCGCACAACCTCGCGGGCGTCGCCTGGAGGGGGTGAACTCGGGGGCACTGGCGGCGGCGCGCGTCATCGACCAAGGTGGCGTGCGTGAACACCAGGCTCCTCACCGATCGCATCCTCGCCGAGCTCGCCAGCGTCGTGGCGCGCCTGGCGACGCTGTCCGGCACGCGCGCGCTGGTCGCCGACCTGCCGGATCGCTTCTTCTTCCATCTCGCGTCGGCGCTTGAGGCGCAGGGGTTGTCGAAGAAGCTCGTCGCCGACATGTGCGGGCTCGCGCTGCGCTCGTATCAGAAGCGCATGCAGCGCCTGGCCGAGAGCCGCTCCGACCTCGGTCGCACGCTCTGGGAGGCGGTCTTCGCGTATCTACATGAACGGCGGATCGTCACGCGCTCCGAGCTCGAGCGCCGCTTTTCCCGCGACGACCCGCAGACGCTCGGCTCCGTCCTGCACGACCTCGTCGAGGGCGGCCTCGTCTTTCGCGCCGGCAGCGGCGCCGCGGCGGTCTACCGCGCCGCCGACGAGGGCGAGCTCGCGCTGACCGAGCACCGCGGCGAAGGCGCCGAGGCGCTGGTCTGGCTCACGATCTACCAGGTCGGTCCGATCGGCTTCGACGCGCTCCTCGAGCGCCACCGTGCGCTCGACGTGCCTGCCCTCGAGGCGATCCTCGAGTCGCTCGTCGCCGCCGGCCGCGTCGGCATGACCCCCGGCGAGCGCGTCTATCATTGCCGCCAGCTCGTGATGCAGCCCGGCGAGCGCTCCGGCGCGGCGGCCGCCGTCGCCGACCACGTGCACGCCGTCTTCGCGACGCTCGACAACGCCCTGACCTGGCCGGCCGACGACCCGCGCAAGGCCTGGACCGGCGGCAGCACCTACAGCTTCGAGCTCGCGCCGGGCGACCCGCACGAGGCCGAGGTGCAGACGCTGCTCGCGCGGCTCCGCGCCGAGCTCGGCGCGCTCCGCCAACGCGCCGAGGACCGCACCGGCGCCGCCGACGGCGTGCGCGTCGTCGTCTATTGCGGCCTCACCACGCTCACTCCGCCCCCCGCGCCCCCAGGAGACGCCCTCGATGAAGCCTGACTTCCCCATGGCCCTCGTCCCCGCGGTCGCCGCGGCGCTCTGTGCCTGCCTCTCCGACACCACGCCGCCAGGCGACGTCGGCAGCGAGACCCATTTCCTCAGCGCCTGCGTCGGCAACGATCAGTGTCGCGACGGCCTCGTGTGCCTCTGCGGGATCTGCACCTCGCCCTGCGAGGACGCCTGCGCGCTCGGGGGCTGCGCGACCGGCGACAGCCCCGCGGTGCGCTCGTGGTGCGGCGGCGCGCTCGACGGCGGGATCTGCCTCGCGACCTGCGAGACCCCGGCCGAGTGCGGCCAGGGTGCTTGCGACGCGGGCTTCTGCGCGGCCGGCCCGAGGCCCGACGGCACGCCGTGCGAGGGCGACGCGCAGTGTGAGGGCGGCCAATGCACGCTCGGCTTCTGCGGCGAGCCCTGCATGATCCCCGACGACCTGTGTGGCCCCGACGCCTTCTGTATGGTCCCGGGGGCCGCGAGCGGCGTCTGTCTGCCCGGCGTGATCGAGGCCTTCCCGGCCGCGATCGACGGCGGCGCGATCGCCGTCGGCACGACGCACGAGCTCGAGCTCACGCTCGCCAACCGCACCGAGCGACCGCTCGAGATCATCCGGATCCAGGTCGAGTCCCGCGACCTCCGAGCGCCGACCGAGGTCGGCGTGACGCCCGCGCCGCCGCTCGCGCTCGAGGTCCAGGCCCCGACCGTCGTGCGCGTGCGCATGGCGCCCGACGGCGCGGGCCCGCGTGCCTATCGGCTGGTGATCCGCGTCGCCGGGTCGGCGCAGGCCCTGGTGGTCGACGTCGACTTCAGCGGCGTCGCTCCATGAGGCGAGCGACCCGGGGTGGGTCGGCCCGCCGCCGCGGTACGCCGCGCGCGATCCGTCAGCGCGGATCCCAGCCGCTGTCGACCGCGCATCCCGAGACGTGCAGCGCGACCGCGTCGCCCTCGGCGGCGAGCACGTCGCAGTAGCTGAGCGTCAGCTCGGCGAAGTCCGCGACGCGCCCGTCTTCGGAGGTGTCCCGAAAGACCGCGATCTCGCACGTCGTGACGGTGCGGGTGCCGGTCGTGGCGGTGTGCGGCTCGACGAAGAGCACCTCGTAGACCGGCAGGTCGTTCGGCGTCGAGCGTATCAGTTGGAGCTCGGCGGCGCGGCAGGTGGCCCACGCGTCGAGGAAACAACGGTTCGCGGCGCGGGTCGACTCGACGGCTTCGCCGTCGACGACGTAGCCGCCACAATCGATGACGGTGCGGTCGGGCGTGAGCTCGGCGAGCGCGGCGCGGTGGTCCGCGACGAGCATGTCGAAGTCGGCTGGCGCGCCGTCGGGCGAGAAGCAGGCCTGGGCGGAGACGAACACGGTGGAGGCGGCGACGAGCGAGGCGAGACGATGCATGGCGAGGGCTCCTTGCGACGAGCCGCGAAGCGCGGCGTTCCCCGGCAAGGACGGTGGGAGCACGCGTTGTAAGCTTACCTCGCACGTCATCGCCGCCGCTGTCCTCGTCTCCTGCCTCGCCGCAACGAGCTCCGGCTCTACAGAGCGCGCCGAGCGTCTCAGCGCTTCCAGAACTGCCACCACTTGCGTCGGGTTCGGCCCAGCTTCGCCTGAATGCGCGCGTGCAGGTCCACGCGCACCTCACACGCGCGCGCGATCAACGCCGGCAGCTCCTCCGGCGGCGTCGCTCGGATCGCGAAGTGCCTCTCGTCGAGCCAGGTGAAGCGGTCGCCCGCGACCGCCTGCGCGGACTCCGAGGGGATGTAGAGCCCCGGCTCCACGCACGCGACCCCGAGCATCGGTGCCGGCTCGAACGCCTGCGAAACCGTCGGGTCCCACACGCTGAACCCGCCGACGTCGACGCCGAGCCCGAGCCTGCTGGCGAGGTCGCCATAAGCGACGAGCTCGAAGCCCTCGTCCTCGATGTGCTGCACCCGGCGGATCGCTTCGAGCACGGCGCCGGCGTCCCCGCCGCAATCGCGCAGCATGCGCGGTCCCATGTGCACGTGCCGCACCGGTCCCGGCAGCTCCACCGAGGTGCCTGCCGCGACCAACGCCGAGATCGTCGCGAACGCGGCCGCCGTCTCGCTCGCCATGACCTCGGCGAAGTGCCGTGCGGCCTCCGCGCCGATCGCGCGCGTCCCGTCCTCGCCCTCGATCGTGGCATTCGCGCCCCCCGCCGCCACGAGGGTCTCGAACGCGAGCTGCCAGTCTTCCGGGCTCGCCCACGCGAGCATGCGCGCGGACACGCTCGACGCATCGCGCAGCACCTCGACCCCGCGCGTCGACACGCCGGCGCGCCGCAGGTTGAACGGACCGACGGGCCATCCGCGCTCAGGCGTCTCCCCCGAAACCCGGACGTCGTCTCCCAGCGCTCGCAACACCGCCGCGAGATCCGGCGGCGCCTCCGTCGAAACCGACATGACGTAAGACATGGGCGCTCGCCTAACCGCTATCGCGCGCCGACACAACCCTGTCCGTTGCGCGGCGTCCGCTCGCGCCGCACGCGCGGGCGCAAGGGGCGGTCGTCACCCCTCGCGCACGCAACGTGCTCGCGCTATCAGCCGCGCGGGTCGTGCTTGCGATCGCGGCGGCGCAGGATCACGCAGGCGACGACGAGCGCGATGGCCGCGGGCCACGAGGTACCGCCCGCGCCACCCGAGGCCGCGCAGCCGGCGCCACCGCTGACGCGCAGATCGTCGAAGCGCGAGAGCGGGTCGGAGCCGATGTCGATCTCGCGGCCGTCCTCGAGGCCGTCGCCGTCGGTGTCGAGCTCGAGCGGATCGGTGCCGAAGCGATCGATCTCGTCGCCGTCGAGGACGTCGTCGGCGTCGCTGTCCCCGAGCAGCGGGTCGGTGCCGTAGACGTCGAGCTCGGCCCCGTCACCGAGGCCGTCGCCGTCGCTGTCGGCGACGAGCGCGTCGGTGCCCTCTTCGAGCTCGCGCTTGTCGTCGAGGCCGTCGCCGTCGGTGTCGGCCAGGGTCGGGTCGGTGCCGGCCGCGCGCTCGTCGACGTCGGAGATTCCGTCGTCGTCGCTGTCGCTGTCGCGGTAGTCGGGGATCTCGTCGCCGTCGGTGTCGATCTCGCCCTCCTCGAGGTCGGGCACGCCGTCGCCGTCGGTGTCGTCGTCGGCGCCGTCGCAGTGGCGGTCACCGTCGAGGTCGGCGACGCAGCGCACGACGACGTCGAAGGAGGTCGCGTGCGAGAGGCCATCGCGGTCGACGACGGTGACGGTCAGGCGCGAGGTGCCGGCGCGACCGGCCGAGGCGATGAAGAGCTGGCGCTCGGCGCCACCGCCGCTGAGCTGGGCGTTGGCGGGCGGGATCACCGGCTGGTTCGAGCTGGCGACCGAGACGACGAGGTCGGCGACGCCGTCGTCGTCGGCGAGGCGCACGGCGAGGGTGCGGGTCTCGGGGTCGTAGAGGGTGAAGCCGGCGATGGGCGCGACGCTCGGGGCGTCGTTGGCGGGCGCGATCGCGATCGGCACGGTGACCGGCACCGAGCTGGCGAGGCCGTCGAAGGCGGCATAGGCGAAGCCGTCGGCGGTGGTCTCGGAGCCGTCGTGCTCGTAGCGGAAGGTGCCGTCGGGCGCGAGCGTGATGCGCCCGTGCGCGGGCGGGGTGACGAGCACGGCGCGCAGGGTCGTGCCTTCGGCGTCGTGATCGTTGGACAGGAGCGAGGTGGCTCCGCCGACGAGGGTCGTGGCGACGCCGCCTTCGGAGAGGGCGACGGCGTCGGCGGTCGCGACCGGGGCGTCGTTGACCGGGGTGATGGCGATGGCGACCGTGAGGTGCTCGGACTCGACGAGGCCATCGCTGACCAGGTAGACGAAGGCGTCGTCGAAGCGCTCGGCGCCGGCGTGCACGTAGCGGAAGGTGCCGTCGGGCGAGAGCGTGAGCGTGCCATGGCGCGGCGGCTGCACGAGGATGGCGGCGAGCGCGTCGCCGTCGGGGTCGTAGTCGTTGGTGAGGAGCGAGCGGGACCCGTCGGCGAGGGTGGTGGCGGTCGCGCCTTCGGCGAGGAGGAGCTGGTCGGCCACGGTGACCGGCGGGTCGTTGACCGGGCTCACGGCGATCGCGACGCGCATGGTGGTCTCGAAGGTGCCGTCGCTGACGCGGTAGGTGAAGGCGTCGGCGGTGGTCTCGGAGCCGTCGTGGGTGTAGGCGAAGGTGCCGTCGGCGGCGAGGTCGAGGGTGCCGTGGGACGGGCCGGTGACGAGGGTGGTCGTGAGGGCGTCGCCGTCGGGGTCGCTGTCGTTGGCGAGGAGCGAGGTGGCGCCGTCGGCGAGGGTGGTGGTGGTGGCGTCCTCGGCGACGGAGATGGCGTCGGTGCCGAGGACCGGGGCGTCGTTGACCGGGGTGATCGCGATGGAGACGGTGACCTCGGCCGAGGACAGGGCGCCGTCGTCGACGCGGTAGGTGAAGGCGTCGGCGGTGGTCTCGGAGCCGTCGTGGGTGTAGGCGAAGGTGCCGTCGGCGGCGAGGTCGAGGGTGCCATGGGACGGGCCGGTGACGAGGGTGATGGCGAGGGCGTCACCGTCGGCGTCGACGTCGTTGGCGAGGAGCGAGGCGGCGCCCGACTCGAGCGCGGTGATGGTGGCGCCCTCGGCGACGACGATGGCGTCGGGGTGGGCGACGGGGGCCTCGTTGGTGGCGCCGATGGTGATGGCGACGGTGACGGGCTCGGAGGAGACGAGGCCGTCGTGCACGCGGTAGGTGAAGGCGTCGGCGGTGGTCTCGGAGCCGTCGTGGGTGTAGGCGAAGGTGCCGTCGGCGGCGAGGTCGAGGGCGCCGTGGGCGGGCGGGTTGTAGAGCACGGCGGTCAGCGGGTCGCCGTCCGGGTCGCTGTCGTTGGCGAGCAGCGAGGCCGCGCCGCCGGAGAGAGTGGTGGTGGTGGCGCCCTCGGCGACGGTGATGGCGTCGGCGACGGCGAGCGGGAGGTCGTTGATGGGGGCGATGACGATCGTGTGCGTGATCGGAGCCGAGTCGACGTGGCCGTCGCTCACCCGGTAGGTGTAGGCGTCGGCGGTGGTCTCGGAGCCGTCGTGCTGATAGCGGAAGGTGCCGTCCGCGTGGAGGGTAAAGGCACCGAACGCCGGGCTGCTGACCAGCACCGTGGTGAGCGTGTCGCCGTCGGCGTCGGTGTCGTTCGCGATGAGGGAGGTGGCGCCGTCGGCCAGGTCCTCGGCGAGGCCGCCCTCGTCGACGAGGAGCTCGGCGTCGGCGACGGCGGTCGGGGCGTCGTTGAGGGGCGCGATGGTGATGGCGACGGTGACCTCGTTCGAGGACGCGGGCCCGTCGGCGGCGCGGTAGGTGAAGCTGTCGGTGGTGGTCTCGGAGCCGTCGTGGGTGTAGCTGAAGGTGCCGTCGGCGTTGAGGGTGAGCGTGCCGTGGTCGACGTCGGTGACGAGCTCGGCGCTGAGGTCGTCGCCGTCGGCATCGGTGTCGTTGCCGAGCACGGAGGCGTAGCCGTTGACGAGCAGGTGCACCGTGCCGCCTTCCGTCGTGTGAGCGGCGTCCGGCTGGGCGGCCGGGGCGTCGTTGATGGGGGTGATCGCGAGCTCGATGGTCGTGGGGCTCGAGTAGAGGGCGCCGTCGAAGACGCGGTAGGTGAAGCTGTCGGTGGTGGTCTCGGAGCCGTCGTGCACGTAGCTGAAGGTGCCGTCGGCGTTGAGGGTGAGGGTGCCGTGGTCGACGTCGGTGACGAGCTCGGCGCTGAGGTCGTCGCCGTCGGCGTCGGTGTCGTTGCTCAGCAGCGAGGTCGCGTCGCCGACGAGGGTGGAGATGCTGGCGCCTTCATCGAGGGCGATGGCGTCGGCCACGGCGACCGGGGCGTCGTTGACCGGGGTGATCGTCAGCGTGATGGTGAGGGCGTTGGAGTAGAGGTCGCCGTCGGAGACGCGGTAGCTGAAGCTGTCGCTGGTGGTCTCCGAGCCATCGTGGGTGTAGCTGAAGGTGCCGTCGGCGTTGAGGGTGAGGGTGCCGTGGTCGACGTCGGTGACGAGCTCGGCGCTGAGGTCGTCGCCGTCGGCGTCGGTGTC
>WYBB01000116.1 GCA_011526585.1 Deltaproteobacteria bacterium
CGCCCGGCCAGCTACTGGGGCACCGAGGTCGATCTGGGCCTCGAGTGGCGCTACAAGAAGATGTTCGAGGTCGCGGTCGAGGCGGGCGTGCTCTTCCCCGGCAGCGCGCTCGAGGACGAAAACGGCGACGCCGTGACCTCGTGGATGTTCGAGACCCGTTTCACCTTCCGCCCCTGATCTCACGGTTGAACCCGCGCATGAACCCACGCCTCACCCACCCCCTCGCCGCGCTCGCCGCCCTGACCCTCACCGCCGCGGCCTGCGACGAGTACGACCCCCCGCCGGAGGTGCGCATCGTGCAGCCCTCGGTCGGCTTCTGGACCTCGTCGACCCCCATCGAGCTCGACTTCAGCGAGGCGATCGACCCGGCCACGCTCGTCCTCACCATCTGGCCCTCCGAGGTCGACCTCGAAGGCAACTTCCGCCCCGACGTCGTGCCGCTCGTCGCCGACTGCTCCCTCGCCACCTCCCCGTGCAATGGTCTGCTCGCCCTCGAGCTCAACGAGACCGCCACCCGCGCGATCCTCACCCAGAACGAGTTCTTCGCCGACCGCGAGGGCAAGCCGCTCATCCTCGAGGTGCACGCCGGCCTCGCCGACCCGGCCGGCCGCCAGCGTAAGGTCTCGACACGTTTCGATTTTCAGGTCAACCCCCGCTGTGGCAACGAGCCGATCGACATCGCGCTCGACACCGGCATGCTCTCGCTCACCGCCAACCTCCAGGTCCTGCCGATCTGGCTGCACATGTACCTCGACTTCGCCATCGACCGGCAGACCGGCAAGTTCGCCGTCTTCGGCTCCTTCGCGCGCCTCGAGCAGCGCGACCCGCAGCTCGGCCCCAATTACAACCACCCCGACGGCTTCGAGCCCGACCTCACCTCGGCCGGCTGGGCGGTCTACTTCACCGGCTGCATGGTCGCGCAGGGCAACGGCCGCTTCTTCCTCCAGAGCGACCCCTTCGACGTCAACATCGTCGTGCTCAACACCATCCCGGTCACCCTCACCGACTTCCAGGTGCAGGGCACGCTCGAGCCCGGCGGCGCCCCCGACGGGCGCGACTTCGTCTCCGGCACGCTCTCGACCTCGGGCGGCTCCTTCGGCGACCCGCCCAACAGCGTCGATCCCATCACCACCGCCTGGGACGGCTTCGGCGTGATCGAAGACGAGATCGACCCCGGGCTGCCGCGCGTCTGCGAAGAGGAGCCGTGCGCCGAGATGGACGCCGGCGGCGCCGACTGCCAGAAGCCCGATCCCTACGAGCCCGGCCCGGTCTGCGAATAATCGAGTGTCCGCGCAGCACGCCCAGGTCGTCGTCCCTCCCGAGCTCGACGGCGAGCGCCTCGACAAGATCCTGGCCGCGCTCGTGCCAGCGCTCTCGCGCCACCTCGCCAGGAAGATCCTCGCCATGGGCGGCGTGCACCTGAGTCGCCCCGGCCGCCCGCGCCGCCGCATCCGCCGCGCCAGCGAGCCCCTCCACGCCGGCGATCTGCTCGAGGCGACCTGGCACCCCGACGTGCTCGCGCCCGAGCGCTTCGAGCTCGTCGTCCTCCACGAAGACGAGGACATCGTCGTCGTCGCCAAGCCCGCGGGTCAGCTCTCGCAGGGCTCCGAGCTCGGCGACGTCGGCTCGCTCATCCATGCCCTCACCCGCCGCTACGGCCCCGAGCTCCGCCTCATGCACCGCCTCGACAAGGGCACCAGCGGCGTGATGCTCGCCGCGAAGAGCCCCTTCGCCAGCCAGGCGCTCACCCCCCAGCTGCGCGAGCACACCATCGAGCGCCGCTACCTCGCCATCACGTCCGGCGTGCCGCCCGAGGGCCCGTGCGAGGTCCCGATCGTGCACGCGGGCCGCCGCGTTCGCGCAGGTCGCCCCGACGAGCCCGGCGCCCTCCCGGCCAGGAGCGTGATCCACCTCCGCCAGGTCTTCGGTTCACCCGAGTCTCCGCGCGCCCTCGTCGAGGTCGAGCTCTTCACCGGCCGCACCCACCAGATCCGCATCCACCTCCAGCACCTCGGCGCGCCGATCCTCGGCGACCTCGAGCACGGCGGCCCGCCCGCCCCGCGCCTGTACCTCCACGCCGCCATCCTCGGCTTCACCCACCCGCGCGGCCACCCGCTGCGCTTCGAGCGCGCGCCGCCCGACGACTTCGCGCTCGGTCCCGACGGTCCCGCGTTAACGTAGGCCGCCGCGCTACGGTAGCTCCGCGCTGCTCGCCCGGCCGCGACCCGCGCGCGAGCCTGCCCCGCCCCAGCGGCCCGGGGATTGCACTGCACCGGCGCGACCGTCGATCGCGAGGAGGCACGACGCGCTCGAGGCTCACCTCGAGCGGTGGGGCGCGGAGCGCACGACGGTCGCCAACCCGACCTGGAGATGACCCGATGGCTCGACGACGATCCTCCCCAACCACAGCCGGCCTCGCCGCGCTCATGCTCCCGACCGCCTTGGCCCTGGCCGCGGCCCCGGCCCACGCCGACATCCCGATCCTCGAATGCGATCTCGCCAACGGCGATCGCATCGCCTGCGGCGGCGAGGGCGAGCGCGCCTGCGGCCTGCTCACCGACCCCTTCTGGGCGAACGGCACCGGCTTCTGCGACCACGGCCTCGAGGCCGCGATCTTCCCCGGCTTCGACCCGATCCCGGCGTTTCGCGGCAACGCCTACGTGCAGTTCAACGACGTCGATCTCGTGCAGATCCGCGAGCGCATCCAGCAGATCTCCGCTCGTGCCGACGAGCTCGCCGCTTCGGCCAACACCATCGGCGACCGCTTCCGCGACATCGACAGCGCGGGTGACTTCTTCGCGCGCGCCTGGTCCTGGGCCGCGCCGTCGGTCGACTGCTCGACCTCCTGTCTCGACGACTGCGGCAGCTTCCCGCTCTGCGTCGAGGTCCACGCCGACCCGACCGACAACTGCCTGACGGTCCCGATCATCGACTGCGACGTCGACATCCTCCCGCAGATGCACCACGACTTCGTAGCGCTCATCGGCGACGCCGCGACCCTCGTCGGCTCGAGCGTCTTGATCCTCGGCGACGTCGCCATCGCGCTGAGCGAGGTCGGCGTGACGCTGCCGATCGTCGAGCTCCAGCCGCCTTCGCCCTCGCTCGACTTCGGCCACTGCGTGCGCACGCTCGCCTTCGACTTCGAGCTCGAGGACCTCGACGAGATCCCGTCCAACATCGAGGACATCGCCGCCGGCCGCGTGCCCGGCTACCTGCGCGACATCGTCAACGCCTGCCTGACCCCGGTCATCGACGACGCCATCCGCGTCAGCGAGGACGTCCAGGACTACCTCGCGCTCGCCCGCGAGATCTTCGACGACCCCTCCGCCGTCTGCCGCAACAACGTGCGCCGCGACTTCGACGGCGAGCCGCACCTCGAGCCCAACGGCGAGTTCGTGCGCGACACCAACGGCTTCTGGCTCCTGAGCATCGGCGACCAGTCGTTCGAGGGCGACGTCAACCGCGGCGACGGCGTCGGCGACGTCACCGAGTTCCGCGCGACCTGGGCCTACTACGCCGGCCGCGCCCAGTGGGAGCTGGCGCGCCGCGAGCCGCTCAACTGGGGGCAGATCGTCGAGACCCACAACGCCTACAACAACATCGCCGACGGCTTCCTCTTTCCGAACCAGCGCTACTCGATCACCGACCAGCTCGACCTCGGCGTGCGCTGGATCGAGCTCGACCCGAACTTCATCCCGACCCCGGTGCTCCCCGGGATCATCGAGGCCCCCGCCCACCTGCGCGTCTGCCACGGCAAGGACGACATCCACCTGGGGTGCGCCATCTGGGATCGCCTCGCCGACAACGCCCTGCAGGAGATCCGCGCCTGGCTCGACGCCCACCCCGACGAGGTGATCTTCCTCCGCCTCGAGGACTACTTCGACGCCCTCACCTGCTCCGACGGCAAGGCCGCCGAGTTCGCGGCGCTCCTCAGCACCACCTTCGGCAGCCGGATCCACGAGCGCGACATCGACGAGGTCTTCACCCCGATGCCGTCGCGCGACGCCCTCCTCGCCGCGGGCAAGCAGGTGATCGTGCTCTCCGACAGCAACCCCGAGGTCTCGCCGATGTCCTACAACCCCCAGCAACAGGAGTCGGGCGACTTCTTCCGCGACGACGCCACGCGCCCGCAGTGTAGCGATCGTTTCTTCCTCGCCAGCGGCGTCAACCAACACGGCGAGCTCCTCGACGCCGAAGGCGACGTCGTCGAGTACGACGTCTGCGGTGTGACCTGCCGCATGCGCGTCACGACCGATGGCGGCGAGATCGAGCGCAGCCTCGTCGCCGGCTGCGGCTCGGCGCTCCTCGCCAGCGAGTGCACGCCGACGCCGTGCGCGGTGCCCGACGGCTGCGAATACGACCCGACCCAGCTCAAGGATCGCGACTACCTCCTGCCCGGTGAGATCGGCCGCGTCTACGAGAGCCGCACCCTGATCGACGCCTTGGGCAACCTCGAATCGGGCCGCGACCTGCTCGTCCTGAACGAGCCCGAGGCCGAGCAGCTCGCGCAGTGCTTCGTCAGCCTCGTCGGCTTCGACTACGTGCACGCCAAGGAGGACAGCCCCCGCAACATCTGCATCGATCAGCAGCTCGACCTCGACACCTGCCGCTCGCCCGACCGCCGCCTCGAGGCGCTGGTCTGGAGCTTCGCCCCGAACGAGTACGGCCAGTCCGGCGACGCCTTCTACCTCGGCGCCGATCGCCGCTGGCACTCCGGCGACGAGGAGGGCGCGCGCCCCGCGGCGTGCGCGCTCACCCGGCGCGGCGACCCGGCGACCTGGGCGGACAAGGCCGGCGGAGACTGGGCGCTCACCACCTGTGAGGGCACGTGGGAGGACGCCGCCGAGCGCTGCTGGCGCGAGTTCGGCGCCGAGCGCGAGCTCGGCGCGCCGAAGAACGGCTGGATGAACGCGCGCCTCGCCGACAAGATGTTCACCAGCGGCATCGGCGAGGCGTGGATCGACGTCAACGATCGCGCCGTCGAGGGCCGCCCCCACGACGACGTCGCGCCGACCGTCACGGGCAGCGACCTGCCCGCGCAGGGCACCCACTTCGAAGGATCGCCGATCGACTTCGCCGCCGACGGCTTCGATCCCGAGGGCAGCCCGCTCACCTTCAAGTGGACCTTCGGCGACACCCCGCGCACCTCGCTCTGCGACCTCGAGGACCCGCCGCCGGCCTATGGCCCCGTCACGCGCCACACCTACGGCGACAACGGCCCCGTCGCTTCGCGCTGGCCGGTCACCCTGCTCGGACGCGACCGCGACGGCGGCATCGACGCGCGTGCCATCGAGGTGACCGTGCTCAACGTCGCCCCCAGCGCCGCGCTCGACCACCTCGTCGACGAGACCGGCGATCTCATCGGCGTCGACGTGCCCTTCGCCTACGCCGGCCTGCCGACGACCCTCATCGGGAGCTTCACCGATCCGGGCTGGCTCGACACCCACGTCGGCACCGTCGCCTGGGGCGACGGCGCCACCGGCCCCCTCCTCGTCGACCAGCGCGCCGGCTCCGGCGACGTGAGCGGGGTGCACGACTTCCCGGCGCCGGGTGACTTCGTCGTGCGCATCACCGTGCGCGACGACGACGGCGGCGTCGGCGGCGACGCGCGCGACCTGCACGTGCTCGACGCGGGCGGCGTGCTCGCCCACGTCGCCGCCGAGCTCGCGGGCTCGGGCGCGAGCAGGGTCCTCAAGTGGATTGCAGCCGCCATCGCGCAGTTCGATCGCGACAACGTCGAGCCGTTCTTCCAGCACATCGAGCAGGCCCTCGCAGCGATGGAGGACACCGGCGTCGGGACCCCGGCGCAGCAGAAGATGTTGGCGATGGCCGCGAAGTCGCACGCGGCGCTCCAGGTCGCGCAGGCGGTCGCCGCCCAGTCGACCGAGCGCGCCGCCGAGCGGATCGAGGCCGCGCGCGCGGACCTCGCCGCCGGTGACGTGCTGCGAGGGCTCGGCGACTACGCGAACGCGGTCGGCCTCTACCGGGAGGCCGCGCGCCTCGTGCAGGGCATCGCGCGCTGACCCGCGGGCTTCCGGCGCTACGACCTTCGACGTGTCACTGTCGCCGCCATGAGGACCTCAGGTCTTCGGCGACGTGACGGTGATGTTGCGGAGGCGCCGCTTGCCGAGCGCGTTCAGCCAGCCGACCAGGTGGTGATAGAGGATCCCCGGTCCGACCTCGATCACCACCTGGTCGTCCGGAAGCTCGTTGGCGAGCTGGGCGGCGCGCCTGGCCGGCGCCTCGAAGTCGGCGTCGCGCGGGTTTGCCGGCAGCGTCCACGACTCGCCGCCCATCACCAGCTCGAGCGCCTCGCCGCGAACGCTCATGCCCACGGTCAGGCTCGTCGTCGTCGGCGGCGGCTCGGGCTCGGGCGCGACGGGCACCCCGACGAGCCGATCCCAGCGCGCGGCGTCTTCGGGGCCGAGCTCGTGGACCCGGATCCAGGTGAAGAACTCCGCCGAATGGAACATCATCTCCGCCGGCGTGAGCTCGGACGGTACCCGTGAGCAGAGCCCGGGGCGCGGCTCGTCGACCAGCGGACAGTAGGCGACGGCGCAGATCGGGGTGAGCATGCCGACCCGGGTCACGGCCGGCTCACGCGAGGTGCGGGCGATCGCGGACCGGCAGGCGTCATCGCGGAGCCGCGGGGCGAGGCACTCGACCGCGACCAGCGCAGTCTCCTCGGGCGGCCGCGCGTCGTCGGCCTCGTCGACCAGCGCGGCACAGCGCGTGACGAGGTCGCTCGGGGGCGGCGCCGGCGCGGGGCTCCCGGCGCAGGCGACGAGCATCAGGGGCGCGACGAGTCGGAGGCTCACCATCCGGGCCCTATACCAGACTCCACCTGGCAACGTGCGTGACAATGCGCTATCCCGACCGCATGCCGAGGTCGATCGTCACCTTCTCCGCGCTCTTCGCCGTCGTCGCCGCCTGCGCCGACGATCCCCACCGCGACCCCCAGGGCTCCGACGCCAGCGAGGTCACGCCCGACACGCTCGAGCCCGACACCGGCGCCGAGCTCGGGCCCGACACGCTCGAGCCCGACACCACCGTCGAGCCGGACACGATGTCCGAGGACCTC
Organism: Deltaproteobacteria bacterium; assembly: GCA_011526585.1. Taxonomy (GTDB): domain Bacteria; phylum Myxococcota_A; class UBA9042; order PHBI01; family PHBI01; genus WYBB01. The sequence goes on from WYBB01000116.1 coordinate 7,082, forward strand.
GCCTCCGCCGACGCACACGACGCCGAGGACACGTCCGACACCGTGATCCCCGACGCCACCCCCGACGCCACCACCGATACCGGCTTCCCCGAGCTGAGCTACGCCGAGGTCCTGCTCGACCCCGATCCGAGCTTCGACCCCGCCCACGTCCCGCTCGGCGATCAGGTCGTGACCACGCTCACGGAGACCCTGCGCCCGCGCTACGGCCGCCGTCGCCTCATCGACGACGAGGGCCGCCTGCTCGTGCCGGTCGAGGCGCTCGGCCACCTCGAGGCCCAGCCCGGCGAGCCGCACCTGCTCCGCGATCAGCTCGCCATGCCGCCGGTCGACTGGACCCCGGGCGCCTTGCCCGAGGGCAGCCGCTCGCTGCTCTTCGGTCTCGTGCTCGCCGACCCGCAGCTCGTCGACCAGGACAGCCCCGCTCAGGTGCACAAGAACGCCTCGCGCACCCTCGCAGGCGTGACCCTGCCCGCCTACACCCCACAGGGCGAGCTCGGCCCCCACATCAACGACGCGCTCGTGCGCAGCGCCGATCGGTTCCAGGACGATCGCCTCCTCGACGTCGTCGTCATTGCCGGTGATCACATCGAAAACACTCAGGAAAACGAACTATCACAGCTCCACGCCGTGCTCACCGGCGGCGAGCTCACGAGCGACTCGGGCGCCATGGACGATCCGATCCCCGGTCCGAACAACGACGCCTACGACCCGTTCGTCGCCGGCGGCTTCCGCCCCGGCACGCCGTGGATCTCCAGCATCGGCAACCACGACGTGAACATCGAGGGCAACTTCCCGGTCGGCCTCGTCGCCGAGCTCAACCAGACCCCGGACCTGCGCGCGCAGCTCGACCTTCTCGGCGCGCCGCTCGGCGTGACCTTCCCCTACGAGCCGACCGCCGATCGCCACCCCGCGCTCTTCCCGCACGCTCTCCGCTCGGCCTTCCGCGTCGAGCCCGCCGCGTTCCACCCGGCGATGATGACCACCCCGGACGAGCTCCAGTCGCTCGCCCCTGGCCCGACCCCGCCCGATCCCGCGCGCGCCCCGATGGGCGTCTGCGGCTTCATCGAAAAGACCTTCGACGCCCCGGGCGACCCGCCCGGCCACGGCTACTCCGCGAGCAACGTCTCCGACTGCACCGGCTTCTACGTCTACGATCCGATCCCCGGCCTGCCGCTGCGCATCCTCGCGCTCGACCTCGGCCCGCACGAGGGCGGCTCCAACGGGATCCTCGCGCCGCCGCAAGCCGACGGCCAGCTCGACACCGACAAGGCCGGCGACCCCACCTACGATCAGATCGCCTTCCTCGAGGCCGCTCTCGACGACGCCGAGGCCGAGGGCGTCGCCGTCATCGTGCTCACCCATCAGGCCTCCGACGCGATCGTCTTGCAGTCCCAGCTCCAGGATCTCGCCTTCTTGCTCTCCGCCTTCCCCGAGCTGCAGGACCTGATCGATCGCCACTCGCCGATCCCCGCCGAGGCGTTCACCCCCGAGGCCTTCCGCGACCTGCTCGCGCGCTCGCCCGCGGTCATCGCGCACATCGCCGGCCACAACCACGAAAACCGCGTGCGCGCGATCTGCCCCGACGCCACCACGCGCGCCGCCGACGAGCCGCGCTGCGAACCGGGCGACGACGGCGCGACCGGCTACTGGGAGATCACCACCGCCTCGGGCATCGACTTCCCGCACCAGGCCCGCTTCTTCGAGGTCATCCACGTCGGCCAACGCCTCGGCGCCCTCTACCTCACGATCCAGGAGCCGCGCGTGCCCGCCGGCAGCTTCACCGAGCGCGCGCGCTTCATCTCGGTCGTGCGCGAGCAGCTCGGCAGCGGCGGCTACGACGGCCTCGGCGAGCTCGGCGATCGCAACCTGCTCCTGCCGTTCCTCTTGAGCGAGGCCACCGCCGCCAACTGGGAAGGGCAGGGTGAGGCGAGGATCGAGAGCGAGACCTCGCTGCGCGGTGCGCAGCCCCCGCTGCCTTCGCTGCCCGAATGGCCGTGAGCCGAGCCGCTCGGGCCTCCACGTGACGCCCCGTCGCCCGTGCTCGCTCCCGATCAGTCCCGCGTGCGCGCCGGAGCGTGGCGCAGGCGCTGCGAGAGGAGCTCGCCTTGTCGGCGCAGGCTCGCGCCGAAGGTCAGGAGCTGGTTCACTGCGGCATAGCCGCGCAGGACGTAGGGTGGGATCGGCGCGGCGGCGCGCATCGCCTCGAAGCGCTCGGCGGCGAACCGATAGAGTGCCATGTCGTCGGCGCTGCGCTCTTCGATGGCGGCGCGCAGGCGTGCAGGCGTGTCCGCGTAGGTCGGCCGGCGGCGGTTGGTGTTGACGCGCGCGTAGAAGACGTTCCTCCAGCCGAAGCGGCGCGCCAGGAGGAGCACCGACTCGTCGAAGCGCTCCATCAGTCCGGTGAACGCAAAGCGCTCGAGGTGGAGCATGGCGCGCTCGAGCGCGTCCTCGGGCTCGCCCGCGGCAGGGGGCCCGGCGATCATGCGCGTCTGTGGAGGTAGACGAGGATCATGCGCTCGATACACCACGCTTCGCCGCGGGTGGCCAGCCTCGTGCGCGTGTCGCGCGTCGCCGCGCCGCGCATCGTCCTTGCGTCGCGACGGTGGCGCTGCTAACTCGCAACCATGCGCTCTCTTTGCACGATCGCGCTGCTGCTCGGGCTCCCGGGCGGCGCCACGGTGGACGCCGAGGCCGCCACGGCCTCCGCCCCGCCGCCCGCGGGGCGGGCGCTCGCGCCGATCGCGCGCCAGGTCGTGCTGGCGGGGCTCACGCGCCTCGGGCCGGCCCTGCGCGAGCGTATCCTGGACGGGCTCGAGGAGGGCGCGGAGGCGCGGACGATTCTCTCCAGAGAGCTCCATGAATCAGGCATGGGCGAGCTCGATGCCGTATACGGGGATCGCCTCCGGCTGGTGGCGCCGACCGGGCTCAGCGCGCCGGGTCGGGCGGTGGAGGCGGCGCTCGAGCGGGCGCGCTGGCACGCGATCGACGTCACGCTGCCGGAGGCGGTGCGCGCGCTCGGGCCGGAGCGCACGCCGACCTGGCCGGACGCGCCGCCCGAGCGCCTCGTCGAGGCCTGGGACGAGGCCAGGCGCGCCGATGTCGGCCGCGAAGGACAGACGCTGCTCGATGGCGTCGCGCGCGCGCTGGCCGGACGCCTGGGCTGGGAGGTCGAGCGCGGGCTCACGCCGCGTGCGCGCGCCGAGGCGGAGGCGGCGCTGCTCGTCGGGCTCTCGGCGCTCGTCGGCGAGCTGCCGGCGCGGCCGCGCGAGGCGGCGGTGCTGATCGAGCCGACCCACGGCTACTACCTCTCGCCGGACGTGACGTGGCAGGCCGGGCCCCCGCAAGAGGCCGACGCGGGTGCGCTGGCGGCGGCGCTCGAGGCGACGCACGCGGGTGGGCTCGAGGCGCACCTCGCCGCGCTCGAGCCGGCGCACCCGCAGTACGCGGCGCTGGTCGCGGCGGCCGAGCGCTATCACGCGCTCTGTCGTGCGGGCCCGTGGCCTGCCGTGCCGGTGCCGAAGAACGCGCGCGAGGCGCGTGCCGGCGAGGCGGTGCGCGCGCTGCAGGCGCGGCTCGTCGCCGAGGGCCTCTTCGCCGGACCGGCGAGCGGGGATTGGGACGAGGCGACCGCGGCCGCGGTCAGCGAAGTGCGCCGCATCCGCCACCTCAAGCCCTGGGGCGAGCCGTTCGACAAGGCGCTGGTCGAGGTGCTCGCGGTGCCGTGCGAGGAGCGGCTGCAGACGATCCTGCTCAACGTCAGGCGCTGGCGGGTGAGCGCCTGGCGCGGCGAGGCGGAGTCGGTGCAGGTCAACCTCGCCGGGCAGGTGCTGCGCTACTTCCGCGGCGGCGAGCTGGTGATGAGCCAGCGCACGATCGTCGGCAGCGACAAGAGCTACTTCAACAACTTCCTGGGGCGCCGCCACTGGCGCAACGCGACCCCGATCCTCGCGGATCGGATCTCGACGGTCATCGTCAACCCGGAGTGGAACGTGCCGCCGCGGATCGCGCGCGAGGAGATCGAAAAGGCGATCGCCGAGGACCCCGACTACCTCGACAAGCACCGCTTCCGCACGCGCGTCGGCGGCGACGGCGCGACCTACTACACGCAGGAGCCCGGGCCGGGCAACGCGCTGGGGCGCATCAAGATCCTCTTCCCCAACTCCGAGAGCGTCTACCTGCACGACACGCCGGGGCGCGCGGCATTCAAGCTGCCGGTGCGCGCGCTCTCGCACGGCTGCGTGCGCGTCGACAACGCCGTCGACTTCGGCGTCGAGCTGGTGCGGGCCGACCGCGAGAAGCGCGGCGAGGAGCTCGACAGCAGGTTCGCCGACCAGGTCGCGTGGCTGGCGCGCAACTCTACGAAGATGAAGGTCTTCGAGCTCGGCGAGGAGATCCCGGTCTTCCTCGAGTACTACACGGCGTCGCAGGACGAGTCGGGCGCGCTCTGGTTCCACCCCGACATCTACGGCTACGACGCCGAGATCCTCGAGCGCGCCGTCGCGCAAGAGCCTTGATCCGCGAACGGGCCAACCGTGGCGAGCCGTCGAACCTGATCCCGCGCTGGCTCGATCCGTTCGTCGTGGCGATCGTCGCCGTGATGGCGCTGGCCACGCTCTGGCCCGCACGAGGTGAGGCCGCGGCGCTCTTCGAGGTGCTCGCCGCCGGGGGCATCGCGCTGCTCTTCTTCCTGCACGGCGCGCGGCTCTCGCGCCAGACGATCGCGACGGCGCTGGCCCACTGGCGCCTTCACCTCCTGGTGGTCGCGACGACCTTCGTCGCCTTCCCGGTGCTCGGGCTGGCGGCCGCGGGCGCGCTCGCGGGGCACCTGCCGGCGCCGCTGACGACCGGGATCGTCTTCCTCGCCTGCGCGCCGTCGACGGTGCAGTCGTCGATCGCGTTCACGGCGATCGCGCGCGGCAACGTGGCGGCGGCGGTGGGCGCCGCGGCGATCTCGAACCTGCTCGGCGTGGTGCTGACGCCGGCGCTGGTGGCGCTGTTGATCGGGTCGAGCGCCACAGCCGACGCGGGCGCGGGTGCGGACGGGGGCGGCGGCTCGGCGGTGCGCGGCGTGGCGCTCCAGCTCCTGCTCCCGTTCGTCGCCGGGCAGCTCGCGCGCCGCTGGCTCGCGGGGTGGGTGAGCAAGCGACGCCGCCTCCTCGGTTGGGTCGATCGCGCCTCGATCCTGCTCGTGGTCTACAGCGCGTTCTCGGCGGCGGTGGTCGGCGGGCTGTGGCAGGCGGTGAGCGCGAGCGAGCTCCTCGTGCTGCTCGCCGTCTCGGCCGCGCTGCTGCTGGTGGTGATCGGGCTCACCCAGCTCGGGGCGCGGGCGCTGGGGCTCGCGCGCGACGATCGGGTCGCGGTCGTCTTCTGCGGCTCGAAGAAGAGCCTGGCAACGGGCGTGCCGCTGGCCGGCCTCCTCTTTCCCGAGGCGCTCGCCGGCAAGGTGCTCCTGCCGCTGATGGTCTTCCATCAGCTGCAGCTCGTGGTGATGGCGGCGATCGCGGGTCGCTGGGCGCGCGACACATTCGTTGAGAAAACTGATGTAGACTGAGCGGCATGCACAAGGCGCAGCTCCTCGAACACGTCGATGCCCGGCACCGCGCGGAGGTCGAGGCGCTACTCGCGACCTACGTGAAGACGGCGGGTCCCAAGGCGGCCGAGGAGGGGATCGACAGCTTCGCCAATGCGCTGTGCGAACGGGGCCTCCTGAGCGCCGAGGCGCTGCAGGAGTTCCTGACCTTCCACGAGCTGACGGTCGGCGAGCTGGAGGACGCGACGGCGGGCGGATCGAGCTACGAGCTGATGACGCTCATCGGGCGCGGCGCGATGGGTGAGGTCTATCTCGGGCGCGATCCGCGCCTCAAGCGCACGGTGGCGGTCAAGCGCGTACACGCCGAGCTGGCCGACGATCCGCTCCTGCTGCAGCGCTTCTTCAACGAAGCCCAGGTCACGGCGCAGCTCGACCACCCCGCGATCGTGCCGGTCTATGGCCTCGACAAGGGTGGTGACGGGGCGCTCTCCTACGCGATGAAGCTCGTGCGCGGGGTCACGCTGACGCAGTACCTCGACGAGGCGAAGGAGCAGCTCGAACGGACCGGTGCGGCCGACCAGGCGCACTCGCTCAAGGCGCGCATCGAGACCTTCATCCCGGTGCTCAACGCCCTGGCCTATGCCCACCGCCGCGGCGTGGTGCACCGCGATCTCAAGCCGGACAACGTCATGGTCGGGCGCTTCGGCCAGGTGCTGGTCATGGACTGGGGGATCGCGCGCGTGCTCGGTGCCGAGGAGGGCGCGCGCGCCGAGACCGGGGCGCCTGGCCCGGAGGTGAGCGCGAGCGGCACCGCCGCGGGGAGCGACACCCTGAGCGGCGCGCTCGCGACCCAACCCAAGCTCACCTTGGCGGGATCGGTGCTCGGCACGCCGGCCTACATGTCGCCGGAGCAGGCGGCCGGTCGGGAGATCGACGCGCGCTCGGACCAGTACACTCTCGGCCTGATGCTCCAGGAGATCGTGACGCTCGGGCCGGCGCGCGCGAGCGAGTCGATGCCGATCATGATCGCGCGCGCCGTGCGCGGGGTGCGCGAGCCGGTGACGAGCCGGTACGAGAAGGTGCCGCGCGAGCTCGCCGCGATCATCGCGCGCGCGACCGCGCCGCGGCGCGAGGAGCGCTACGCCTCGGTGGCGGCGCTGGCCGAGGACCTCAAGCGCTTCCTGCGCGACGAGTCGGTCGAGGCCGATCCGGATCGCGGCGTGCGCAAGGTGACGCGCTGGATCGGGCGGCACCGCGAGCGGGTGGTCGCGCTGGGGATCACCGGAGCGGTCTTGGCGACGGCGGTCGTGCTCTTCTTCGTGTGGCGCTCGCACGTGGCGGTGGCGGCCGAGCGGGAGGCGGCGCAAGCGCGTGAGCGGGCGATGGCGACGCTCGCGGCGACGGTCGACGCGCAGGGCAAGCGCATGAGCGCGCGCCTGGCGCGCTACGAGGCGCTGCTCGAGGGGATCACCATGACCGCCGCGCACGTCCTGGCGAGGCCGGCGCCCCCTTCGGACGCGGTGGTCTATCGCTACAGCGGCGGACGGCGCGAGCCCGAGGCGCTGCCGGGCTACGCGAAAATGTCAAAGTACTTCAAGCAGATGGCCAGCCTGAGGGCGGACTTCGTCGCGGCGCCGGAGGTCGATCTGGCGGCGCACCGGAGCCAGATCGATCAGCTCGCGGAGCTCGAGCCCGTGCTGAGGCGGGCCCTGCTGAGGAGCATCGACGAGGCGAGCGCCGAGCTGCCGTTTCCCGAAGCCGAAGCGCGTGTGCTCGACGGAGGCGCACCGATCCTGTGGGCCTACCTGCACACCGAGCGCGGCCTGGCGGTGGGTCTGCCGGGCACCTGGGAGTACGACGACTCGGAGGGCAAGCCCGGCTATGATCATCGCCGCGAGGACTGGTATCGACTCGGGCTCGGCGCGCGTGCGCCGGCGTGGACGGCCTCGGCCGACGAGAACGGCCTGGGTCTGACGGTCAACGCGGTGCAGGCGGTGCGCGGCGAGCGCGGCGAGGTCTTGGGGGTCGCGGGGATCGACATCGCGCTCGCGCGCTTCATCGACGAGCTCTTGGAGATCCCGGCGCTGAGCGCGGCCGGCGCGGAGGCGTTGCTCCTCGACCAGGCTGGCATGGTGATCGTGCGCTCGAGCCAGAAGGAGATCGCGCGCACGATGAGCGAGTACGACCCGGTGCCCTTCGAGGAACCCGCCGTCGTCCTGGCGATCGCGACGCATGGCTCGGGCCACCTCGGCCTCGCCGACGGCGAGCGCCTGGCGGTGTGGACCCAGCTCGGCAGCGCGGGGCTCACCTATCTGATCGTCGGGCCCGAGCGCGCGCTGATCGAGGCGAGCGCGCGCTGAACCGAAGACGGCGCGAGCGTTCGGCGGCGAAGGAGGAGGACGCCGGCCGGGGCAACGATCCGGATCAGTGCACGGTGCTCGTGAGGTCGTCCGCGCGCACACGCAGCTTCGACTTGTCTTCGTCCCACCACTGGCGCGCGCGCTCTTGGGTCCAGGGGGGATCGAAGGAGAGCGCGGCCAGCGCGCGATCGAGCTCGATCATCGTCTCGGGGCGCTCGGCCGGGTTCTTGGCGAGACAGCGCATGACCACCGCCTCGAGGCCGGCATGTAGCGGGCGGCCCAGGCGCGCCGAGGGTGGCTCGGGCTCGACCTGCATGTGCGCGAACATGAGCTGCGCGTCCTGGGTGCCCTCGAAGACCGGCTGGCCCGTCAGCGCGAAGTAGGCGACGCAGGCGAGCGCGTAGATGTCGGTGCGCTCGTCGACGCCGGCGCCGGAGGCCTGCTCGGGCGCCATGTAGCCGGGGGTGCCGGGGCGGGCGCCGAAGGCGGTGAGCTGCACGGCGCGGCCGGAGCGGCCGGTGCTGCCGCGCTTGCGCGCGCCGGCCAGCTCCTTCACGAGGCCGAAGTCGATCACCTTGAGGAAGTCGGGGTCGCGGCCGGCCCGCGTGATGAGGAGGTTGTCGGGCTTGATGTCGCGATGCACGACGCCGTGGTCGTGGGCCTCGATGAGCGAGTGGCAGGCCTGGCGCAGGAGGAACGCGACGCGCGCCTCCTCCAGCGGGCCGAAGCGCTCGACCAGGGCGGCGATGCTGACGGCCTCGAGCAGCTCCATCGCGATGTAGAAGGTCCTGCCCTCGACGCCGAAGTCGTAGAGGTGCACGGTGTGCGGCGAGGTGAGGTTGGCGGTGGTGATCGCCTCGCGCCGGAAGCGCTCCATCAGCTCGTCGATCGCGCCGGCATCGGTGTTGTCGCGGCGCTTGACGAGCTTGAGCACGGCGGGGCGGATCAGCGTGTCGTGGCGCGCGCGCCAGACCTCGCCCATGCCGCCGACGGCGATGCGCTGCTCGAGCTTGTAGCGGCCGATGCGAACGCCGGGCGCGCACTGGATCTCGAGCGCGTCCTCGCCGAGGGGGCTCTCGCCGGCGAACGCCTCGGGCATGAGCGTCGGCGTGCTCGGCATCACGCTGGCCGCGGCCGAGACGAAGGTCCCGCGCGGGCTGGGCTCGGGGGCGCGCGTCGAGGCGGGTGTGGCGGTGGCGGCCGGGGTGCGCGCGCTCGCCGGCGCGCCGAGCAGGGTGCAGAGCCCGAGCGCGAGGAGCGCGCCGACGATCGCCGCGAGCACGTTGTCGGTCCGCAGCGGCGCGAGCGCCAGCGTGAATGCCAGGGCGGCGACGACGGTGAGGATCACCGCGGCGAGCCCCGCCACCACGAGGACCTCACGCCGATCGACGGCGCCGGCGAGGCGCGGGGCGAGCACCACCCCGAGGCCGGCCGCGTTGAGCACGATCCACGGCGCCGCGCTGGTCGGCTCGGTGAAGATCGTCGAGGCGACGAGCCAGGCGATGGCGAGGAGCGCAACGACGCCGAGCGCGAGCGACACACGCGCGGTATCGAGCGCGTGCGCGGCGGGAGGCCGTTGGGTGACGGTCGAGTTCACGGTGTTCCTCCGTGGCGGGACGGAGCGGTGCGGAGACGGGCCGCGGCCAGCATGAGGCCACGAGACCGGATGTCAAGGGCCGCGCGCGTCCATGACGGCCGCGATGGTGTCGAGCAACTCGGCCTTGGTGAAGGGCTTCGGCAGGACGACGCGATCCTCGCCGACCGTGCGCAGCGCCTCGGCGCCGTAGCCCGACATGAAGAGCACGCGCGGCAGGGGGCCGAGCTCGGCGCAGCGCTCGACGAGCTCCATGCCGGAGAGGTCGGGCATCAGCACGTCGGAGAGGATCAGATCGATCTCGGCGCGGCGCTCGCGATAGAGCTCGAGCGCCTCGAGCGGCGAGGTGCAGACCCAGACGGAGTGACCGGCGTTTCGGAGCAGGCGCTCGACCATGAAGGCGAGGCTGTCCTGGTCCTCGACGACGAGGATGCGATGGTGGCCCGGTGTCGCGTGGCCGGGCGCGTCCAGGAGCGGGGCGGGCGCGGCCGGCGCAGGGGCCGTGGCCGCGGCCGGGAAGCGCAGGGTGAACTCGCTGCCGGCGGGCCCCGACGCCAACACGATCGAGCCGCCCTGCTGCTCGACCGCACCCTGCACCATCGCCAGGCCGAGCCCGCTGCCCTGGCCCTCGGGCTTGGTCGTGAAGAAGGGCTCGAAGATCCGGTCGCGCAGGTCGTCGGCGATCCCGGGGCCCTGATCGCGCACGATGAGCTCGACGTACGGGGCCTCCGGCGGGCCGCCGTGGTTGGTCGCGAGCGCGATGCGGCCGCCGTCGGGCATGGCGTCGCGGGCGTTGATGAGCAGGTTGACGAGCGCCTGGCCGGTGAGGTGCGGGTCGAGGACCGCGCCCGGGCAGGCGGGGTCGAGCTCGAGCTCGACGGTGACGTTCTCGCCGAGGATGCGCGCGACGAGGCGCGCGGTGTCGCGCGCGATCTGGTTTGGATCGACGCGCTGCGGGCGCAGCGTCGACTGACGACCGAAGGCGAGCAGGCGGGTCGTGAGCTCGCGGGCGGAGGCGACGGCGGCCTTGAGCTGGGTGAGCACGGCGACGTCGGGCGGCGCGCCCGGGGTGAGCAGCTCGGCGCCGCCGTGGATCACGGTCATGATGTTGTTGAACTCGTGCGCGATCCCGCCGGCGAGGCGGCCGATCATCTCGAGGCGCTCGGCGCGGGCGAGGCGCTCGCGCGCGGCCGCGAGCTCGAGCTCGGACTCGTGCCGCTCGGTGATGTCGAGGATCGTGCCGACGATGCGGCGCAGCTTGCCCTGGGCATCGAAGATCACGGCGCCGTCGGTCTGGACGTAGCGCATGGTGCCGTCGGGGCGGAGCACGCGGAAGACCGTCGCCGCAGCTTCGCCGGTGCTCTCGACCTGGTGCGAGGCTTCGCGCACGCGCTCGCGATCGTCGGGGTGGATCGCCTGGAAGAAGCGCTCGTAGCTGCCGGGCTCGGTCTCCGGGTCGCAGCCGAAGATGCGATAGAGCTCGTCCGACCACGACACCTTCTGGTGCTCGACGTCCCAGACCCAGCTGCCCATGTGGGCGATGCGCTCGGCGGTGACGAGCAGCTCCTCGCGCTCGGAGATCGAGACCTCGAGGCCGGACATCTCACGCGTCTCGCCGGCGAGGTCGTAGCGCGCCATGCGGCGCTGCAGCTCGGCGACGTGCGCGCGAAGGGCGACGACCTCGCGCGCGAGGTCGTGTCCGTCGCCCAGTGGCGGCAGGGTGTTGGGCACGGGCGGAGCATCGCCCGGCGTGCCGACCGGTGGCAAGCCGCAAACACGGGGGACGAGCGACGCGCTGCGTGCTACCGAGAGGCGGTGGGTTGTAACCTTCGAGGGTGGTGCGCGGTGGTGGTGCTGGCGAGCGTGGCGGCAGGCCATGGTGGCCGCGCGCGCGCCGACGAGCCGCGCGCGGAGGAGGCGGGCGGGCGCTGGCAGGGGACCTCGTGGGGCTTCGAGCTCAGGTCCGGGTTGTCGTTCAGGGCGCGCGACGAGGCGATCACGCCGGCGCCGATCCTCGGCGTGGGCTTTCGGGTGTGCACGCTCCTGCAGCTCGTCGACGCCGAGCTCTTCATGCAGACGATGGCGTTCGACCGCGAGGTCGCGGCCGGCGATCATGCGCTCAGGCGCACGTCGATCGGGGTCGACCTGCGGCTGCACCCGCTCTTCATCCGTCACCTGCAGGGAGGCTTCGGCGATCGGCTGGCGGCCTCGCTGCACCTGGCGATCGGCGCTGGCGTCGACGTGCTCTCCACGGTCGGACCAGGGCGCGACCGGACCGACGTCGCGTTCGCGATCGCGCTCGGGCTCGGCAGCGAGGTGCCCCTGACCGAGCCGAGCGCGCGGCCCTGGAGCGTGTGGCTCGGGCTCGGATGGCGCGTGCGCTTCGTCGGCTTCCCCGACGGCGCGCCAGGGCTCCGCGACATGGACGAGCATCAGCTCCTCGTGAACCTGTCGGTGCGCTTCCACGACCTGACCGGCGTGCGCTGGGCGGTGCCGCCGGAGCTCGACGACGCCGATCGATGACCTGCCTCGCACCGGACGCGGCGTGCCGCGCCGAGCTGCCGGTGATTGCGTCGGCCGGGGCGACGCGCTATCCATGCGCGGCTCGGGGCGCGCCGATCGCGCTCGTGAGCCGGAGCCAAGCGATGTCCTCGCGTCTCGTCCTGTCCGCCCTCGCCCTGGTCCTGGCCGCGCCGGTCCACGCGGCCGAGCCCAAGCGCGTCACCGGCAAGCCGGTGGTGATCTCCCAGCGCATCATCGACGTCTCGGGCGGGATCGGCTTCGACCCGATGAAGAAGGCGCAGAAAGAGGTGCTGGAGCTCGCGTCGCAAGGCGACGAGCCGATCTGGCTGCGCATCAACTCGCCGGGCGGGTCGGTCGACGCGGGCCTCATCCTCATCGACACGATGAAGGCGGTGAAGGCGCCGATCCACTGCATCGTCGAGTCGTCGGCCTATTCGATGGCGGCGATCATCCTGACCTACTGCGACAAGCGCTACGGCATGCCGCACGCGACCTTCATGCTGCACGAGGCGAGCTACGGCACGGCGGGCGAGGACCCGACCAACCGCTCGAAGATCGACTTCCTGACGAAGTACCTCGACCGGCTGCACGAGGAGATCGCCAAGAACATCAAGATGGACCCGAAGAAGTACCGGGCGCGGATCCGCGACGCGTGGTGGATGCTGGCGGACGAGGCCAAGGCGATCGGGCTCATCGAGGAGATCATCACGCACATCGAGATCGAGGAGGTCGTCCTGCAGAAGAGCGAGGAGAAGACGACCGTGACCTCGACCGACGAGCGCGATCTGCGCAAGGCACCGACGATCCCCAAGCGCCGGGACTGAGCACGCACGAGCGGAGACGGTGAGGCGGGATGTCGGAGCGCAACATCGAGGTCAAGGTCGGGATCCTCGTGGCGATCTGCCTCGGGCTCCTGGTGACGTTCATCATCGTGCTCGGGGACGTGTCGTCGTCGAGCGGGGCGAAGCTCTATCTCGACGTGGACACCTCGGCGACGCTCAAGACGGGTGCGCCGGTCAAGGTCGCGGGCGTGCCGGCCGGCAAGGTGACCGAGGTCGACTACCGCGGCGGCGCGGTGGATCCGGCGACGGGGCGCCCGGTCTTCGTGCGCGTGACCCTGGCGATCGAGCCGGAGATGTTGGCGACGCTGCGGTCGGACACGCGCTTCTACATCACCAACCAGGGTGTGCTCGGTGAGAAGTACGTCGAGATCGAGCCGGTCTCGACCGAGGGGCCGGCGCTGAAGGAAGGCGAGGTCGTGGTCGGCGAGCCGCCGCTGAGGCTCGAGATCATGGCGATGAACGCCAACCGGGTGCTGGCGTCGCTGTCGAAGGTGCTGCGCAAGAACGAGAACGCGATCGACGAGATGATCGTCAACGCGGCGGCGGCGATGGCGACGGTGAAGTCGACGGTCGAGCGCATCGACGGTCTCCTGGCGACGGCGGGGCCGAAGGTCGACCAGGTGATCGCCAAGGCGGAGAAGGTCGAGGACGAGGTGCTGGTGGCGCTGGCCGGGGTCAACGCGGTGATCGGCGACGGCAGCGAGCTGCGCGCGCTGGTGAGGAACGCGGCCGGCCTGGCGGCGGACGCGCGCGCGCAGATCGCGCCGCTGTCGGCGGAGGCGAAGCGGGCGATCGAGCGCTATGCGGCGCTCGGCGAGAAGGCCGAGGGACTCCTCGGGGAGCTGCGCGGCGAGGTCGTCGACGCGGTGGCGTCGGTCAAGGCGATCCTCGCCGACGCCAAGACGCTGACCGAGCGCTTGAAGGATGGCCAGGGCACGATCGGCGCGCTGATCTCCGACCGCGAGATGTACGACGACATCCGCGAGATGATGAAGGATCTGAAGCGCCACCCGTGGAAGTTCATCTGGAAGGAGTGAGATGGTGGCTACGCCGCGCGTCTGCGGCGTCGGTCGTCCTGCGCGCTTGTGCGGCGTACCGACGTACGTCTCCGCGCGCGTAGGCCGACCTCCTTGCATCCATCGCGGCTCGCTCACCATCTCGGGAGGGGCTACGCCGCGCGTCTGCGGCGTCGGTCGACTCAGGTCTCCATCGGGCCTTCGGGCAGGCCGTTGACGAACTGGGTGACGACCGGGTCGGGGCTCCGGCGGAAGGCGTCGGGCGGGCCGTCGAGGCGGATCCTGCCCTGGTAGATCATGGCGATCCGATCGGCGACGCCGAAGATCGAGCGCAGGTCGTGGGAGACGACGATGCTGGTGACGCCGGCGTCGCGCTTGAGCGAGCGGATGAGGTCGTCGACCTGGGCAGCGGCGAGCGGGTCGAGGCCGGTCGTCGGCTCGTCGAAGATCACGTAGGTGGGATCGAGGGTGAGCGCGCGCGCGATGGCGACGCGCTTCTTGAGGCCGTCGCCGAGATCGGCCGGCAGCCAGGCGCCGGTGTGGCGCATGCCGACGAGGTCGAGCTTGTCCCTGGCGCGGGCGCGGGCCTCGGCGGGCTTGAGGCCGAGGTGCTTCCTGAAGGGCAGGGCGACGTTGTCGACGACGCTCATCGCGTCGAAGAGGGTCGAGTTCTGGAAGACCATCGCGCACTGCTTGCGCACCGGGTAGAGGTCCGGCTCCGAGAGCCAGGTGATGTCCCGGCCGCCGAGCTCGATGCGGCCGGCGTCGGGGCGGATGAGGCCGATGAGGTGCTTGACCAGGACCGACTTGCCGGCGCCCGAGCTGCCGATGATGTAGAGGACCTCGCCGGTGTCGACGTCGAGCGAGACGCCGTCGAGGACCTTGCGCGGCCCGAACTGCTTGTGGATGTCGACGAAGCGGATCATCGGTGCCGGTCACTGGAAGACGAGGTAGGCGATACCCGAGATGATGAAGTCGAGCACGATCACGGCGAAGCTGGTGTTGACGACGGCGCGCGTGGTGGCGGCGCCGACGCCGGCCGAGCCGCCGCTGGCGGACAGCCCGGCCTGGCCGGCGATGACCGGGATCGCCATGCCGTAGGCCAGCGCTTTGGCGACGCCGGTCATCACGTCGGAGAGCTGCACGAGGTCGAGCTTCAGGAAGGTCTGGTAGGGGATGTGGAAGCCGACCTTGGCGATGAGCATGCCGGCGACGGTGGCGGCGACGACGCCGACGACCGAGAGCATGACCATCATCACGGCCGAGGCGAGCGTGCGCGGCGCGAGCAGGTACTCGACCGGATCGGCGTTGCACATGCGCAGGGCGTCGACCTGCTCGGTCACGACCATCGAGCCGATCTCGGCGGCGATCCCCGAGCCGACGCGCGTGGCGACCATGAGGCCGGTGATGGTCGGGGCGAACTCGCGGCACATCATCTGGATGAAGGCGGCGCCGAGCATCGAGAAGTCCGGCAGGATCTGCGCGATCTGGGTCGCGACCTGGTAGACGGTGATGAAGCCGAGCACGCCCAGGGTGATGATGACGAAGGGCACCGAGCGGTTGCCGATCTCGAAGGCCTGGGAGAACACCTCGCGGCGGCGGGCGCGCCCCTTGGCGATGGCGACGATGGTGTCGACGAAGAGGTCGGCGAGGTCCTTGCCCTGGCGGAAGGCGGCGACCAGCGGCGCGCCGAGCGGGGCGAAGATGGAGCCGAGCGGCGAGCGCTCGCGCTGGGAGTCCGTCGTCACAGGGTGAAGAGCCAGCCCACGAAGAAGTCGAGGATGAAGATGGCGGTGGCGTTGGCAACGACCGAGTGGTTGGTCGCGCGGCCGACGCCGACCGCGCCGCCGGAGGCCGTGAGGCCGAAGTAGCAGGAGATGCAGGAGATGGCGACGCCGAAGGCGGTGGCCTTGACGACGCCCATGAGCAGCTCGTCGAGGAGGTGGCTCTCGATGAGGTTGGCGATGAGCACGCGCCAGTCGAAGCCGAGGAGCCCCTGGGCGGTGAGCGCGGCGCCGATGATGGCGAAGAGATCGCCGAGCACCATGAGCAGGGTGAGCATCACCATCATGGCGATGAAGCGCGGCACGACGAGGTAGCGGATCGGATCGATGGCGAGCGCGCGCAGGGCGTCGACCTGCTCGGTGACGACCATGGTGCCGAGCTCGGCGGTGTTGTTGGCGCCGACGCGACCGGAGAACATGAGCCCGATCAGCACCGGGCCGATCTCGGCGAAGACAGAGTAGCCGACGCCGTAGCCGAGAAACGAGGTGGCGCCGGTGCGGCGCACGAAGTAGGCGGTCTGGATCACCATGATCGCGCCGACGAAGAGCGCGGTCATGGCGACGATCGGCGACGAGCGCACGCCGACGTGGAAGAGCTGGCGCCAGGTCTCGTGGGCGTCGAAGCGCGGCGGGAAGAAGGCGCGCACGACGCGGCCGAAGATGGTGGCGGCGCCGCCGAGGGTGGCGAGCACGTGCAGGGCGGCGCGGCCGACCGGGGCGAAGCCGGCGCTCATGCGGGCGATCATGGCCGCGCTCCGGAGGGCGGGCGGGGGTCGGCGAGCGGCGCGGGGTCGGGGAAGAAGCGGTGCAGGATGTGGTCTTTCGGGGCGGCGGCGAGCGCGGCGAGGAGGGCGGCGCGCGGGCCGCTGAAGGTGACGCGCCCGTACTCGAGCACGACCCAGCGATCGACGATGGCGGCCATGCGATCGATGTCGTGGCTGACGACGACCGAGGCGGCGTTGTCGACCTTGACGTGCATGGCGAGGATGAGGGCGAAGATGCGCGACGAGGTGACCGGATCGAGGCCGGCGGTGGGATCGTCGTAGAGCGCGATCGACGGGTTGGTGACCGTCGCGCGCGCGAGCGCGATGCGCTTCTTCATGCCGCCGGAGAGCTCGCGTGGGTACTGTGCGTAGGCGCGCAGGAGGCCGACCTCGCCCAGGCGCTCGCGCACGCGCCGATCGATCTCGGACGGCGGCGGCGGGTGGCGCTCCTGGCGCAGGGGGAAGGCGATGTTGTCGGCGACGGTCATGAAGTCGAAGAGCGCGTAGTTCTGGAAGAGGTAGCCGAAGTCCTCACGCGCGCGGGCGAGCTCGAAGGCGTTGAGGGTGGCGAGGTCCTTGCCGTCGAGGAGCACGCGGCCCTCGTCGGGTCGGATGAGGCGCGGCAGGTGCTTGAGCAGGACCGACTTGCCGGCGCCGCCCGGGCCGACGATGCCGAGGATCTCGCCGGCCTTGATCTCGAGCGAGACGTCCTTCAACACGAGGCGATCCTCGTGGCGCTTGGAGGCGTGCTCGAGCGTGAGGCGGACCGCGCCGGGGCGGTGGGAAGAGGGGGTCACGGGGTGACCTCGGGCGGCAGGCAATGCGGGCCGCGCGGGTCGGCGCGAGCATCGTCGAGGCGGCGGGTGAAACGCGAGTCGGGGTGTTCGCTCCGGAGGAGGTCGGCGAGCTCGGCGACGCGCGCGCGATCGTCGGGGCGGGGCGATCGCAGGGCGGCGCAGAGCGCGTAGAAGCGCACGTCGTCCTTCTTGATCGTCTTCGGGAAGAGCTCGGCGTAGGTGAGGTAGGCGTCGATGGCGTCGTGGGGGCGGTCGAGCTCGACGAGGAGGAGGCGCGCGATGCGGAGCTGGCCCATCCAGTAGTAGGGGTGCTCGTCCTGGCCGAAGAGGGAGAGCTCCTCGCGGGTGCGGAGGATGCGGCGGATCTCGGTGATCTCGGCGTCGTGGCGGCCCCGGCGGTGGTGGATCCAGGAGAGCTCCCAGATGGCGTCGTTCCAGAGCGGGGTGCGCGGGCCGTCGGCGAGGCGGCGGAAGAGCAGCTCGGCGGTGTCCCAGTCGGCGGGGCGGCCGGCGCGCTCGGCGAGGAGCGCGCGGCGCCTGGCCTCGTCGGCGGCTTGAAAGAGGAGGTCGTCGGCGAGCGCGGTGTGGGCGAGGGTCTCGCGTAGCGACAAGGTCCAGGCGAGGTGCTGGTCGACGGCGGCGAATGAGTCGGCGCGGGCGAGGCGCAGGAGGTGCGCGAGCGCGCGCTCGCCGGGCATGAGCTCCGGGTAGGTGCGCACGAGCGCGCGGTAGACGAGGCGCGCGGCGTCGAGGCGGCCGCGGGTCTCGGCGAGGCGCCCGAGCTCGTAGTAGGCGCGCGCGCGGTCGTCCTGGCGGCGGGCGCGCTCGGCGATCGCGAGGAGGAGGCGCGCGGCCTCGAGGGTGCGGCCCTGGGCGGCGACCAGGCGGACCAGCTCGCGGCGGGCGGCGCCTTCGTCGACGGCGCGCGGCGCGGTCTCGGCGAGGTCGATGAATGACCGTTCAGCGGCGGCGGGATCGGCGCGCGCGGTGTGGAGCGCGCGCTCGAAGTCCGCGTCCCAGCGGACCTGGGCCGGATCGCGGCCACAGCCGTGCGCGGCGAGGACGGCGAGGATCGCCAGCGGGGCGAGGCAGAGCGCGCGGGCGGGGCTCATGGCGTGAGCACGCGCGCGCGGAAGTCCTCGTGCAGGAGCCCGTTGCTCGCGAGCACGTCGCCGGTCGTGAGCATGGTCTGGCCGCCCTGGTGGTCGGTCACGCGGCCGCCGGCTTCGCGCACGATGGCGACGCCGGCGGCGAGATCCCAGGGCTTGAGCCGCGGCTCCCAGAAGCAGCCGAAGGTGCCGTCGGCGACCAGCGCGAGGTCGAGCGAGGCGCTGCCGAGGCGGCGGATGCAGAGCGTGTGCTCGAGCGCGCGGGCGACGCGCGAGGCGAGGGCGGCGGCGGTCTGGGGGCGATCGTAGGGGAAGCCGGTGGCGACGAGCGCGCGGCGCAGGTCCGTCTCGGGGCTCACGCGGATGGGGCGGCCGGCGCGCGTGGCGCCGAGCGAGGTGGCGGCCGACCAGGTGATCCCCGGGGCCGTGGGGGCATCGATGGGGGCGAGCGCGGGCGCGTGGATGACGCCGAGGGCGGGCTCGCCCATGAAGGCGGCGCCGAGGCTCACGGAGAAGTGGGGCAGCCCGTGCACGAAGTTGGTCGTGCCGTCGAGCGGGTCCACGTACCAGACGAAGGCGGCGTCGGCGGGTCCGGCGCCCCCTCCCTCCTCACCGACGATGCGGTCGCCGGGGAAGGCGTCGGCGAGCGCGGCGACGATGAGCGCCTCGGCCTCGCGATCGGCGGCGGTGACGAGGTCGACCGCGCCCTTGAAGGTGATCGAGGAGAGGTGGCCGCGGTGGCGGAGCAGGATGGCCGCGGCGTCGACGGCGATGCGCTCGGCCGCGACGCGGCGGCGCTGGAGCTCGTCGGGATCGGCCGTCGGGCGCTGCGACATGACCCCAGGCGCATAGTCGATCGGCGAAGCGCTGGCAACGGCGGCGCGGGGCCCGGCGGAGGCAGGGATGAAAGCGTGGAGGGGGGCGACGGTTCGATTATTGGACGCGCGGTCCGGGCCGGCGCAAGGTCACCCCGTGTGAGGCGGGCTCGCACGTCCTGCCTCGGCGAGGCGGCGCGCGCGCTTTGCCGCGCCCCGTCCCCCCATGCGACACGAGGAGCTCATCGCGATGAGCACGAGCACGAGCGAGTCGATCGGTGCCGAGCGCGCGGTGCTCGTCGGGGAGTCGAGCGCGCGCGGCGAGACACGGGCCCGCGAGCTGGTGCGCGAGGCGAGCCCGGGCGCGCTGGCGATCGAGCGGGTGATCGCGGCGCTGGTCATCGGCGTGCCGGCGGCGGGCACGGCGTGGGCGATCGCCTGGACGGCCGAGCACGGTCGAGGCGGCGCGGGTCTCGTCGCGTTCGCGATGATGTACGTGCTGACCGTCTTCGGCGTGACGATCGGCTATCATCGCCTGAGCGCGCACCGCTCGTTCGTCGCGCACCCCGTCGTGCGCGCGCTCTTGATCGCGTTCGGCTCGATGGCGCTACAGGGCCCGATGATCCGCTGGGCCTCCGATCATCGCCGCCACCACGCGCTGACCGAGCGGGAGGGCGATCCGCACTCGCCCTGGCGCCGGCGCGTCGCGGGGCGTGGCGGTCGCTGGCGCGACTTCTGGCACGCGCACTGGGGCTGGTTCTTCGGGAGCGAGCGCACGCGCACGCGACGCCTGGCGCCGGATCTGATCGGCGACCCGCTCCTGCGCGCGCTCGATCGCCTCTACCTCGTGTGGGTCGTGCTCTCGTTCGCGCTGCCGATGGGCCTCGGCGCGCTGGTCGCGGGGGACGGCGCGGGCGCGATCGCCGGCCTCCTGTGGGGAGGGTTCGCGCGGGTCTTCGCGGTGCACCACGTGACCTGGTGCATCAACTCGCTCTGCCACCTCGTGGGCTCGCGACCGTTCAGGACGAACGACGAGAGCCGCAACAACCTCGTCATGGTCGTGCTCGCGCTGGGCGAAGGCTGGCACAACAACCACCACGCCTTCCCCGGCGCGGCCGACATGCACATGCTGCCCAGGCAGATCGATGTCTCGGGCCTGGTGATCCGCGGGCTCGCTCGGGTCGGGCTGGCGCGCGAGGTGCGCCGCCCCTCGCCGCAGCAGGTGGCGCGCCTGCGGTCGTGAGATCGCGGCCGGTGAATGCCGGCGCGCGAGGCGCGTCGCAGGGCGTCATGAACGATCGGGCTCGAGGATCGCTGCTGTTGCTCGTGTGCGTCCTGGCCACCTTCGTGGTGGTGGGTGAGGTGCGCGCGTCGCACTACGCGCTCGACAGGGTGGACTTCGTGACGGGCTCGGAGCGCAAGGCGCTGGCACGGGCGGGAATCCTCGACACCGAGGTGCTGCTGGCGTGGACGGCGCGCACGGACAAGAGGCGGTGGCTGGCCGAGACGACACGGATCGACGAGGCGCGGCTCGGGGTGCTGGCGCGGCGCTGTGATCTCTTGAGGGTGGCGGGGATCGGGCCGGCGGCGCTCACGGTGCTGGGCAAGGCGGGGATCGAGGACACGCGCGCGCTGGCCCGGGCGATCGCCGAGCCGCTGCTCGAGCGCATGCGCGCACGCACGCGCGGCACGGCGCTGGCGGCCCGGTTGCCGGCGCTGGACACGGTGGCGGCGTGGATCGCCGAGGCGCGGTTGTTGCGACCGATCGTCGAATGATGGAACGTGCCGCGCAGGAGGTGCGCGCATGCGCTCGATGATCCTGGCATTGGGGGTGGTCGTGCTCGGCGGGGGCAGGGCCGGGGCGGCCGAGCCGTGCGAGCTGAGCCCTGCCAAGGGCTGCTACGACAAGGGGATCGAGGCGTTCAAGAGCAAGGACGCGGCGGCGGTCGGCTGGTTCGAGAAGGCCTGCGCGTCGAAGGTCGCCGAGGGGTGCACCGAGCTCGGCTTCCTCTTGATGGAGGGCTTCTTCGTGCCGCGCGATGACGCGCGCTCGCGCGCGGTCTCGTTGCAGGCCTGCGAGCTCGGCAGCGGGCTCGGGTGCAACAACGCCTTCGTCATGGTGCGCGATGGGCGCGGCGGGCCGCGCGACGACGGCGAGCTGAGGCGGCTGGCGGATCGGTCGTGCGCGCTCGAGGATGGCGAGGGGTGCTTCCTCTCGGCGGCCGTCCGCGAAGAGCCGATCGGCGGGGCGCGCGACGACACGGCGGCGAAGAAGGCGCTGGAGTCGAGCTGCAAGCTCGGGTTCTGGATGGGCTGCTCGGTGATCGCGCACCGGCTGCTCGAAGGCAGCCAGGGCTACGACGAGGACGAGGTGCGCGGGGTCAAGATGATGGCGCGCGCGTGTGAGCTCGGCGGCGGCGAGCCGTGTCACCAGGTGGCGGGTTGGATGGCCGAGGGCGCGCGCGGCCTGGACGTGGATCGCGAGCAGGCGCTCGTGCTCTTTGCGCGGGCGTGCGAGCTCGAACATGGCGAGGCGTGCGCGCGAGAGCGGGAGCTGCGCCTGGCGATGGCCAAGGGCGAGCTGATGGCGAAGCTCGTCAGGCGGGCGAGCAAGCGGGTCCTGCTCGAGCTGAAGGAGGGCGATGCGCCGCCGGTCGGCGCGCTGGGCGAGGTGTCGAAGAAGGAGCGCCTCGGCGGGCTCGAGATGATGCTGGCGATCGCGAAGGTGACGGTGACGCGCGTCGAGGGTCGCACCATCGAGGTGACGGTCACCGAAGATCTGGCGAGGATCGAGATCGACGGCAAGAAGGTCGATCACTGGAATGCAGGCATCGCGCTGAAGCTCGCGTGGGAGCGGCCAGACAAGCCATGATGCGGTGGGTGTGCCCCCGGGCGGCGGCGTTTCGGGGTGCGGTGGATGGGCGTCGAGAGGTCGTGTTAGAGTCGATCGCGGAGGCGAGATGGACTTGGGCACGGCAGGACGGCGAGGATGAGGCGCCGGGCGGTATCGACGCAAGAGCTGGCGCGACTTCGCGGAGCCCTGGCCGAGGACTACGACCTGCGTGACTACGAGGTCGACGCCGGGCCCAAGGTGCTGCGCGTGACCGGACCGGACATCACCGGGGGTGGGCGCTCGGGGCTGTCGAAGGCAGCGCTGGCGGCCAAGGAGGCGCGCTACGCGTCGGCCGAGCTCCTGCACGGGCGCGACGGGTTGGCGCCGTCGCCCGAGTCGTCGGCGCGGGGTGGCTCGAACTGGGCCGAGCTGTGGCCGTCGGCGCGCGCGATGGCGAGCTACTTCGGACACTCGGTGCGCATGCGCTCGGTCGACGCGGTCGAGGTCAACTGCGGCCTCGGCACCGCGGGGCTCGGGGCGGCGGCCAAGGGTGCGCGCGTGACCCTGGCGGACTCGAACCCGGAGGCGCTCAGGTTCGCGCGCTTCAACGCGCTGCAGAATGGCTTCACCCACGTGCGCACGCTGGAGTTCGACTGGCGCAAGGACCGCTTCACCGACCACGTCGGCAGCTTGATCCTCGCCGACGTGCTCTACGACCAGGGCAACTTCGAGGACGTGTTCCGGATGTTGAAGGACAACCTCGCGCCCGGGCGCACGGCGTTCCTCGCCGAGCCGGGCCGGCCGATCGCGACGGCGTTCTTCGACGAGCTCAGGAAGACCGACTACCGCGTGCGGCTCGACATCGAGCGCGTGCAGGACGCCTACAGCGACAACTACTATCTCGTGCACGTGCTGCGGATCAAAAAGGATCGGTAGCGCGCGGCGGGACGTCGTGTGCCCGGGCCGCCACGAGGGCGGCCCCTACGTGGCCCGGCGGCATCGAGAGCATGAGCGGGTCGCGATGGCTGAAGGAGCCGTGGCCCCGAGCGCGGTGTTCAGCTCCGCGGCGTGCGCGGGGTGCGGGGCGCGACGTCGACGGCGCGGCGCGGCGGGCGATCGGCGAGCGAGCGCGACGGCGGCGGGCGCTTGGAGGGGCGGCGCGGCTCGGTGGGACCGGGCGCGGGCGTCGGGGTGCGCGTCGCTGCGGGCGCCCGTGTGGGGCCGGATGAGCGCGCGGGAGCGGGCGAGCGTGCCGGGCCGGATGAGCGCGCGGGGGCGGGCGAGCGTGCCGGGCCGGATGAGCGTGCGGGCGCGGGCGTGCGGCTGGAGGCCGGTGGGCGCGTCGTGGTCGGCGCCCGCCCCGCGTAAGGCGAAGCTGGATCGGGTGCGTGATCCTGCGTACGCCTGGGCGCGGGCGCGTGATCCTGCGTGCGCCTGGGCGCGTGCGCGTGATCCTGGATGCGCCTGGGCGCGTGCGCGTGCTCCGGCGGGGGCCTCGGCGCGGGCGTGTGTTTGGACGCGCGCTCGGGCGCGGCGGGCTGCCGCGTGCGGCGCGGCTCGTGAGGCTCGTGACGCCGGATCGTGGTCTCGATGCGGCGGATCGTGAGCGGCCAGGCCTCGTCGCCGAGGCGCGCGACGAAGGCCGCGGGCACCTCGATGAGCGTGCTGGTGTCGCGCAGCTCGACGCGACCGATGTCGCGCCCGGTGAGGCCGAGCTCGTTGGTGAGCGCGCCGACGAGATCGGCCGGGCGCACGGCGTGCTCGCGGCCGACGCCGACCACGACCAGGGCGCGGCCGTCGCCGTTCATCGGCGGCGCGGGCTTGGGCGCACGCGGCGGCGCGGGTCGGTCGCGCTCGGTCTTCGCCTGGGGCGCGGGCGCGGCGGCGGAGGGCTGACGCGCCCAGGGAGGCAGACCGCGGTCGAGCGGCTCGCCGAAGCGCATGGGGACGTTGTCGCCGACGAGCAGCGCGAGGCCGGCGGCGAGCTCGGCGAGGTCACGCCCGGAGGCGACGAGGGTGTCGATCCAGGCGCGCGCGTCCGCGAGCGCGGGGGCCGCCGCCAGCTCGGCGAGGCGCTCGGCGACGAGCTCGCGCTGCCGCATCGCGAGCGCGTGCTCCGAGGCGATGAAGAGCTCCTCGAGGGCGACGCCGCGGCGGCGCAGGGCATCGGCGAAGCGCGCCGACTCGCGCGGGGTGACGAGCGTGATCGCCCGGCCCTTGCGGCCGGCGCGGCCGGTGCGCCCGATGCGGTGGGTGTAGGTCTCGACGTTCTTGGGCAGGTCGAGGTTGACGATGTGGGTGAGGTGCTCGATGTCGATGCCGCGTGCGGCGATGTCGGTGGCGACGACGACCTCGACGCGGCGGGCGCGCAGGAGCTCGATGACGCGCTCGCGCGCGGGCTGGGAGAGATCGCCGTGCAGCGGCTCGGCGGGGATGCCGTGCGTGGCGAGGAAGTCGGCGGCCTCGGCGCAGGAGGCGCGCGTGGCGGCGAAGACCAGGGTCGCGCCGCGCACCTCGGAGCGCAGGATGCGCAAGAGCGCCTCGCGCTTGAAGCGCGGCGGGACCTGCACGTAGCGCTGCTCGATGGCGACGACGGTCTGCGAGGTCTCGGCGATGGTGACCGGGTCGCGCAGGTAGCGCTCGGCGACCTTGCGGATCGGCGGCGGCATCGTCGCCGAGAAGAGCGCGACCTGGCGGGTGGCCTCGGGAGTCCTGGCGAGGATCGTCTCGACCGCCTCGATGAAACCCATCTCCAACATCTCGTCGGCCTCGTCGAGCACGACCATCTCGACGGCGCCGAGCTGGAGGCTCTCGCGCTCCATCAGATCGATGATGCGGCCCGGCGTGCCGATGACGACGTCGACGCCTTCACGCAGGCCACGCAGCTGCGGCCCGTAGGCCGAGCCGCCGTAGACGGTGAGGAAGCGCAGCGGGGTGCCGCGCGCGAGCGTGGTGAGGGCCTCGGTGACCTGCAGCGCCAGCTCGCGCGTCGGCGTGAGCACGAGTCCGCGCGGCGTCGGCGCGCGCTGACCCGAGGCGAGGCGGGTGATGAGCGGCAGCCCGAACGCGGCGGTCTTGCCGGTGCCGGTGCGCGCCTGGCCGACGAGGTCGCGCCCCTCGAGCAGCGGCGGGATGGCGCCGAGCTGGATCGGGGTCGGCACGGTGAAGCCGATCTCGGCGAGCGTGGTCAGGGTGCGCGGGGGGAGCGCGAGCGAGGCGAAGCCCGGCACGTCCTCGGACGCGGCGGAGACGGTGGCAGGTTCGGGCGGGGCCGGCGGAGCGGGCGGGGGCGAGGTCTTGGGATGCTTTTTCACCCGCGCCTAGTGCCCGAGCGAGCGACGCAATGTCAAAGGATTTACCCTTGGAGCTGAAATCGACTACGGCTCGGCGCGCGGCAGGATGACGCGCACGCGCTTGGCCAGCTCGCCGCGGGTCTCGCGGATCTCGAGTCGCGCGGGGCCGACGTCGATGCCGAAGCCGACCTGGACCGGCATGATGCCGAGGCCGCGGCGCACGCGCACATCCAGCGTCTCGTTCGGGTCGCCCTCGAGCTCGATACCGTAGAGTCGCGCGACGGCTTCGAGCGTGAGGTGCCCCTGCAGGTCGAGGCCGTCGGGGGGCAATTGCGGTGGCTCGCCGCCGCCGAAGAGGTGATCGAAGACCGGGCGCAGCGCGGTGGAGCCGAGCACGAAGACGTGATCGCCGAGCTGGATCCGCGTGCTGCCGCGCGGGGCGATGACAGAGCTGCCGCGCGCGATGAGCGCGATCACCGCGCCGTCGGGCATGCCGAGATCGCGGATGAAGAGGTCGTTGGCGGGCGAGGACGGGGTGATGTCGTACTCGACGATGTCGCCGTCGAGGTGCTTGAGCGCGCTGATCTCGAGCGAGACCGGGGGCGCGGGCGCGGGCGGGCCGAGCAGGCCGACCTTCCTGGCGAGCCAGAGCATGGTCGAGCCCTGGAAGACCGCGGAGACGAAGACGACGAAGAAGACGACGTCGAAGATCGCGCTGCCGCCGGTGAGGCCGAGGAGGAGCGGATAGGTCGCCAGGATGACCGGCACCGCGCCCTTGAGGCCGGCCCAGGCGATGAAGACCGTCTCGCGCCAGGAGAAGCCGAAGGGCAGGAGGCAGATCCAGACGGCGGCCGGCCGGGCGACGAAGACGAGGATGGCGGCGATGGCGAGGCCCTGGGGCGCGACGTCGACCAGGCGCGAAGGGAAGCTCAACAGGCCGAGGATGATGAACATGGCGATCTGGGCGAGCCAGGCCATGCCGTCGTGGAAGAGCATGATCCCGCGGCGGAAGACGATCGGGCGATCGCCGAGCACGATCCCGGCGAGGTAGACGGCCAGGAAGCCGCTGCCGCCGATCGTCGCGGCGAGGCCGAAGGCGAAGAGGCCGATCGTCGCGGTGAGCACCGGGTAGAGGCCGGCGGAGTCGAGGTTGATGCGGTTGATGAGCTCGGCGGCGCCGTGGCCGACGGCGAAGCCGACGAGCGCGCCGACGCCCATCTGGAGGAGAATCAGGCCGAGCAGCTCGGGGCCGAGGTCCGCCTGGCCGAGCAGGACCTCGAGCAGGCCGACGGTGAGGAAGACCGCCATCGGATCGTTGGAGCCGCTCTCGACCTCGAGCGTTCGCGCGACGCGGTCGTCGAGGCTCTTGCCGCGCAGGGCCGCGAAGACGGCGGCCGCATCGGTCGAGCCGACGATGGCGCCGAGCAGCATGCCTTCGAGCAGCGTGAGCTGGAGGATGAGCGTCGCGGCGAGCCCGACCAGGATGGTCGTCAAGAGCACGCCCAGCGTGGCGAGCACCGAGGCCGGCTTCCAGGTGCGCCTGAAGGACTCGATGCGTGTGCGCAGACCACCGTCGAAGAGGATCACCGCGAGCGCGACCGTGCCGACCGCGTGCGCGAGCTCGTAGTTCTCGAAGGCGAGACCGAGCCCCTCCGAGCCGGCGAGCATGCCGACCCCGACGAAGAGCACGAGCAGCGGCATGCCGACCTGGGTCGCAAAGCGCCCGAAGCCGATCGCGATCAGCGCGAGCGCGGCCCCGACGAGGATGATCTTGTCGACGAGGAACATGTTACGATGCCGGATAGCACGGGAGCCGAGATGAAGACCAACGGACTCGCGGTGGGTGTCATGATGATCGTAGCGAGCGGCTGCGGCGGGAGACCGCCGGACGACGCGCTCGCCGCGGAGGTGATACCGGCGGCGACGGTCGATGCCGCGCCGGCGATCGAGGTCGAGGAGGACCCGAGGCAGGCGCGCTGGCGCTCGGCCAAGGCGCGGCTCGACGCGGGGCAGAAGGCGTTCGACGCGGGCGACCTGCCCAAGGCGATGCTCGACGCGCAGCGGGGGATCGAGCTGCTCGGCGACGACTACGCCGGTCCGAACGTCGCCGACGACAGCGCGCTGAAGCTCGATCTGGCGAGGGAGCGCGCCGAGCAACAGCCCAAGGACGGCGCGCTCGTCATGCTGCGCATGCTCGGCGATCGCCTGGAGCTGGCGCGGCGCCACTGGCAGATCGGGCCGTGAGCGCGGGCGGCCACTACGGGGTGGCGTCGGCGGTGCTCGAGGGCTTGGCGGGCTCGGACTTGGCGGGCTCGGCCTTGGCCTCCTTGGGGGCGTCGGCCTTGGCCTCCTTGGGGGCGGGCTTGTAGTCGGTCGCGTACCAGCCGCTGCCCTTGAGCACGAAGCTCGTCTTGCTGACGAGGCGCACGAGCGCCTCCTGGCCGCACGCGTCGCAGAGGCGGAGCGGCGCATCGCTCATCCGCTGGATCGCCTCCTTCGGCGCTCCGCAAGCCTCGCAGCGATATTCGTAGATCGGCATGCCGTCATTCTCCGTGAGCTATTGACGATGTCGTCAACGACATCAGACCAGCGCGGGGGCCGCCTCGTGCATCGTCTGCCGCGGCGGGTTGAAGTAGCCGAAGCGCAGCGCCGGGAAGCGGCGCCGGAGCTCGCGCAGCCAGGGGAGGAGCCCCATCGGCTCGACGACGTGGCCGACGCCGGTCACGGCGGCGAGGTAGAGCTCGGGATCGATGTTGAGGTTGCGCAGCTGCACCATGTCGATCTTCGCCTCGTCGATCCAGGCGCTGAGCGCGTCGAGCTCGGCGGGCGTGTCGGTCACGCCCGGGAACACGAAGTAGTTGAGCATGACGTAGCCGCCGCGCTCGCGCACGAGCCGCGCCGAGCGCCGCACGTCGGCGAAGGTGTAGCCGGTGGGACGGTAGTAGGCGGCGTAGACCTCGGCGCGCGCGCTGTTGGTCGAGACGCGCAGGCTGTCGAGGCCGGCGTCGAGCATGCGGGCGATGACGTCGGGACGCGAGGCGTTGGAGTTGAGGTTGACGATGCCCTGGCGGGTGACCTCGCGGATCTTGCGCACCGTGTGCTCGAGGTTTCGGCCCTGCATGAGCGGCTCGCCCTCGCAGCCCTGCCCGAAGGAGACGACGGCGCGCTCGCCGACGCGCGCGATGTGGCCCAGCGCGATCTCGGCGAGCTCGTCGGGGGTCGGGGCGAAGGCGATGCGGTCGTGCGCGGCCGACGGGGTCTCGTCGCCGGCCTTGGGTTGGAAGCTGATGCAGCCGACGCAGAGCGCGTTGCAGGTCGGCGCTGCGGGCAGCGGGGCCTCGAAGCGATCGAGGAAGAAGTTCTGCGCGGCGCGGCAGTGATAGGTCAGGGCGCAGCGCTCGAGGTGCTTGATGAGGCGGTTGTCGGGCAGCGCCTCGAGGCGCGCGGCGACCCGGCGCTCGATCTCGGCGACGTCGAAGCGGAACGGGTCCTGGCGGATGTCCTCGTCGACGCGCAGGGTCGCGGTGACGAGCTCGCCGTCGCGGATCCCGACCGCAGCGTAGGCGAAGAGCGGCAGCGCGGGCGCGTCCTCGGCCGACTCGTAGGCGGGCAGCAGGAGGCGCAGGTAGGCCGGCGCGATGAAACACGCGACCGCGGTGGTGCCCGGCTCGTCGAAGACGACGACCTCGTCGGCGGCGCTGTCGAAGCCCGCGGCCTTGCGCGCAGGCAAGGTGAAGAGGTCGCTGCCCTCGGGCAGGGGCACGAGCTCGTCGGGCTCGAGCGGGCGCCAGCACTCGCCGTCCCAGCCGAGCATCTCGAGATCCGGGTGCTCGAAGATCTGCCCCGACGAATCGGCGAAGGCCATCATGGCGCGACCGGGCTTCTTGCGACCGGAGGCGAAGGCGACGCGATCGGAGAGGCGGTCCGCGGACGACATCGGCGCGGACGTTACACACCGCGCGGCTGCGATCAAGGATCGTGTCGGATGTGCGAGCGAAGGCGCACGCGGCCTCGCGGCCCGAGCGGATGCGTGGGCCGCCTCGCGGGCCCGCCGGGAGCGAGGGCGTTCCTTGCCACCGGATCGGCGCCGCTCTATGGTCCCGCCCATGGCTCACCCAGCGCGCCGCGCGGCCCTCGGCCTCCTCATCCTCGTCGCCTCGCTCCAGCTCGCCGCCGCGCCGTCCGCGCGCGCCGACGACGGCGTGCGCGACCAGGATCCACGCAACTGGCCCACCATCACGCGCCTCGTCGCCGACCGCTACGAGCTCGCCGGCCAGGTCTTCACCGTGCGCGCCTTCGCGCGCAAGAGCGACTACTTCAACTGCGGCTATGCCGGCACCCAGGGGCGCCTCATGGCCTTCACCCTGCTCGGCGGGCCGTTCGAGACGCTGACCGGCTACCTGCCCGCCGAGCTCGGCAAGGTGCTCGAGCGCCTGCTCGACAGCGACGACGCCCCGCAGATCACCGTGCAGGTGCGCTTCGATCCGGAGCGCCTCTCCGAGGTCTGCCTCGACCAGGTCGAGATCCTCAAGTGGTCGCGCGGCTGGCAGTACCCGCCCGGCTCGCTCGCTCCCGACCGCCCCGATCCCAAGCGCCTGCCGAGCGTCGAGACCCTGCGCGAGCTCGCCCAGCCGCAGATCTGGAAGGATCTGACCGATCCCGAGAAGGCGCCGGTCGGCCAGCAGATCCAGATCGCCGGCGGTGCTCGCCTGTCGACCGCGATGCACTGCGCCTTCCGCGGCGCCTGGCGCACGCACTGGGGCCTGCAGCTCCACGACGGGCGCGGGCGCGTCGTGCACGCCTACCTGCCGAAGTCCGACGCCGCGCGCGCCCTGGTCGACCACCTCGCCGCCGTGCGCGATGCCCCGCTCATGGTGCAGGCGCGCGTCGTCAAGGTCGCGCTCTCGACCTACTGCGCGCCGCAGCTCGAGGTCGTCGGCTGGACCCTCCTCGAAGGGAGTTTACAGCCCTGAGCGCCTCCGCTAAACAGGGACGCCTTGAGCCGGATCCAAGCGCGATGCGGCGTCACGTCGTCGGTCGCTTGTGCGGCGTACGTGGGTACGCCTCCGCGCTTCCTCCTTCGTTCCTTGCTTCGCATCTTGCCTCCGACTCAATGCGTCCCTGTTCAGGAGCCTGTCTGTCGAAGACGGCAGGCAACAGCGGCAATCGCTCAAGGATATCAGCATGACCACCGAGCTCGTCCCAGGCCTCGCGGGCATCCCGTGCGCGGCCTCGAAGATTGCGGAGATCAACGGCAACGAAGGCAAGCTCTACTATCGTGGCTACACGATCGAGGACCTCGCCGAGCACACGAGCTTCGAGGAGACGAGCTACCTCCTCCTCTACGGCGAGCTCCCGACCCGCGCGCAGCTCGCCGAGTTCGATGCCAAGCTGCGGAGCCACCGCCGCCTCAAGTACAAGATCGTCGACGTGCTCAAGACCCTGCCCGAGGCCGGCCACCCGATGGACGCCCTGCAGGCCGGCGTCGCCGCGATGGGCATGTTCTATCCGGCGCGCGACGTGATGGACCCGAAGGTCCAGGAAGAGAGCGTCATCCGCCTCATCGCCAAGCTGCCGACGATCGTCGCCGCCTTCCACCGCGTGCGCCACGGCGACGAGGCGGTCATGCCGCGCGACGATCTCGGCCACGCCCAGAACTTCCTCTACATGCTCAACGGGACCGAGCCCGACCCGATCGCCGCGCGCACGCTCGACGTCTGCCTCGTGCTCCACGCCGAGCACTCGATGAACGCCTCGACCTTCGCCGGGCGCGTCGTCGGCTCGACGCTGGCCGACCCGTTCACCGTGGTCGCCTCGGCGGTCGGCGCGCTCTCGGGCCCGCTGCACGGCGGCGCCAACGAAGAAGTGCTGATCATGCTCGACGAGATCGGCTCGCTCGACAAGACCGACGCCTACATCGACGGCAAGGTCGAGCGCAAAGAGAAGATCATGGGCCTCGGCCACCGGGTCTACAAGGCGAAGGACCCGCGCGCGACGATCATGCAGCACCTGGCGGTCAAGCTCTTCGACCACCTCGGCGTCGACACGCGCTACGAGATCGCGCGCCGCATCGAGACGATCACCTTCGAGAAGCTCGCGCCCCGGGGCATCTACCCCAACGTCGACTTCTACTCGGGCATCCTCTACGCCAAGCTCGGCATCGAGCCCGATCTCTTCACGCCGATCTTCGCCATCGCGCGCGTCTCCGGCTGGCTCGCCCACTGGCTCGAGCAGCTCGAGGGCAACCGCATCTACCGGCCGAGCCAGATCTACACCGGCCACGCGCCGCGCGCCTTCCCGACCGATCGCTGAGCCCGGCTGGATCGGCAGAGGGCGGCCCTCGTGGCCGCCCGCCTCACCGATCCGCGGGGGGCTCCCCGCTCCGGGCCGCCGCTCGACCCGGTCACGCGGCCTGAGCGGCCGCCTGCGCGATCGCCTGGACCTCGATGGCGATCTCGACCTTGTCGCCGACGAGCACGCCGCCCGCCTCGAGCAGCTGGTTCCAGGTGAGCCCGAAGTCGCGCCGGTCGATGGCCGCGCTCGCGGAGAAGCTCACGCGCTCCTGGCCCCACGGGTCCTTGCCGCGGCCGCCCTCTTCGACCTCGAGCGTGACCTCGCGCGTGACGTCCTTGATCGTCAGGTCGCCGACGACGGTGAAGCGGCCGGGCTTCTTGCCCGGCTCGACGCGCGTGCTCTGGAAGGAGAGGGTCGGGTAGGTCGCGACGTCGAAGAAGTCGGCCGAGCGCAGGTGCTCGTCGCGCTTGTCGGTGCCGGTGTCGACGCTGGCGGCGTCGATGGTGACGCGCACGTGCGACTTCGCGAGGTCCTGGTCGTCGAGCGCGAGCTCGGCGCTCCAGCGGTCGAAGCGGCCGCGTACCTTGGCGAAGACCATGTGGCGGACGACGAAGTGGACGGCGGAGTGGGCGGTGTCGATGGTGTAGCGCGGTTGCATGGTATCTCTCCTTGGGAGTGTTCGGGTGTTGGTGACGGGTCTTGCCGACCCATGTGATGCAACCGTAGCCGCGCCCTTTGTTGCGATTAGATCCAAGAAAAGGGATGGATTGTTTCCAGATGAGGACGATGGCGTCGCCGACCGATGCCCGCTGACGCTGCCGCAACGTTGAGACCCGTGAATTGTTCTGGTAGCCGGGCGTTGATGAACGCGGCCACCGAGGAGACCCGACGATGTTCCTGAAGACCCTGACCCGCGCGCTCCTGCTCCTGGCGACGCTCGTGTCGCTCGGCGCGCTCGCCCAGGCCGCCGATCCCGCCGAGCCCTACAGCATCGAGACCCAGGCCCCCTCGGTCACGGTCGCCGCCGACGGCACCGCGTCCGTCACCTTCAAGGTCAGCGGCGACTTCAAGTGGAACCGCGACTACCCCGCCAAGATCACCGTCGACGGCTCACCGCGCGTCGTCACCCTCGACAAGACGGTCTACAAGCAGCTCGACGGCGACTTCGCGATCGGCGCCCAGGACAAGGAGGCGCGGGTCACGATCCCGTTCAAGGGTGCCGCCAGCGGCAACGAGAAGACCGCGCTCGAGGCGAAGTTCAGCATCTGCAACGCGAGCCTCTGCCAGATCAAGAAGGTCGCGCTCGCCCTCGAGTTCACCGTGCGCTGAGTCGGGCGGCCACGAGGGCCGTTATCCTGTAGCGGGGGGGGGGGCGCCAAGCGCGCCCCCCGGGGGGAAGAGAGGACGGCCCCCCCCCCCCCGCGGGGGCCACCCGGACAACCCCCCCCCGCGGGGGGCCGCCCCC
>WYBB01000117.1 GCA_011526585.1 Deltaproteobacteria bacterium
CCTCGCTGATCTCCACCTGTGCGCGCCACTCGTTGGTCATGTTCGACACCTCCGTTGGAGGGTAGATCACGCCCCGCTCGGCCCGTCGATCCTTCCTTGACCGGTTCTTGATCGGCGCTCTAGCGCGACCGGACCACGTCACGCGAGCCGATTCCCCCGCGCGAGCCTCGGGTCTCGTCGCATGGACTTTGTGCGGGGCGGTCCGCCGGAGTAGATTGAGCCGTGCGCAGCGAAGACGAGGCGGGTCATGTCGTTTCGGGAGCGGTAGCGGCCGGGCGCGGTATCGGCGCCGGGCCCGAGCGCGGCTCATTGCGGATCTGGGGGTTCGCGTTCGGCTACTTCGCGGCCTATGTGCCGTATACGCTCCTGACCAAGGCGGTCTCCTCGGGCGGCGGCGGCGTGACGCAGGTGAGCGGCACCGCGATCCTGCCGCTGGCGACGATGACCTCGGTCGTCGGCATGGTCGCGTTCATCTCGCTCATGCGCTGGTGGGGCTATGCCGCGCACGTCCGGCTGTTCGGGGTGCGCGTGCCGAGGCCGCGGCTGGTCACGCTGATGTCGGGGATCGCGACCGCGGCGATCCTGCTCACGACGACGCTCGCCTACACCTTCGACGGGATCAGCGTGCTCTTCGCGATGCTCTTGATGCGCGGCGGCGTGCTGCTGCTCGCGCCGGAGGTCGATCAGCTCAACGGGCGGCCGTTCTCGACGATCCCGTGGTGGTCGTGGGCGGGCTCGGGGCTCGCGCTGATGGCGCTGCTCGTCGCCTTCTCCGAGGATGGCGGCGCGGCGCTGACGCTCGTCGCGGCGATCGACATCGCGATCTACCTCGTCGCCTACTTCTTCCGCCTCTCGTGGATGTCGCAGAAGGCCAAGACCAGCGGACGCGAGGCGCGCATCGCCTTCTTCGTCGAGGAGCAGATGGTCGCGACCCCGGTCGCGCTGGTCGGTCTGGCGGTCTTCGCCTCGCTCGGCGAGTCGCGCTTCGCGAGTGAGCTCGCCTGGGGCTTCTCGGCGATCTGGGCCTACCCCGAGACCTTCATCCTGGTGATGGTGATCGGCCTCTGCTCGCAACTGACCGGGGTCTTCGGCGGGCTCATCCTGCTCGAGCCGGCGGAGAACGCCTACACCGTGCCGGTCAACCGTGCCTCGAGCATCCTCGCCGGCGTGGTCTCGAGCTACCTCGCGCTGCCGTTCTTCGACGGGGAGGCGCCGAGCCTCTACGAGCTCCTCGGCGCCGGCGTCGTCGTCGTCGCCATCGTCGTCCTGAGCTACCCGGTGCTCGCCGCGCGCCGCCGACCGGCGCCCGCGCCAGAGCGCCGCGATCGGTAGGTCCTCGGCCGGGCTCGTGTGCAATCGCACACCCGGCGTGCGGATTGTCCCGCTTGGACCGCCAGACGACCCGGGGGGACCTCGCGCGGATCGCGTTCGGCCAGGCGTCCTGACTGCCGGTCAAATGGCGGTCCGGGTACTCGCGCGTGCGCGTACTCGTGGTACAGATTCGGGCGCGGTGCAGAAAGTTCCGATTCGTGGCGCGCGGATTGCTAACATCGATCCGGCTGAACGCCCGGGCTCAACGAAGACTAAGGAGCGAGAGCGATGCGAACATTCTCGATTTTGGCGGCAGGGCTGTTGGCCCTGACATTTGGGATGGGCTGCGGCGACGACGACAAGCCCAAGCCCGACACGACCGACACGGCCGACACCACGGATACGAGCCCCGACACGACCGGGGAGACGACCGAAGAGACGACCGAAGAGACCAGCGAGGACACGACGGCGCCCGACGGGGAGATCGTCGAGCCGACCTATGCGACCCTCACCTTCTCGATCGACGACAGCGCGAACAAGACCTACGATGCCACCGACGGCCTGGCCTGGAAGGGCTCGTTCTCCTATGACGCGGCCAACGACGTGCTGAGCTTCTCGTCGGCCTGGAGCGGCCCGTTCGTCAATCTCTGGGACGACGGCCCCGCGCCCGACGGGCACGAGGCGCCGGGCGCCACCGCCGGCGACAACATCTGGACGGTCGCGGTGCGCACCCCGACACCCGAGGCCGATCAGGTCTTCGAGTACGGCGCGATCCGCGGCTCGGTCGATGGCAGTGACGGCGGCTGGATCTGGACCGGCCCCAACGGCACGGTCACGGTGCCGGCCGGCGAGACCGGGGTCGTCGCGGCGTCCGGGCTGGTGATCCCGGCGCACGGCACGATCGACCTGCGCCTCACCATCGACATCTCGAACGAGGGCGCCAACCTCGACCCGACCTTCCAGGGCGTCACCTACACCGACGTCAAGGTGAAGGGCAGCGCCTGGGGCTGGACCGAGATCGCCATGGCCGACGACGGCCAGGGCTCGGACGAGGCGGCCGGCGACGGGATCTACACCTACGTCATGTCCGAGCACCTCGGTAAGCACGACGGCCTGCTCAAGCCGGGCGACGAGCCGATGTTCGTCTTCGTGCTCGACGGCAGCGAGTACAAGGCGGGCGGCGCGCCGCCGACGGCCGGCGTCACCGCGGCGGTCGGCTCGCCGGGCGCGTGGGAGGCGGTCACCGTCGAGAACAAGCCCGACGGCGACCAGAACACCTTCATCACCGTGCCGGAGATCTGGGTCGCGCCGGGCGAGGGCTACGTCGCCGTGAACTTCTCGATCGACGACAGCGCCAACAAGACCTACGAGGCGGTCGACGGCCTGGCGTGGAAGGGCTCGTTCGCATACGACCCGGCGACGCGCATCATGACCAAGGACGCCGCCTGGGGCGGGCCGTTCGCGGTGCTCTACGACGACGGCCCGTGGAACGAGGGCGGCCACGAGCCCGCGGGCGCGACCGCCGGCGACAACGTCTGGGGGATCACCGTCTGGGTGTCCAACGCGGCGGCCGACACGTTCGAGTACGGCGCGATCCGCGGCTCGGTCGACGGCAGCGACGGCGCCTGGATCTGGGTCGGGCCCAACGGCACCTTCGCGGTGGAGGCGGGCGCGACGACGGCGATCGACGCGGCCGGGCTGGTGATCGCGCCGCACGGCACCATCGACCTGCGCCTGACGATCGACACCTCGAACGAGGGCGCGAACCTCAACGCGCTCTTCCAGGGCGTCACGTACAACGACGTGAAGGTCAAGGGCAGCGCCTGGGGCTGGAGCGAGATCGCGCTGGCCGATGACGGGGCCAAGGGCGACGCGGCGGCCGCCGACGGCATCTACACCTTCGTGCTCTCGGAGAACATCGGCAAGCACGATGGGCTCCTCAAGCTCGGCGACATGCCGGAGTTCATCTTCGTGCTCGACAGCTCGGAGTACAAGAACGCCGACGGCGAGGGCGCGAGCGAAGGTGTCAGCGCCTGGAGCGACTACTCCGCGCCGGGCGCCGACTACTGCGTGGCCGTGACCGAGCAGTGCACGACGGAGACGATCGGCCTGACCGAGGGGCAGTTCAAGAACACGATGATCGTCGTGGGCGACAGCGACGAGCCGTAACGCGCTGCGGTTGGTTGAATCGCCAAGGGGCGACCGAGCGATCGGTCGCCCCTTTTCGTTGGGGGCTGGTTTGCGGCGCGCTCCGAGGAGCCATCGAGGTTGACGCGAAGAGCCCCGTGAGGTGCGATATGACGATGAACGACCTCGGGTGGCTGGCGGTGCTGGCGATGGTGGCGTGTGAAGCGAAGGACGACGCGCCGCGAGCCGAGGGCGAGACGTGCGTGGAGTGCACCGAGAGCACGAGCAGCACGTTCGGCGGCGGGTGCGTCGCGTGGAACGAGTGGGACTGCGAGGAGGGTCTGTACTGCGAGCGCAGCTGGTCCAACACGTGTCGGCGGTTCCGTGCGGCCGGCGAGTCGTGCGATGAGCGCATCGATCTCTGCGGTGACGACGCGTTCTGCGTCGAGGGCCAGTGCCGCGCGCGTCCGGTCGCGGGCGAACGCTGCGAGGCGGCCCTGCCTTGCGTCGCGCCGCTGGTGTGCAACGGCGGCGGCGCCCCCGACGACCCGCGTGCCGGGATCTGCGCGCCGCCCGAGGGTGATGTCGGCGCGCCATGCGCCTGGTACGTGACGGCCGGCGGACCGGTGACCGGCGGGTTCCGCGCGCTGCACTGTCGCGAGGGCCTCGTGTGCGCGCCGCTCGCAGGCATCGACGCGAGGGCGCCCAGCGCCGACGACTTCGATGCGAGCGGATGCCACGCGATAGACGAGGACGGCCGCACGAACGCCGACGGTCGCTGCCTGGGCTGGCCGGGGACCTGCCAGGCCGCGGGCCAGGGGGTGCGCGGCGCGCCGTGCGCGGGTCACGCCGGATGTGCGAGCAACGTCTGCGTGCGCGTGCCGCCACCGATCCTCGGGGCGGGCTGGGACGGACTGCTCCCGTTCGCTGCCGCGTGGCCGGGCGTGTGTGCCGGCGCCGACGACGCCATCGGCGATCCGGTGTGCCGCACCGGCGCGGGCTGCGATCTGAGCTGCGGCGCACACGGCGACTGCCTGCCCGGCATGCTCTGCGCGGACTGGGGCAAGTGCTACCCGATGTACCAGGCAGACCTCGGCGACAGGTGCGGCCAGCACGATCGCACCCCGACGCGCGCCGACGAGCGCTGGTGCCGCGTCGGCGCGACCTGTGACGTCGATCGGGTGGAGTGCCGCGTGGCCGGTGACACCCCTGCCGGTGCCGACTGCGCCTCCGACGTCGAATGCGCTCCCGGCCTCGTCTGCGCGAGTACCTGCGTCTCGCCCTCCGGCCTCGGCGAGCCCTGCTCCGCCGAACGGCGCTGCAGCTTCGATTTCCGCTGCGACGCCGAGACCCTCCGCTGCGAGACGCCCGGCCTGGTCGGCCAGGGCGGCGACTGTGCGCGGGACGACGACTGCGGCAAGGGCCTCCATTGCGAGGACGAGCGAGGTTCCTGCCAGTGGTACGCGCGCGAGGGCGAGGCGTGCTCGGCCCAGTTCCTGCCGTGCGAGCCCGGCCTCACCTGCCACCTCGTGGGCGACACCGCCGCGGGCACTTGCGGGCGATAGGGATCGGAGCGAGCAGGGCGTGTACGGGCGTATGCGCCCGTCCTTGAGTCGACCGTGACGGAGGTGATACCGTCCGCCGTCCTCAGGTCGGAGCCATCGTGAAGCCAACGCCCGCGCTCGCGTTCATCGCCATCGTCGCGTGCTCCAGCCCCGGAGGGGGTGGGGGCGGCGTCTTCGTGCCCGACGGCGTCGTCTTCGGCGATGCCGGCGACGCGGGCGGCGGCGGCGACGTCGACGCGACCACCACCGGCCCGCCGGTCGACGCGACCACCACCATGCCGCCGGTCGACGCGACGAGCGTGCCCCCCGACACCAGCGTCGACGGCACGACGACCGCGTGCACGCCCGGGCATTTGCGCTGCGACAACCTCACCGTCGCGAGCTGCCGGCCCGACGGCTCGGGCTACGAGGCGATCGCACAGTGCCAGCCCGACCAGGTCTGCGCCGACGGGCAGTGCCTGGCGTGCTACCCGTCGCAGCGGCGCTGCACGGCGAGCGGCGCGGCCGAGACCTGCACCGATCAGGGCGCGTGGATCGTCCAGCAGGATTGCCAGAGCGAGGGGCTGAGCTGCGTCGCCGGGAGCTGTCAGTCGCCGTGCGTGCGCGATCCCAAGGCGAACTCCAACTCGGGCTGCGACTACTGGGCGGTCGATCTCGACAACCACATCAACGCGATGAACGGGCCCTTCGCGCTCATCGTGTCGAACCTGTCCGAGCGCTCGGCGCGCGTGAAGGTCTCGCGCAAGGACGGGGCGGCCGCCGCGGCGACGACCGTGGCCGAGCGCGACGTCGCGCCCGGCCAGCTCTCGATCTTCGACCTGCCCAACCGCAACATGGGCACGGCCGGCCTCCACTGGACCGCCTACCGCGTCGAGTCGACCGCGCCGATCGTCGCCTACCAGTTCAACCCGCTCGACAACGTCGACGTCTTCTCCAACGACGCCTCGATCCTCATCCCGACCAACACCTTCGGCAAGGAGTACTTCGTCTTCAGCCGCTTCGAGCTCCAGGGCCAGGGCGCGGCCTCGGGCCAGATCGTGCCCTACCGCGGTCTCTTCGCGGTCGTCGCCGCGTCGACCCAGACCAACGTGACCATCGTGCCGACCGCGCGCACGCAGGCCGGCGCCAACATGCCGACGATGGCGGCCGGGCAGAGCTACACCTTCGCGCTCGAGCCCTACCAGGTGCTCAACGTCAAGAGCGACCAGGACGGCGGCGATCTGACCGGGACCCTGGTCACGAGCGACAAGCCGGTGGCGGTCTTCGCCGGGCACGAGGCGGCGCTCTCGGGCAGCGCGTGCTGCGCCGATCACCTCGAGCATCAGATGTTCCCGGTCTCGACCTGGGGCGACACCTACGTCGCCTCCAAGGCGCGGCCACGCCAGGTCGAGAGCGACTACTGGCGTATCCTCGCCGCCCAGGACGGCACCACCGTGAGCTTCTCGCCGGCGGTCTCGCAGCCGCGCCAGCTCCAGCGCGGGCAGTGGTTCGAGATCGCCACGACCCAGGACTTCGTCATCACCGCCGACAAGCCGATCTCGGTCGCGCAGATCCTGGCGAGCTCGGGCGAGGTCGTCTCGCCGGTCGCCTACGCGGACTGCACCCAGAGCGGCCAGTGCGCGCCGGGCTACTCGTGCGTCAACTACGATCCCTTCTCGATCGAGGCCGTGTGCTTCCCGCCGGAGTGCTTCCCCGGGTCGAGCGGCTCGTGTCCGCCGGGCCACGTCTGTACGACCTACGAGACGGGCACGACCGTGTGCACGGCGGTCGGCGACCCGACCCTGATCATGCTCCCGCCCGCCAAGCAATTCCGTAAGGATTACGTGTTCTTGTCGCCGAACAAGTACGCCCAGGACTACGTCAACGTCGTCGCGCCGCAGAGCGCCACCGTGACGCTCGACGACATCGTCGTGCCGCCCGGCAACTTCACGGTGATCCCCGGCTCCGACTGGAAGGTGGCGCGCGTCTCGGTCGCCGACGGCGTGCACCGGCTGGTCTCCGATCAGCCGGTCAGCGTCATCGCCTATGGCTACGACCGCGACGTCTCCTACGGGTACGCGGCCGGCTTGAACCTCGTCGAGGAGTGAACGCATGCCGCGTGGTCCGTCGCTCACCGCGGAGGCGGTGTGTTTCTTTCGCGCCATCGAGAACGCGCGCCCCGAGGGTGAGCGCATCCTCGAGGACCCGTTCGCCGAGCGGCTCTTGCCGCGGGCGTGGCGGCCGTGGGTGCGCTCGCCGCTGATGCAGCTCGGGCTCAGGGGACGGCTGCCGGTCGGCCCGGGCGCGCTGCAGGGTTTCGTCGCGGCGCGGCACCGCTGGATCGACGACGCGCTCGGGCGCTTCCTCGATGCGGGCGGCGAGCAGGTGGTGATCCTCGGCGCCGGCTACGACTCGCGAGCGCTGCGCTTCGCGGAGCGTCTCGCCGGGCGACCGATCATCGAGGTCGACTTCCCGGCGACGCAGAAGAAGAAGCAGGCGCTGCTCGCCGCGCGCGTGCCCGAGGTGAAGAGCGTCGCGACCTACCTGCCGATCGACTTCGAGCACCACACCCTCGAGGAGGGGTTGCTCGAGGGCGCAGAGCACCACCAGTTCGAGCCGGACAAGCGCACCTTCTTCGTGTGGGAGGGAGTGGCGATGTATCTGCATCCCGATACGGTCGACCAGACCCTGGGCGCGGTGCATCGCTTGTCGGGGTCCGGCTCGGAGCTGGCATGCGACCTGTGGTCGGCGCCCGCCGGCACGACGATCGAGGCGCGCATGCGGCGCATCGGCGCGCGCATGCTCGGCACCGTCGGTGAGCCGATCCGCTTCGCGCTGACGCCGGCGGACGCCGCGAGCTTCTTCGAGGCGCGTGGCTTCCGGGCGCTCGAGGTGTGCGAATCCGAGGCATTGGCGGCGCGCTACGCGCTCGGCAAGCGGCGCCTCTTTCCCGACAACTCGGTGGTGCACGTCGTCCGCGTCTGATAGACGGGCGGCGATTCGGGAGCAAGGTGATCGATGGGTGACATGCGAGAGTTGCTGCTCAAGGCCGGGCTCGTCTCGGAGGAACAGGCGAAGAAGGCCGAGGAGGAGGCGCAGCGCAGCGCGCGTCCGCAGGGCGGTGGCGCCAGGAAGAAGGGCGGTCCTGGTCAGGAGCGCGGAGGTGGCGGGCAGGATCGCCGCCCGCCGCGGGGCGAGCGTGGGGCCGCGCCGCCGCGTCCGGAGCCCAACGCCGCGCTCTCGCCCAAGGACGCCAAGCGCCTGCTCGAGCTCGCGCAGAAGGGGCGGATCGAGGGCAAGACCCGCGGACAGCGTCGCTGGTACTACGTCTCGAAGAAGGGCTCGGTGCCCTACCTCGAGCTCACCGACGAGCTCGTCAAGGAGCTCGAGCAGGGTGAGGTCGCGATCGCCGAGACCGATCGCGGCGAGGCCTGGCTCGTGACCCGGGCGTGCGCCAAGGAGATCGCCCAGCTCGACCCGAGCTGGCTTCGCTGAGCTTTTCCTCGCAACCGCGATCACGCTCCGGTAGGATGCGACCGCCGGCCCCGTTCACGGTCGCTGCCCGCGGAGCATGACGTGTCGAATCGGACCCTGACGCCGTCCTTTGGTCTTCTTTTTCTCTTCGCTCTCTCGGCCTCGGCCTGCGAGGGCAGCGGCGCGGCCGACCCGCCGGCGCTCCGGACCGCGGCGCTCCTCGGCGACCCGGACGATCCCTACCTCCTGAGCGCGCCCGACACGATCCCGGCGATCGACGCGAGCACCGACGTCTCGCGCTACGTGCGCGTGACGGTGCCGGGCGAGCACGACGGTCTGCGCGTCGCCGTGCGCGCCACCGCTCAGGTCGACGTCTACGTGCGGCGCGACGCCGCCGACGGCAGCATCGTGCGCCAGTCCCACGACGCCGACCTGCACACGCTCTTCTTCGAGGCCGACCAGGTCGTCGCCGCCGACGCCAACTGGTGGATCGAGATCCACCCCGACGCCGACTGCCAGATCGACGTGCAGGTCGACACCGCGTACGCGCTCGCGCTCGGCTGGGACGACGGCGCGACGCTGACCGGCACCAGCGCCCAGGCGCGCCCCGACGGAGCCTTCGGCGACCACCTGTACCGCGTCACGACCGAGCTGCCCGACTTCGGCGTCTGGCGCAACGTGCTGCGCGTGAGCGGCGGCGAGGCCGATCTCTTCATGGCCCAGAACGCCTTCCCGCAGGACTATTCG
Source organism: Deltaproteobacteria bacterium (assembly GCA_011526585.1). Lineage (GTDB taxonomy): Bacteria > Myxococcota_A > UBA9042 > PHBI01 > PHBI01 > WYBB01. The sequence continues at coordinate 9,204 of WYBB01000117.1, forward strand.
TCCTACCAGTCGCAGCGCGTGGGCTCAGATCGCTATCACTTCCGACAGAACGAGTTCTCCGCCAACCAGAGCTGGTATCTGCGCGTGCGCGCCCGGAGCGGCGACGCCGACTGGTCGATCGTCTCGGGCGATCTCTTCGTCGAGGACCTCGGCCCGCTCGGCGACGTCGCGGCGCCGCACGCGCTGACGCTCGACGTCGGCCTCGGCTACTTCACCACCGAGGCGACCGCCCAGACGCGCGCCTGGCGCCTGCAGGCCCCGGGCGCGACGCTGCACATCGACGACACCCAGGCCCCGCTCGTGCGCGACGGCTACAGCCTCGAGGACCACCGCTACCAGGAGCAGGCGCTGATCGTGCCGAGCTACCTGCAGGCGCGCGGCTACCTCGTCGCCGCCGTCGCCGACGGCGAAGCGAGCGTCACCGTCGACTCGCGCAACCACCTCGCCATCGATCCCACCACGCTCGGCCACGGCAGCTTCGCCTTCACCCTCGACGACAGCGACGACGAGGGCTTCGGCTACCGCACCTACCAGGTCGTGGTGCCGCTCGAGCAGATCGGCTGGGAGGTCACGCTCACCCCGACCGAGGGCGAGGTCGACCTTTACGTGGCGCGCGCGCAGATCCCGAACGAATACGAAAACGACGCGATGTCGGAGGCCGTCGCCACCACCGACGCGCTGAGCCTGGTGCCCCCCGATCCGAACAGCGGCACCTTCGGCCTCACCAACGACGTCTTCTACGTCACCGTGCGCGGCGCGCCCCCGTTCTCCTTCACGCTGAGCTCGGACAACCCGGAGATCACCCAGGTCCCCTTCATCAACGAGGCGCCCGATCAGATCGTGAACGACCTCGCGCACCAGGACCGGGTCGGCTGGCGTTACTACCGGGTCGACGACACCGAGCCGCCGCTGGGCACCATCGGCTGGATCCTCGAGCTCGCCGAGCACGTGCCCGGCACCGAGATCGCCATCCGCCGCAACGCCGCGCCCTCGCGCTGGCTTCGCCGCGACGCCGGTCAGACCCAG